>JBEEOG010000431.1:0-2909 GCA_041191745.1 Pseudomonadota bacterium | reverse complement strand
GTTCTCCAGCGCCACGCCGGTGGGACGGAAATGATCCACATTCCCCGTCACCACCACCGCCCCGCGCACCAGCGCCGTGGCCGCGATCATCAGGTCCGCGCCGCCATGGCCGATGCGATGCGACAGCTGCCCCCAGACCAGTGCCTCTTCGGCGCCAAAGGGCAGCAGCCGATCCCCGAACAGCCGCACCGTCCGGTCCATCCAGACCCGCAGATCCGCCGCAAAGGCCGGGTTCGCCCGTTCCTGCGCGCGAATGCCCCGCTCGATCTCGCCCAGCGTGACGACGCTCAGGAACAGGTCACGCTCTGCCCTGCCCCGCAGCCAGGCCGCCACCTGCGGCGCGCGATCCGCACGGCGCACGGCCGAAATCACGTTGGTATCCAACAGCCACATCAGAACGCCACGTCCCGGGGCCGCGCCGCCAGACGATCCACATCCTCGCCCGGAAAACGCAGCAGATGCTCGGCAAAGCTTTCGCGCCGCTCGCCCGCCTCGACCAGCAGCCGCGCATATTCCTCGGCTGCCAGCACGACGACCGCCGGCTTGCCCCGCCGCGACACCGCCTGCGGCTGGCCCGCCATCGCCGCCTCGACCACGGCGGAAAACCGGTTCTTCGCATCCTGCAGGGTCCACATGACAGCGCATCCATCTAGCCAGCTATCTAGCCAGACAGTCCTTCCCCGCGGGGAAATCAATCCATGACCACCCTCATTCTGCCCGCCCACGCCCAACTGTCCGAACAGGACGAAGCCGCACTCGCCGCCCTGTTCCGGCGCGGCACGCCCCCCAACACCCTGCGCGCCTGGGAACGCGACCTTGCCTATATCGCCGCGTGGAAGATGGCGGCCTTTGGCCAACCCCTGTGCTGGCCCGAAGAGGAACGCGTCGCCCTCCGCTTCCTGCTCGACCACGCGCAGGACCTGACCACCGCCAAGGGCCCCGCCCGCGACGTGGCCGAAGAGTTGATCGCCATCGGTCTTCGCGCCTCTCTCGCCGCCCCCGCACCCTCGTCACTCGACCGCCGCATCGCAAGCTGGCAAGCCTTCCACCGGATGCGGAACCTGCCCTCGCCCTTCACCGCGCCCCTCGTCCAGCAGACGCGCCAGAAGGCCCGCCGCGCCCTGTCCCGCCCGCGCGTCCCGAAATCCCCCCGCCCCGTCACCCGAGACATCCTCGAAGCGCTGCTCGCCACCTGCGACGACAGCCTGCGCGGCATCCGCGACCGCGCGCTCCTCACGCTCGCCTTCGCCAGCGGGGGCCGCCGCCGATCCGAACTCACCGCGCTGAACCGCGACGATGTGGATGGCCAGGGCGAAACGCTCTGGCTCCGCCTGCTGACCACCAAGACCACGCGCCCCGATCAGGCCCCGCGCCTGCCGGTGAAGGGTCGCGCCGCCCGCGCCCTGACGCATTGGATCGAAACCGCCGCCATCACCGACGGCCCGCTCTTCCGCCCCATCTCGCGCGCGGACCGCCCGCTGACCCGCCGCCTCGCGCCCGATGCGCTGCGCGTGATCCTGCGCCACCGCCTGACGCTGGCCGGACTGCCCGCCGACTTCGCCACGCCCCACGGCCTGCGCGCGGGTTTCCTGACGCAGGCGGCGCTGGACGGCGCACCCCTTGCAGCGGCGATGCAGCTCTCGCTCCACCGGTCGGCCATTCAGGCGCAGAAATACTATGCCGATGTCGACCTCGCCCAGAACCCGGCGACCGATCTGCTGGATTTCCCCGCGGGGAAACGGGGCTGATCCGGCACGGCGCGCGGCACGGAACCCTTGCCAAACCGTAACGCCACAGCCCGAACTGTGCTGACGGTTTGCGGTACAGAATCCGGTACGCTTTCCGGTACAGCCGTTTTCGCCCATCCCATTGAAAAAGGGCGCTTCCCCACGGGGAAGCGCCCTTTCATCCCGAACCGACCGGATGATCAGTCCAGCGCCGAGAAAAACGCCTTCACCGCCGCCTCCAGCCGCCGCCGATCCAGGGTGGAAAAATCGCGGTCCAGCCGCAACTCCACCTTCCCCGCCGCCGCCGTGCACTTCACCTCACCCGCCGCCGTCGGCATCCGCAGCACCGTCTTGCCGCGCGGATCGGCCCCTCTGCCCGCCCCGGACGTCCCGGCCCCGGTCGGAACAGCGGCCACCGCCTCACCCTCGACGAAGCGGCGCAGGACGGCCAGTTCCTCCTCCGCCGTCCGCTTCCCCGACCCCAGCGCCCGCGCCAGCGCCGCCACGGCACCCGGCTCCGCCTCGATCCGGTTCGCCAGCGAAAGTCCCAGCGCGCGCGGGATTGCCTCGGGATGCTCCAGCACCTTTTCGACCGCCCGCATCAGAAAGGCGAACCGCCGCACATAGCTGCGCTTCTGCGGATTGGCCGTCGCGAACAACTGATTCACCGCCTCGTCCAGATCGCGGCAGCCCGTCGCCTCATCCTCGGCATAGGCCCGCGCCAGATTGGCCATCTCGGCGAAACTGATGTCCTTGCGGACCATGTTCTCGTCGACCATGCGACGATACAGGCTGTCCAGCGTCTCACCCTTGGCCATCAGGCCGGCGGGGATGCGGGCATAGGCCGGATCGCCCGTCTCCTCCAGCAGCGCGCGATAGGCCGAAAGCCGACGCCAGCCCTGCACCAGTTCGTAGCGCCCTTCACCCACCTGCTCCACCCGGATCGGGTTCGACAGGCCCACCGCCTTGATCGACGCCTTCAGCTCGTCCAGCTCCGGGTCCAGCCGCCGCGACCGATCCCGGATCAGCTTGCCGGCATGCACCGACTCCAGCGGGATCATGTCCACCACCAGACCCAGCTTCTTCAGCCGCACGAACTCATGCGCCAGCGCATCGTTCTCCTCGCGGATCACGGCTTCGGCCGCCTGACGCTGGCGCAGCGACTCGGCATTCTCGCCGATC
>JBEEOG010000430.1:0-6610 GCA_041191745.1 Pseudomonadota bacterium | reverse complement strand
CCCAGACGCTGCAACTGCCCGATGATCGTGCCGCGCGATTTCTTCTTCTGCTCCCACACACGCCGGGTGAAGGCCTCGCGGCCCATCGTGCGGCGGTCGGGTTCCTGCTGCAGCGCCATCTCGCGTTCGGTCACCATCTGGGTGGCGATGCCCGCATGGTCGGTGCCGGGCTGCCAGAGCGTGTCATGCCCCCGCATCCGGTGCCAGCGCACGAGGATGTCCTGCAGCGTGTTGTTGAAGGCATGGCCCATGTGCAGGCTGCCCGTCACGTTGGGCGGCGGGATCATCACGGAAAAGGACGGCGCGCCCGGCTTTGCATTGGCACCCGCGCGGAAGGCCTTGGTCTCGATCCACTGGCGGGAAATCCGCGCCTCGGCCTCGGCTGCGTTGAAGGTCTTTTCCATCGGCATCGCGTCACCCCGTTCTTTGCGCGGGGTTCTAGCGTGCCGGTGGGGCAAGGGAAAGCGCCAGATCGGCGCTTTCAGAGGAAGGGCTGCCCCGCCAGCGCCTGCGCGAAGGTGGCGAAGGTCAGCGCGACCCAGAAGCCCGCCGCCAGCACCACGGCCACGGTCGCGCCGCGGGGCGGCAGGTGGCGCGCGGCGATCCAGCCTGCCAGCGGCACGGCATGCAGCGCATGGGTGGCGATGAAATGCGGCACGCGCAGATCGCCCACCTCGCGCGACCAGCCCATCACGGGCAGACGGGCATCGGTCAGGGGAACGCCCACGAGGTGCCCCGTGCCCGCCGCCATGGTGAAGGCCACGACCAGCGTCAGCGGCAGCGTCAGGCCAAGGCCCAGCACGACCGACAGCTTCAGCGCGGGGTCCATCCCCGTCGCGGGGTTGCGGTGGATCAGCACCGCCATCGCGAGGCTGGCCGAGGTGAGGAAGGCCGCGAGGAAGCCCATCAGCCCGTAGACGAGGTTCCAGAGCGGCGTCGAGGTGTTGAAATGCGATCCCGTCCCCATGGCGGCGGCCCCGCCGATCCACGCCACCTCGGCCAGAACGGCAAGGCAGACGGCGGCGGCATAGGCGCGCCAGCGGCGGTCCGTCGCCATGCCCGCAGGCAGCCAGCGGGCAAAGGCGGCCAGCGTGGCCAGATAGACCGAAAGGGAGACGAGGAATTTCAGCGGCTTGAGCCAGATCGCCTCGCCCAGCCAGTCGCGCGGGTCGAGTGCGGCCGCCAGCGCCACGGGCAGGATGCACAGCGCGAGGAACAGCGCCGTTCCGGCAAATTCGGGGGCATCGTCCCACAGCCGCAGGGCCAGCGGGCGGCGGTCGGGCAGGGCGTGCGGAAACCGCGGCGAGAGGACGGTCATGGCATCACCCGTGCAGGGGCGGGGCGGGCGGCGCGTAGCGCCATGAAGGCCAGAAATCCGGCCGGACCAAAGAGAAAGACCAGAAGCAGGCAGGGGATCACCAGCCCGTGGGGGATGCCCTCGCGCCGCGCGGTTTCGACCGCCCATGCGCCCACGAACAGATCGAAGCCGAGGTAATGCACCCAGCCCGCCAGCGCGATGGTCGGATCGTCGAAGAGGCGCATCACATCGGGCAGGCTGCCATAGCCGCCCTCGGCCCCCGACCATCCGGCAAGGACAAGCGCGGTGTACAGCGTGGCGAGCGCGAGGGGCACGGCGCGCCCCGCCCAGAGCAGCGTGGCGCGCGGGGCAAGCGGCGCGAGAAGAAGCGCCACCCAGCCCGACAGGGCAAGGGGATTGGCGATCTGGAACAACTGGTCGGGGGGCATGGCGCACCTCATCTTGACGCTGTCAGGATGGCGCGAATCTTGCCGCTGTCAAGATAAACTTTACGCTGTCAGGAGCCGGCGCTAGACTGCGCCCATGGATGAGGACGATCACCGCGGCTACCATCACGGCGCCCTGCGGGCCGCGCTGCTTGCCGCGGCCGAGGCGGAGCTGTCCGAAAAGGGGGTGGAGGCGTTCTCGCTGCGGTCGGTCGCCAAGCGGGCGGGGGTCAGCCATGCCGCACCGGCCCACCATTTCGGCGATGCGCGCGGGCTTCTGACGGCGCTTGCCGCCGAAGGCTTCTCGCGCTTCCTGACCAGCCAGCACCGGCGCGAGGCGAAGGCCGCGCCCGACCCCCTGGCGCAACTGGTGGCGGCGGGACTGGGATACATCGACTTTGCGCTGGGCAATCCGGCGCTGTTCCGGCTGATCTTTTCGTCGGACAAGCCCGATTTCGACGATGCCGATCTTTGCGCCGCCGCCGATGCCGCCTTCGGCCACCTGTCCGAACAGGTCGCCGCGGCGGGCGGGCGCGAGATGGATGCCACGGCGGTCTGGGCCGCCGCCCACGGGTTGGCCGACCTGATGGCATCGGGGCGGATGCGCGCGCTCGTGGCGCTGGACCCCGAGACGCGGGACAAGGCGGTCGTCTCGATCCTCAGACGGTCCTTTCCGGCCTGACAGGCCCCCGAAAGCGCCCGCCTAGACCGCGCGGTCGAGCCGCGTGCTCAGATGGATCAGGCTTTCCGAGGATTTGACCCCCGTCATCTGGCCAATCTGGTCCAGCACCTGATCCAGAACCTGCGTGTTCGGACAGGCCACCTGCATCAGAAGGTCGAACCGGCCCGAGGTGGTGAAGACCCGCTCCACCTCGGAGATCGATTTCAGCCGTTGCAGGATTCCCGCCTGCGCGCGCGGTTCGATCGTCAAGAGGACCGAGGCCCGAAGCCGCCCGTGACGCGCCGCCTCGCCCAGTTTCAGGGTATATCCGGCGATGATCCCGCTGGTTTCCAGCCGCTCGAGCCGTGCCTGCACGGTGGAACGCGCAACCTTTAGTCGTCGTGCCAGCGTCGCCACCGACATACGGGCATCGGCCCCCAGAAGGCCCAGAATGTTGCGATCCAGTTCGTCCATGCAGATTGACTTCCTTTTTCGTCATTATGACGACGTTTCACAGCATTTATACAGTTTTGTTCGGTGAAGTTGTACACCATATGCGGCATCCTCAGTTGCAGGAAAAGGGCGGCTCATACGCACCTGGCCTGGTTGGAAAAACCGCGCAGGTGTGCCGTCCCGTGAACATGCAACGGGGAGGGCTTGCGTCTTGTTGGCAGAAAGGATCACGCCGATGGGACTGTCCAAAACGATCTGGACCAATCCGACCGAATTCCTCCGCAACCAGCAGCCGGAAAATCCGGTGCTGTTCTTTTCGCCCTCTGCGGTGCAGGCGGCGGCGCGGCGCTTCATCGACGGCTTCCCGGGCATGGTGACCTATGCCGTGAAGTCGAACCCCGGCGAAGAGGTGATCGAAAACCTCGCCGCCGCAGGCGTGCGCGGCTATGACTGCGCCTCGGCCTTCGAGATCGACCTTATCCGTCGCCTCGCCCCCGATGCGGCGATCCATTACAACAATCCCGTCCGCGCGCGGGCCGAAATCCTGCATGCGGTGGCCAAGGGCGTGAAGTCCTACTCGGTCGATTCGAAATCCGAACTGGCCAAGCTGGTCGAACTCGTGCCCGCGCAGGACACCGAGATCTCGGTCCGCTTCAAGCTGCCCGTCGCGGGCGCGGCCTATAACTTCGGCGCGAAATTCGGCGCGACGGCGGAACTGGCGACCGAGCTTCTTCGCACGGTGGCCGAGGCGGGCTTCATCCCCTCGATCACCTTCCATCCGGGCACGCAATGCGTCGATCCCGCCGCGTGGGAGGCCTATATCCGCACCGCCGCCGACATCGCGCGCAACGCGGGCGTCACCATCGCGCGGCTGAACGTGGGCGGGGGCTTCCCCTCGCACCGGCTGAGCGCCGTTGTCCCGCAGTTCGAGGAAACCTTCGCCGTGATCGACCGCGTGACGACGGAAGCCTTCGGCGACCAGCGCCCGCTTCTGATCTGCGAACCGGGCCGTGCGCTGTGCGGCGATGCCTTCACGCTGGCCGCGCGGGTGAAATCCGTGCGCGACGATGCCCATATCTTCCTGAACGACGGCGTCTACGGCTCGATGGTGGAACTGCCCATGATCGGCATGATCGACCGGATCGAGGTGCTGGACAGCGACGGGCAGAAGCGCACGGGCGCGGCACAGCCCCGCATCGTCTTTGGCCCGACCTGCGATTCGGTGGACCGCCTGCCGGGCGAGATTCCGCTGCCCGCCGACATCGCCGAAGGCGACTTCGTCGTGGTGCATGGCATGGGGTCCTATTCGGTCGTCACCAACAGCCGCTTCAATGGCTTTGGCGAGCTGGAACTGGCCACGGTCCTGTCGCTGAAGGTCTGATCGCGCGTCCCGCGCAAGCTTGCAGCCCCCGACTGGACATTCCGGTTCGGGGGCTTACGCTTTTGCCCGCGCCTGCTGGAAGAGGACGATCATGCAGAAATTCGGCACCGCCCAGCCCCTCCGCCGCGAGGACCGGCGCTTCCTGACGGGGCAGGGCGGCTATGTGGACGACACCGCGCCCCAAGGCGCGCTCGTTGCCTATTTCCTGCGCTCGGACGTGGCCCATGCCGAAATCCGCGCGCTGGACGTCTCTGCCGCGCGTGCCGCCCCCGGCGTGCACCTCGTGCTGACGGCGGATGACCTGCTGGCGGCGGGCGTCACGCTGGGCATGCGCTTCGACACGGTGAAGAACCGCGACGGCACGCAGGGTGCCGCACCCGAACGCCCCGTCCTCGCCCGTGGCCGCATCCGCCATGTGGGCGAGGCGGTCGCGCTGATCGTGGCCGACAGCATGGCCGCCGCGCGCGATGCGGCGGAACAGGTGGCGCTGTCGACCCGCGACCTGCCCGTGTCGCTGTCGCTCGAACCGGGCGGTCCCGCGATCCATGCGGAAGCCCCCGCCAATCAGGCCTTCGACTATGGCATCGGGGACGAGGCCGGCACCGCCGCCGCCCTTGCCGCCAGCCGCCATGTCGTCCGGCTCGAGGTGATCCACAACCGCGTCATCGTCAATTCGCTGGAACCGCGCGGGGCATGGGCGGACTGGGACGGCGCGCGGCTGCAC
Organism: Pseudomonadota bacterium; assembly: GCA_041191745.1. Lineage (GTDB taxonomy): Bacteria > Pseudomonadota > Alphaproteobacteria > Rhodobacterales > Rhodobacteraceae > Paragemmobacter. The sequence goes on along the minus strand of JBEEOG010000430.1, from coordinate 1,648 downwards.
CTGTGCGTCAACGGGCAGGGGGTCTGGACGCAGAAGAAGGAACTCGCCCGCATGCTGGGCCTTGCGCCCGCGGATGTGCGCGTCACGAACCCCGATGTCGGCGGCGGCTTCGGCATGAAAGGGATGTGCTATCCCGAATACGTCTGCATCGCGCAGGCCGCGCGGATGCTGGGACGCCCCGTGCGCTGGATGTCCGACCGGACCGAGGCGATGCTGACCGACAATGCCGGACGCGACCTGATCGCGCGGGTGGAGATGGGCTTCGACGCTGATCTGCGGATCACCGCCTATCGCGTCTTCGTGCTGTCGAACCTTGGCGCCTACAACTCGCAATACGGCCAGCCGATCCAGTCGGAACTCTTCTCCAAGGTGCTGACGGGCTGCTATGCCATCGACAAGGCATGGCTGAACACCGTGGGCATCTATACCAACACCTGCCCCGTCGATGCCTATCGCGGCGCGGGCCGCCCCGAGGCGATCCTGACCATCGAACGCGCGATGGACGAAGCCGCCCGCGTGCTGGGCGCCGATCCCGTCGATCTGCGCCGCCGCAACTTCATCCGCGACTTCCCCTATCGCAGCGCGACGGGCGAGCTGATCGACGTGGGCGATTTCGACCGCGTCCTGACCCGCGCCGTGCAGGATGCCGATCTGGCAGGCTTTCCCGCCCGCCGCGCGGCCAGCGCCGCAAGGGGCCGTCTGCGCGGGGTGGGGATCGCCACCTATATCGAATCGATCCTCGGCGAGGCGCAGGAAACCGCGCGGCTGACCTTCGATGCCGATGGCGGGGCCACGCTTTACGTCGGCACCCAGTCGAACGGGCAGGGGCACGAAACCGTCTATGCCCGCATGACCGCCGCGATGACGGGGCTGGAAGAGGACCGCATCCGCATCGTGCAGGGCGACAGCGACCGGATCGCGCGGGGCGGCGGCACGGGGGGCAGCCGGTCGGTGACGGTGCAGGGCACGGCGATCCGTGGCGTGGTGGCCCAGACGGTCGCGGCCTTCATCCCCTTCCTGCAGGACGCGCTCGGCCTTGACGGGATCGCCTTCGACGACCTGACCTTCGGCGCGGCGGGCAGCAACCTGCGCCTGACCCTTGCCGAAGCCGCCGATCTGGCGCGCGAGAAGGGCCGGACCGATCTGCTCGACCAGTCGCGCATGACGCGGCTCGATGGGCGGTCCTATCCCAACGGCGCCCATATCGCCGAGGTGGAGGTTGACCCCGACACCGGCGCGCTGGTGATGGACCGCTACAGCGTGGTCGATGATTTCGGTACGCTGATCGCACCCGAACTCGCCATAGGGCAGGTGCATGGCGGGGTGGCGCAGGGCTTCGGACAGGCGGTGACGGAAAACGGCGTCTATGACGGAACGGGCCAGCTTCTGACCGCGACCTTCATGGATTACGCCCTGCCGCGCGCCGCCGACCTGCCCTTCATCCGCTTTGCCAGTGAACCCGTCCCGTCGGTCATGAACCCCTTCGGCATGAAGGGCTGCGGCGAGGCGGGAACTGTCGGCGCGCTCGGCGCGGTGTCGAACGCGGTGCGCGACGCGCTGGCACAGGCAGGGGTTGCCCGTGTGGACATGCCCTTCACCCCCGCCCGCATCTGGCAGTGGCTGCAGGACGCACGCCCCTAGGCCCCGG
>JBEEOG010000429.1:0-7271 GCA_041191745.1 Pseudomonadota bacterium | reverse complement strand
GCGCCGGACCCCGACGACCGCTGGAAGCCCCTGCCCGTGATCGTCACGCGGGCGGCGGATATGGCCCATGTGCGGGGCATGCGGATGGGCTATGGCCCGACGCTGGCGCTTTTGGAACCCGCCCGCGCGGCGGGGCATCGCCGCATCGCGCTGGTGGGCATCCCCTGTCAGGTCCACGCCCTGCGCGCGCTCGAGGCGGAACTGGGTTTCGAGCGCATCTTCGTCATCGGCACGCCCTGTTCGGACAATACGACGACCGAGAATTTCCACCATTTCCTTCGGCTTCTGGACCCGAAACCGGAGACCATCAGCTATCTGGAATTCCGCGCCGATTACCGCGTCGAGTTGCGCTTCGACGATGGCCGCGCGGCGCGCACGGTGCCCTTCCTGAAACTGCCGATCTCGAAACTGCCGGCCGACTTTTTCCCCATGACTTGCAAGACCTGCGTCGATTACACCAACCGTCTGGTCGCCATCGCCGCAATGCGGCGGGCGAGGAGATGCTGTCGCTTCTGGGCGATGCGCTGCTGACCGCGCCGCTGACCGACAAGGGCAGGCGCGAAGGGGCGGTGAAGGGCTTTCTCGCCAATACCGAACGCGCGGCGGGGGGGCTGCCCCTGCGGTCGATGCCCGATTGGGCGCGGCCCGTCGTGGCGTTCCTGCAGCCCCGCATCGGGCCGCGGGGGCTGGAATTCGCCCGCGCGCGGGTCGAGATGAAGGCGATCGAGACGGTGCTGCACCTGCGCCGCGCCTTTCCCGCACGAGTGAAGAACATGGTGCCCGACCATGTCTGGCGGCTGGTCGCGCGCTACGGCATCACCCCCGCAGCGGACGAGCGGCGCGACTGACGCCGATGTCGTTTCCCGCCAACCCGAGGGGCGGGAATCATGCCAGCCTGCCGCAAGGCGTAACGGCGGCAAGGCGACAGGGGGCGACCATGACACTCCACACGGTTCCGGCGCGGCAGGGGCGGGCGGTGCGGCTGGCCAGGGGGCAGGCGATCCGCATCGTCAACACCCACGGCACGCAGGTCTGCGACACATGGGCCTTCAACGCCCATGACCTGACCGAGTTCATGTCCACCGAACACATACATGCCTATATCGGCACGATCTTCCCGCAGAAGGGCCATGCGCTGGTGACGAACCGCCGCCGCCCGATCCTTGTGATGGAAGAGGACACCTCGCCCGGGCGGCACGATACGGTGATCGCGGCCTGCGACACGCACCGCTATGCCGCGCTGGGATGCCGGGACTATCACGAGAACTGCACCGACAACCTGCACGCCGCGCTGCATGCGCTTGGCCTGCCGCGCACGGAATGCCCCTCGCCCTTGAACCTGTGGATGAACATTCCGGTGGATGGCGAGGGGCGCATCCAGTGGCTGCCGCCGCTGTCCAAGGCGGGGGATTACGTCGTCCTGCGCGCGCAGATGGATTGCATCGTGGCGATGTCGGCCTGCCCGCAGGACATGATCCCGATCAACGGCGCCGACTGCACGCCGGTCGAGGTGCAGTATCAGGTCATCGACTGACGCGGCGGTCTGCTCAGTCCGGCAGGCCCACCGCGCGCAGCGCCACGGCGTCGCGGCGGATCGCTTCGGCATCGATGCGGTGCTGGGTCTTGCGCCAGCCGGTGACGGTGAAGCCCGGCTCGCGCATCAGAAGGCGCGTGGCGGCGTTGGCCGCATCCTCGACCCGGCCCGCCTGCATATAGGCCAGCACCAGTTCGCGGCAGTCGAACTTGGGCTGGTCACGGTCCAGCTCCTCCAGCACGCGGATCGCGTCGGCCAGCTTGCCGCCCGTGCGGTAGACATGGGCAAGCGGCAGGCCGAGGATGGCGGGAAAGAAGGGCGATGCCGCGATCGCGCGATCGACGGCGGCCAGCGCCTCGTCCTCGGCCCCCGTGGCGCCGAGGACCACGGCCGCGACCACGGCCACGGCGGGGGAATGGGGCGACAGGCGCACCGCCTGCCGCGCCAGACGGGCGGCGGCGTCGAAATCCTCGGACTCGCAGCGCAAGAGCGCGCTGAAGGCCAAGGCCAGCGGATGGTCCGGCGCGCGGGCAAGGGCCGCGTCCAGATAGGTCATGGCACGGGTGAAGGAATCCGCCGCCTGCACGTCGCTGTAATAGGCCGCGACCACCGCATGACCCGCCCCCAGCGTGGCCAGCAGCGCGGGGTTTTCGGGATCGAGCGCGAGCGCCTTTTCCCAATCCGCGATGGCCAGCGCCATCTCGTGCCCCCATTTCAGGTCGCGGCGGGGCCAGTAGGCATGGCTCAGCCCGCGGATATAGGCCGTCCATGCCTGAAGGTTGCGGCTGGCGGGATAGGTGATCCGCACCTCCTCGCCCCGCACCAGAAGCACGTCGAGTTCGTCCACCAGACAGCCTGCGACATGGTCCTGCGCGGCAAAGGCGTCGGCGCCGGACAGGTCGAAGCGGTCGCTCCAGATCACGCGGCCCTGCAGCGCGTCAGCCAGTTGCAGCGACACGCGCAACCGGTCGCCCCGCGCGGTCAGGCTTCCCTCGACCAGATAGCGCACGCCCAGATCGGCGGCGATGCCCGCGGTGCCGATCCGCGTCTCGGCGTAAAGGCGCGCCGCGCTGCGGGGGGCCACGGCGAAGCCGCCATGCAGCGCAAGGACCGAGGTCAGCGTTTCGGCCAAGAGCACGGCCTCGGCCGCCGTGGCCGCGTCGGGTTCGGACAGGACCGTCAGGGGCAGGACCGCGATGGTCGGCGGCTCCCACCGGCCGGGCAGGGGGCGGTCGCTGGGCAGCGGCGCGGGCAAAAGGCGATAGCCCACGCGCGGGACGGTGACGATCCAGCGCGTGCCGCCCAGAAGCTTCTCGAGCGCCCGCCTGAGCGAGGCGATCTGCACCGTCAGGCTGCCTTCCTCGACGATGTAGCCGGGCCAGCCGGCCTCGATCAGTTCGTGCTTGGGGACGGGTTCGTTCAGCCGGTCGCGCAGAACCGACAGGATCGCCGCGCCCCGCAGGCCCACCACCAGCGTGTCCGATCCGTTCGACAGCACGCCATGCGCGCGGTCGATCCGCAGTCTGGCCAGCGAAAGCGGTGCAGCCGCCCCCGTTTCCGATTGAGAAGACGACTCGCCCCGCTCCGCCACTGGAACTCCGGATCTGTCCTGTGCCCTGTCATGCTATCCGCAGGCGCGACATGCCTGCAACAGCGCTGACGAAGGCCGCAGGGCGGGCTGCGGTTCCCTTGGCCCCGCGCGGGGTTGCGTGGCATTCTGGCAGGCGGAATGGTGATGCGTGGCCGGCTCTCCGCGGGCCGCGCGCTTGTGCGGGGTAGGGGGTAGGGATGGAGGCCGAAAGGGAACGCGCTGCCCCCGCCGGCGATGGCGCATCCCCTGCCGGCGGCCCGCAAGGGCGCGACCCCGCCGACCGCCACGCCATGCGGCTTCTCGACGTGCTCGAGGCGGTCTGCCGCCATGGACCCGCGCCGCTGGCCGATCTGGTCCGCCGCACGGGCCTGCCCCGCGGCGCGGTCTGGCGCGCGCTTGACGTGTTGCGCGACAAGGGATGGGTGCGGATGCGCCACGGCGACAAGGCCTTTGTCCTGCGCGCGCCGGTGCCTGCGCTCTTTTCGGGCGCGACCATGATCCCGCCCGAGGTCGAGGCGGCGATGCCCCTGTTCGAGCGGCTGGTCGAAGGCGGGCCGGTCCATGTGGACCTGGGCCTGTTCGTCGCCAGCGGAGAGTTCCGCATCGTCGAGACGACGCGGAAGGACGGCTACGGCCGCCCGCCCCTGTCGCTGACAGATGACGACGTGGCCATCGCGGCGCAGGTCCATCTGACCCCGCCCGCCGCGCTGAAGCACCTCAAGTCCTTCATGGAACGCGCCACGTCGGAAGAGCGGCAGGTGATCGCCTCGGGCGAACATGTCCGCGCGCTCCGCAGGCTGCGCGAAAGCGGCGCGCTCTGGCATGATGACGGGTCCGCCGTGGCGCTGGCGGTCGCGCATCTGCCCGGGCTTGCCCTGCGGGTGGAGCTGTGGCGCGTCTCGCAGTCCCGCATCCGCGACCTGCGCGATTTCGTGGCCGAATTCCGCCGCTCGTCGGCGCTGCGCTGACCGGCGCGACGGAGGGGCGCGTGCAGCCGATTCTCTGCCCATCCGACGGAAAGGTAGCGTTAACGATCCGTAAGTCTGTATTTTGATCAGATATTGCGTGACGTGACGGAACTTTCTGTTTCCCGCCAGAAACAATGACAGCCCCGCAGGCGTGGCCGCCCGTACAGCCGAAGCGTGTCGGAAATTGCCAAATTTGCCACGAATTGGCCTCAAATCCTTTCGAATGGCGGCGGGGTTCGTGCAAAGGTTGCGTCAAGCGCCCGTCCTGCCATCGCTTTTGCCGCCAGACAGCGCCTGAACGCCGTTTCGCTTGGTGAAATGGCGCGCTGCAACGCTCCCATCCATTCGTTCATGTGGGCCATCACGTCGCATGTATCCGTGGGGGCGGAACGTATGGCGTCGCCGGTCAGCCGGCAAAAACCTGGCCTGCCAGCCAGCTGAGGATGCCGTCCTTGGACGCGCGGGCAGGTCATTTGTGGTGCAACGAGTGACGGGACCTGTGCTGTGATCGATGCCATTGCCCTGTGCGGTTCGGAACCGGGAAGCGCCCGCGCTGTCCCGGTTTTCGTTTGCGCGCGGACCGGTGTGATCGCCACGGCCCCGCATGCGTGGGCCCATCCCCCCATGAACGATCAGGTGGTGTGACCGATGACCCAGATTACCAACGCGAATTTCATCTTCCTCGGCCGTTTCGCGGATATCGATCCGATCGAAGGCAACTTCGAAGCCGAGAGCGCCGGAAATCTGGTCGGTACCACGATCGGCACGAACGTGGCGCGGATCGTCACCTTCACCCAGAACGACTTCGGCTTCGACGGGGCGATCGGCGATAACGATGTCGGCACGCCCGACACCTTCTCCTACAACCTCGGCGCGGGCAGCGTCTCGACCAAGGCCGATGCCTCGTTCGAGGTGAGGATCACCGCGACGCTGACCGACGGCAGCGCGCGCCAGATCGATGTCGTGATGGTTCAGGCCGAAAATGGCGACCTGTTCATTTCGGACCTGCGGAACGTGGGCACGCTGGACAACCTGTCGATCAACTCCATCCGCATCGACCAGATCATCAACACCAATTTCAGCGGCTTCTTCACCAACCAGACCGTGACGGGCACCACCTTCGGCCCGCTCCTCTCGGGGGCCACGGGCGTGGTCGATGGCGAGGAAACGGCCGAGGCGATGGGCCTTGGCTACAATGACGCCAACGCCCCCACCAATGGCGGCGGCGACCGCATCACCACCGGCGCGGACCGCATCGACGGCAATGGCGGCAACGACACGATCGACGCCGCGGGCGGCAACGATTCCGTCGTGGGCGGCGAGGGTGCGGATTCCGTCTTCGGCAATGACGGGGACGACACGCTGATGGGCGACGGCACCATCGGCACCGGCGTCACGGGCGGGCCGACCACCATCACCCCCGTTCCGGGCGCGACCTACACGCTGCTGACATGGGAACTGCGTGACATCACCGTCGCCGGAACCTCGACCAACCCCTTCCCGGATTCGGCGACCGGCGCCAGCACGTCGCAGATCGCGGGCGGCACCTTCACCCTTCGCAGCGACGCGCAGCCCATCGCCGTGGGGATCATCGACGGCGATACGCGGTTCGACGATGGAGACCTGTCGCAGGACCTGAGCCAGACCACCACGATCGACGGCGCGACCGAATCCGGCGGCGACCGCTTCACGCCGGAATATGCCTATATCGTCCGCCCCACCGGATCGACCAATCCGGCCGACAACATCACGATCTACGCGGTCGAGGTGGACGGCAACAACACCGTGGGCTTCGTGTCGGACCGCCCGCTCGAGGTCGGGCGGAGCTACACCTTCATCAGCAACGTGACCAACGATCCCTCGATCGACTACAGCGCGATCACCAACAGCTTCATCACGGCGGGCGGCGGCATCGGCGCGGGCACCACGCCGCTGTCGCAGATCGTGAACGGCAGCGACACGATCGACGGCGGCAACGGCAATGACGTGATCTGGGGCGACAGCAGCCTTTCGGGCGGGGTCGATGCGGGGATCGGCGCGGGCAACGACCTGCTGCGCGGCGGCGAAGGCAACGACTCCCTCTACGGACAGGGCGGCAACGACACGCTCGATGGCGGGGCGGGCAACGACCTGCTCGACGGCGGCGTCTCGGGCACGCCGACGGTCGCCGTCACGCGCGAGAGCTTCAACTGGCAGGGCCTGACCGACGCGCAGATCGACTCCTCCGTCACGCAGGACACGGGCATCGTCAACGTCACCTACACGCGCACGGTCGATACCGGCACGCATGACTCGATGCCGGGCACGGACCTGCTCAACACAACCGGCATCAATGGCGGCGGCGAGGCGGTGGATCCCGACTCGAGCCTTTCGTCCGTGACCAACGGCCAGGGGAATACGGGCGCCTTCCGCTGGGAATTCTCGCAGCCCGTCACGAATGTCCAGTTCAACATCAACGACATCGACGGCGACGGGCTGGTGACGCTGCGCGCCTTCGACGCGGCGGGCAACCAGATCCCCGTGCAGCTTGTCGGCGGCGCGGGCATTGCCCTGTTCAACAATGACGGTGTCGCGGGCGCCGAGACGGCCGATGCGATCGGCCCCTATGTCGATCCCAGCAACCCGTCGGCCACGGTGCAGGTCACCATTCCCGGCCCCGTCGCGCGGATCGAGCTGACCCACACCCAGAACGGTGCGGAAAACTCGGGCATCAACGTCACCGACATCTTCTATGACGTCACCACCTCCACCCCCGGTGGCGTGGATAACGGCGCGGACTCGCTGATCGGCGGCGAAGGCAACGACACGCTGATCGGCAATGGCGGCGATGACACGCTGGATGGCGGGACGGGGGCCGACCGGCTGGATGGCGGCGCGGGCCGCGACTCGCTCGTCGGCGGCGAAGGGACCGACTCGCTTCTGGGCGGCGAGGGGTCGGACACGCTGTCGGGCGGCGCGGGGAATGACACGCTGTCGGGCGGGGCGAATGACGACGACCTGCTCGTTGGCGCGGGTGACTGGGCCGAGGGCGGGGACGGCGACGACGAGTTCCGCGTGGATCCGGCGCTGGCGGGCACGGCGGGGGTGACGGTGATCGGCGGCGAGGGGGCGGAGGAATCCGTCATCGACCCGACGAACAACCCCGGCGGCCGCGTGGGCGACGTTCTGGACCTGCGGG
>JBEEOG010000428.1:0-3011 GCA_041191745.1 Pseudomonadota bacterium | reverse complement strand
TGCCCTCTGGCCCGAATACGCCCCGCATCTGCCCGCCGCGCTAGCGGCGGCGGGCCTCGATGCGCGGCTGGTGCAGGATGCCGATCCTGCGGCAGTCGATTACATCATCTATGCGCCCTCGGCCCCGTTGCAGGATTTCGCCCCCTTCACGCGGGCCAAGGCGGTGCTGTCGCTCTGGGCGGGGGTGGAGCGGATCGTGGGCAACCCGACGCTGACCCAGCCGCTCTGCCGCATGGTGGACCCCGGCCTGACAGAGGGGATGGTGGAATGGGTGGTGGGCCATGCGCTGCGCCACCATCTGGGCATGGACCGCCACATCGTGAACCCCGCCCGCATCTGGGACCCGACCTGCCCGCCGCTCGCGCGCGAACGCCCCGTGGCGATGCTGGGGATGGGCGCGCTCGGCCTTGCCTGCGCGCGGGCGCTGGCGGCGCTGAACTTTCCGGTGACGGGCTGGAGCAGGACGGCAAAGACCGTCGAGGGCATCCCCACGCATCACGGCGAGGATGGCCTGCGCGCGGTGCTGTCGGGCGCGGCGATCGTCGTGACGCTGCTGCCCAAGACCCCCGATACCGAGAACCTTCTGAACGCGGAACGCCTGTCATGGCTGCCGCGCGGCGCGGTGATCCTGAACCCCGGTCGCGGCGCATTAATCGAGGATGCGGCGCTTCTGGCCGCACTGGACAGCGGACAGGTCGGCCATGCGACGCTGGATGTGTTCCGCACCGAACCCCTGCCCGCCGACCATCCCTTCTGGGCGCATCCGCAGGTGACGGTCACGCCCCATATCGCCGCCGACACGCGCCCCGCTTCGGCCAGCCACGTGATCGCCGAGAACATCCGGCGGGGCGAGGCGGGCGCGCCCTTCCTGCACCGCGTGGACCGCGCGCGGGGCTACTGAAAGGGGAAACGCCCCCCTTTTTCGTCGCAAACCGGACAGCGCCCCGCGTCCCCTGCGCCGATAAAGGCGGAAAAGGGGTGCGGGCGATGCGCTACGGAACCGGAATGATGCTGGTGGTGCTGGCGGGCATCCTGTGGTCGTCGCAGGGCCTGATCTTCCGCCAGATCGACGAGGCCGGGACCTGGGCCACGCTGTTCTGGCGTTCGGTCGGCATGCTGCCGGTGCTGCTGGCCTTTCTGGTCTGGCGCGCGGGCGGCTCGCCCGTCGGGCTGATCCGCAAGGTCGGGCTGGCGGGGGTGATTGGCGGCGCGGGGCTGGTCGGGGCCTTTGCGGGGGCGATCTATTCCATACAGGCCACGACGATCGCCAATGCGGTCTTCCTGTTCGCAGCCTCGCCCTTCCTGACGGCCGTTCTGGGCTGGATCGTGCTGCGCGAACGGGTCCGGCCCGCGACATGGGCCGCGATGGCCGTGGGCATGGTGGGCATCTTCCTGATGGTGCGCGAGGGGCTGTCGGGCGGCGCGCTGGCGGGGAATGTGGCCGCCCTTCTGTCGGCGCTGGGCTTTGCCGTCTTTACCGTGTCGCTGCGCTGGAAGGGGGTGGCGGATACGCTGCCTTCGGTCCTGCTCGGCGGGGTCTTCTCGCTGGTCGCGGGGGCGGTGGTGGCGGGGCAACTGGGCCAGACGCTGGCGGTGCCCGCGCCCGACGCGCTTTGGGCGATGGGGATGGGGGCGGTGACGCTGACGGGCGGCATGATCCTTTACACGCTGGGCAGCCGCGTGGTGCCCGCCGCGGAACTGGCGCTTCTGTCGAACATCGAGGTGGTGCTGGCCCCGATCTGGGTCTGGCTGTTCCTGAACGAGACGGCGAGTGCCGCCACCTTCGTCGGCGGCGCGGTGCTGGTCGCGGCGGTGACGGTGAACGGGATCCTAGGCGCGCGGCGGGCGGTGCTGGCGTAGAATCAACACAGGCCAAAGGGGCGCTCTCGCCCCGTGGGGGCGGTGCGGGCGCGCCCCGATGCGTGGGGCCTCGGGGCAATCCCGACCGCAGCGATGCGCCCCTAGCGCCCCCGCCGGAAGGTGCGTGACCGCGCGTAAAGCTCTTCCAGCCGCTTCAGGCGGCCTTCGGTCACCTCCCATGTCCGCGCCTGCACGGAGGCCAGCAGGGTTTCGACAAGGACAAGGATCGACACGGTCGAATCCCATGCCGAAGGCGCCTCGATATGGCAGGGCAGCACATGGGTGGCGTGCATCGCGGCGGGGCTGACCCAGCGGTCGGTGACCAGCACGATCTCGGCCCCCTGCTCGCGCGCCATCTCGGCCACCTGAAGAACCGAATTCTCGTAGCGGCGGATGTCGAAGACCAGAAGCACGTCGCCCGCCTTCATGTCCAGAAGCGCGGGCGGCCATGCGTTCGACAGGTCCGACAGCAGCGTGACAGAGGGGCGCACCGCCTTCATCAGCGTCACGAAGTAATCCGCCATGGCATGGGTGATCCGCCCGCCCATGGCAAGGACATGGCGCGAAGGATCGGCCAGCAGCGTCGCCGCCGCGTCGAATTCGGCATGGTCGATCTGGCCCAGCGTCGCCTGCAGGTTCGCCACGACCTGATCGGCGAAGCGGTTGAGCACATGCGTGTCGGGCACGCCGCCCGCCCAGCGGTCATGCTTGGCAAGGGGCGAGACGAGCATCGTCTCCACCTCGGCCCTGAGCGAGGACTGGTAGTCGGGATAGCCCTTGTAGCCCAGCTTCTGCACCAGCCGCACGACCGTGGGGGTCGACACCTCGGCCGCCTTGGCCAGCGCCGTGATCGAGCCCAGCGCCGAGACGGGATAGTGCCCGAGGATATGCGTCGCCAGCTGCCGTTCTGCCCGCGTCAGATCGGGAAGTGCCGCGCGCATCCGGTCTTCGATGCTTGGTTCCGCCGTCATGCTGCATCCCCGCGAAAGGGGCTGCCGGATTTTTCACCACGACCGGCCCGGGCACCCCTTAGAAAACTTTGTAACAGAGTTGGCGTGAAAGAAAAGATGTTGACAGATGCGCGGACAAGGCCCGACCGTAGGCGCAAAGACAGGGAGATGACTCGCGAAAATGCGGGCGCAGACGGACCA
>JBEEOG010000427.1:0-11431 GCA_041191745.1 Pseudomonadota bacterium | reverse complement strand
GCGATGATCATCCAGGGCATCGTGCCGGGGCCCAATGTGGCGACCGAGCAGCCCGCGCTCTTCTGGGGCATCATCGCCAGCATGTGGATCGGCAACCTGATGCTGGTGATCCTGAACCTGCCGCTGATCGGGTTGTGGGTGCGGCTCTTGAAGGTGCCCTATCACGTGCTGTTCCCCGTGATCATGGCCTTCTGTTCGATCGGGGTCTATTCGGTCAATTCCAACGTCTATGACCTGTTCGCCGTCGCCTTCTTCGGCCTGCTGGGCTACATGCTGATCAAGCTGCGCTGTGAACCCGCGCCGCTTCTGCTGGGCTTCGTCCTTGGCCCGATGCTGGAAGAGAACCTGCGCCGTGCGATGATCCTTGGCCGCGGCGATCCCACGGTCTTTGTCAGCCGCCCGATCAGCCTGACGCTGCTTCTGCTGACCGTGGCGGTGCTGGTGGTCGTGCTTCTGCCCGCCATCCGCAAGAAGCGGGACGAGGTCTTTACCGAGGCGGACTGATCCGGAACACAGACGCGCCGCCCTGAAAGGGCGGCGTTTCGCCTTTCGGGCGAGTATTCCTTCCCCCCGAAATCCGCTTGCGCCTTGACAAGCCGGAAGGCGGGCCGATCATTGGCCGGATCGGGCGCTTCCGGACATTCCGGCATATTTGCCCGCGATATGGCACCCTGCCTGTTTTGCGTTTCGTCCGGTGAATAAGGCAGGCTGCATGTCGTATCCCGAAGATCCGGTATCGGCGATGAAACGGCGCATCGGGCCGGCGGGGGCCTTTGTCTATTCGGGGGCGAATTTCTTCCTCGCCTTTCTTTTGCAGTCCAGCGTTCCGGCGGCGGAATTCGGCCTTTATGCCTTTGCGCTGGTGCTGGTCCAGTTCGGGACCGGCATTTCGAACGCGCTGTTCGCATCGCCCGTCGTCATCTGGATCGAGGACCGCACGGTCGCGCGGGACGCCCTCTTGCGGAGCTTTGCGCTGGCCAATGCGCTGGCGATCGCGCTTGGCACGGCGGGTCTTGCCCTGATCCTGCGGGCGGCGGGCATGCCGGATGGTCTGGTCTGGCTGGTCTGCGCGCAGGCGGCGGCCTTGTGGCTGCGCTGGTTCCTGCGCGCCATCGAACTGGCCAGCCACGGCTATGTGCGGTCGGCGCTTTCGGACGTCGTCTACGGGCTGGTCACCGTCTTTGCGGGGGGGGCGCTTTTCCTGTGGTTCGGGGTGGCGGTGGTCTGGGCGCTGGCCGCGATGCTGGCGGGCACGCTCGCCTCGCTCGCGCTGGTCGGAGGGGGGGCGGTCCGGCAGGTTGCGGTCGGGACAAAGCCGTCGCTCGCGCCCTTCTGGCAGGCATTCCGCAGGCACGGGTCATGGGCGCTGCTGGGCGTGACCACGACCGAGGTGACGACGAACCTGCATTCCTATGTGCTGACGCTGTGGCTTGGCCCTGCAGCCTTTGCGCCGGTGGCGACGCTGTCGCTGTTCTTCCGTCCGATCCCGATCCTGACGCAGGCCCTGACCCAGTTCGAGCGTCCGGCCCTTGCGCGGATGATCCGCCACGGCGCGGCGGAGGAGGTGGAGGGGGCCGTCCGCCGGATGTCGGCGCTGGTGACGGGGGCGGTCGTGCTGAACACGCTTGCCCTTGCGGCGCTGGTCCTGTTCGCGCAGCCGCTGGTCGGCGCGGGGCAATACGCCGCGCAGGACCTGTGGCCGCTGCTGGGGCTGCTGGCCTGCGCGCAGCTGGCGCGCGGGCTGCGAACGGGGCCGAGTGCGGCGCTTCAATCGGCGGGGGCGTTCAGGCCGCTGGCCTTCACCACGCTTTACGCCGCCGCCGTCACCCTGCTGGGGACGGGGGCTGCCCTGTTCGCAGGCGAAAACACGCTTTGGTTGATATTGACGGCCGTTCTGGGCGGCGAGGTATTGAGCCTGATCTTGACACGCAAAACCTATCGCCTGACGCTGTCCCCCAAGCTGCGGAATTGACGTCTGCCGGATTGGCCCGACATTCCCCCGAATGGGGCGCGGAAATGGCCGCGTGATTGGAAACGGAAATGGCACGGGTCTGCATCGCAATCGCAACCTGCAAAAGACCGCATATGCTGGCGCGGGCGCTGTCATCGGTGGAAAAACTGGCGACGGCGCATGATGTCTTTGTGGTTGTGGCCGATAACGACGCGGAAGCCCGCGCGGGCGCAGCGGTCGTTGCAGACATGCGGCGCGGCGGATACCGCTTTCCCCTTGCCGCGATCGTCGTGGCCGAACGGGGGATTTCGCAGGCGCGCAACGCCCTTGTCGCGGAGGCTTTCGGGGCGGCTGGCGGGGCGGCTGACGGGGCGGGCAAGGCGGATGCCATCGCCTTTGTCGATGACGACCAATGGGTCGAGCCGGGCTGGCTGGACGCGCTGCTTGCCATGCAGCAGGCGACGGGGGCCGATGTCGTGGGATCGGACGTGCGCCCTGAATTCGAATTCCCGCCCCCCGCGTGGGCCGCACGCAGCGGGGCCTATCGGGACAGGGACGGACACGGCCCCGTCGCCATCATCTACGGCACCAACGGAACCTTGGTTTCCGCCCGTGCCGTGGCGCGGCTGGCGCTTCCGTGGTTCGATCCGGCCTTCGGGCTGACGGGCGGGGGGGATTCCGAACTGTTCCACCGCCTGCGCGATGCGGGGGCAAGCTTTGCGCGCGCGGGGGATGCGGTGATCCACGAGGTCTACCCCCCAAGCCGCGTCACCCTGCGATGGGCCCTGCAGCGGGCCTTCCGCATCGGCCTTTCGGATACGCGGATCGTGCTGGCCCATCAAGGCCTTGGACGGGCGCTGCGCCGTCATGTGCCGCTGATCTTCGGGGCGGTCGCGCTGGCGCCGCTGCTTCTGCTGGCGCGCACCGGACGGACAGGCGCGCAGGTCGATGCCCTGTGCACCGTGGCGCGGGCCTGCGGCAAGGTCGCGGCACTGTCCGGCTACCGGTTCAAAGAATACGCGGTCACGCATGGCCGCTAGGGCAGAGACCGCCGCGGGGCCAGCCGGACCGCTGCAGGACCGCCGCTACGGGCCGGTGGTTCTGGCGACGTGGATCATTCTGGCGATCCTGCTGACCAACGTGGACAGGGCCTTTCAGACCCGCAGCGCGATCGAGGCGCTGGCCCAGACGGGCGAGGGAAGCCGGTTGCGCCAGAGTGTCTATCTGCTGGCCCTGCTGGGCGCGGCGGGGCTTGTCGTCAGGCAGCACGCGCTTGGCGGGTTGGCGCGCCTGTTTCCGCTGCCGCTCATGGCGCTGTTTCTCTGGGCGGCGGTCACCCTGTTCTGGTCGCCCGTGCCAGGGATCGGCGGGCGGCGGCTGGTGCTGACCTTCATCGTCGCGGCGACGGTCCTCTGTCTGGCCGCGGTCCAGCCGCCGGAGGATCTGCTGCGGCGTTTCCGGCAGGTCGTTGTCGCACTGGCGCTGGCCAGTCTGGTGCTGGCCATCCTTGCGCCCGGCCTGGCGATCCACCAGCCGGACGATCCCGAACCACTGATCATCGGCGACTGGCGGGGCGTGTTCTACCACAAGAACATCTTCGGCTCTGTCCTTGCCGCCGCCGTGCTGGTCGCGCTGTACGAAGCCCTGACCCGCCCGCGCGGCAAACGGCAGGGGACGGGGCTGACGGTGCTGTTCCTGTCGGCCATGCTGGTCCTGTCGGGATCGAAGACATCGCTTGGCCTTGCGGGGCTGCTGGCGGGTCTTCTGTGGCTGATGCTGGCGCTGGGACGACGGCGGGGCGGGCTGCTCCTCCTGTCGTTCGGGGTCTATGTGCTGGCGCTGGCCGTGCTGACGGGGGTTGTCCTGTGGATGAACCACAGCGGCGCCGGACGGCTGATCGAAGAGGATTCCTTTACCGGCCGCGGGATCATCTGGACATCGCTCTTGCGGATGGCCGAAGGGCGGATGGCCTTTGGCCTCGGCTACCAGTCGATCTTTCTGGCGGGGGCGCAAAGCCCGCTCGTCGCGGCCTTTCAGGATGACTACCTGCTGACGCTGGCCCATGCCCACAGCGCCTATGTGGAGGCGCTGATCTCGACCGGCTGGGTCGGGGTGGTGCTGTTCGGGGTGGCGCTGATCCTCGCGCCCGCCGCAGGGCTGGCCCGCCTGCCCGCCAAGGCACCGCAGACGCGGTTCATCCTGCTGGCGCTTCTGCTGCTGACATGGATGCACGGGCTGCTGGAAAGCGGGCTGTTCGACCGCGACCGCGTGATGTGGATCGTCTTTCTGGTGGCCCTTGGTGCGCTGCGCCGGATGTCGGCGCGGCAGGACGGGACCGATGCCACCTAGGTTTTCGGTCGTCGTTCCCTGCTACAACCGTGCCCGTTCGGTCCTGCCGACGCTGCGGTCGGTGCAGGCGCAGAGCTTTGCCGATTTCGAATGTATCGTCGTCGATGACGGGTCAGCCGATGGCGCGGCCCTTGCGGCGGTGGTCGCGGGACTGGCCGATCCGCGCTTTCGCACCCTCCGGCGCGCGAATGGCGGCGCATCCGCGGCCCGAAACACGGGCATCGCTGCAGCCGGGGGAGAGTTCGTCGCCTTCCTCGACAGCGATGATCTTTACCTGCCGGACAAGCTTGCCTGCGATCACGCAGCCCTGACGCGCGAGTCGGGGCGCGGCGGGCCTGTCTTTCTGTTTTCGCAGGTGATCGTCGAACGCGGGCAGGCGCGCCGCTGGATCAAACCCGCCCGCGGGCCGAAGACGGGCGAGCCGGTTTCGGAATATCTGGCCTGCGCGCAAGGCTGGACCCAGACATCGACCGTCGTCGTGCCGGCGGATCTGGCCCGCGCCGTCCGCTTCGACGAAGGGCTGGGCTACGGGGATGACACCGATTTCGCCATCCGAATGGAGCGCGCGGGCGCGCGCTTCGTCATGCATCCGCGGCCCCTTGTCGTCTTTTCCGATGCCGTCACCGAAGGCCGCCTGTCCGGCCAGCGGGACCATGCGGCGCTGCTGCACTGGCTGGAACGGATGGAGGGCGTGATGACCCCGCGGGCATGGCATGCCTATCGCGGCTTCCATCTGGCGCGGATCGTCGCGCGCGATGACAGGCGTCGCGCGCTGGGGCTTTACCTTGCCGCCGTCCTGCGCGGGGCGATGCCGCCCGCACTGGCGGCAAAGGCGCTCTTGCAGGTCCTTCTGCCGGTCACGGCCTATCGCAGGCTGATGGACATGGGCCTGCGCCTCGTCCGCGGCAGGGGCTGAGGGCAGCGCACGCCGGGCCAAGACTTCCCTTACCCGACACGGGCAGGAATCCGCCATCTGCGACGGTTCGCGTTCACCTTCATCAGCGGAGGACTCCATGACCAATCCCTTTGCAGGCCGAAACCTGCCGCTTTCCGGCCCGGCCCGCGACATCCTGCCCGTCGTTCCGAATGACGGCACCGCGCTGCCGGTGGTGGCGATCGGGCTTTACTGCGAGGCTGCGGGCACCTTGGTTTTCGAAACGGTCGCCGGAGAGGTGCGGACCGTGTCGGTGGGGGCGCTGTCGATCCTGCCCGTCGGGGCGCGGCGCGTGCTGGCCACCGGCACCACGGCCAGCGGCATCCACGCGCTGGTGCTTGCATGACGATCCTGACGAACATCGCCTCTACCGCGTGGCGGGGCGCGCAATTCGCGCCGGTCGAAGCGGCAGGGCTGGCACTGGGGGGCGGACGCCTGCCGATGGTCGCGCTCGACTTCACGCATAGGGCATGGCGGATCGCGGGGCGCGGGGTCCCCCTGCCCATGGCGTCCGCGCGGCTGGACCAGTCGGTGATGGACGGGGGCGAGAGGGGCCTGCTGATCGAACCGGCAAGCAGCAACCGCATCTTCCCCTCGGCCGTTGCACCGTCGGGGTGGGGCGTGAATGGCGGGGCCACGATCGCCCCCGCCACGGGGGTCGCCTTTGCGGGACTTGCGGGCGCGACCATCACCGCCGGCACGCAGGACTGGGCGCGCGCACAGGGCGGGGCCTTTGCGCTGACCGCCGGCGCGGCGATGACGGTCACCGTCTGGCTGCGGGCGGGAACCTCGGGCCGGGCGCGGCTGGAGATTTTCGGCAGCGGGATCAATCTGGTCGTCTCGGGCCTTGTGGGGCAGCTTGCACCGGTCTTCCAGCAGGGCGGAACGGTCGGCCCCGTGTCGCAGGTCAGCCTCGGCGGGGGGGTCTGGCGCGTCCGCTACCGCATCACGCCCGCCGTGACCGTGGCCAGCGCCACACTGGGCATCGGCCCAAGCGTGGCAGGCGGGGTCCAGACTGTGATCGCCTATGCCGCCCAGATCGAAAGCGGGGTGGCCGCCACCGGCTACATCGCCACGACCACGGCCGCGGCAAGCCGCCCCGCGGATACCCCGTCGCTGGCGCTTGGGGGCTGGTTCCGCTCGACAGCGGGGACGATCCACATCGACCTGCGGCCGACGGCGATTTCGGCCCAGACGATCCTGACCGTGACCGACAGCGGCGGCGCCCCGCAGATGACCGTCTCTTGCGACGGCAGCGGCGTGGTCAGCCTGTCGGCCGCGGGCGTCTCGCTGGTCGCGGGCGTGCCGCTGCTCGCGGGACCCACACAGGCGTTGGCGCTATCCTGGGGGGCGGGGGGCAGCAGGCTCCGCCTTGGCAGCAGCACCGTCACGGGGCCCGCCTTCGCCCTGCCCGCCGCAGCAAGCCTCCGCCTCGGCCCCGCCCATGCGATGGTGCAGACGCTGTTCGTCTGGGACCGGCAGGTCCAGCCCGCGCCCTAGTGGCGGGTCAGCGCGATCCAGAGCGCGTGCGGATTGGTCAGCGCATAGCGCCGGAACAGCCGGCGCGGATCGGTTGCCAGCCGGTGCAGCCATTCCAGATTGGCCTTCTGCATCCATCGCGGCGCACGCGGATAGGCCCCCGTGATGTAGTTGAAGCAGCCGCCGCAGGTGATGATCCAGCATGCCGAGACCCTGTCCCGCAGCCGCAGGGCAACGGCCTGTTCCCGCGGCTTTCCCAGTCCGACCCAGACGACATCGGCACCCGAACGGTCGATCAGGCCCGCAACCTGCGGCTCTTCGGCATCGGTGAAATAGCCGTGATGCCGCCCCGCGATCCGTAGGCCGGGATAGCTATCCGCCAACCGCCGCGCGGCTTCGGCGTTCGTTGCCTCCTCCCCGCCCAGCAGGAAGAAGCTTCCGCCCGTCCGCGCAAAATGCGCCGCGAAATCATGGATCATATCCGTCGTGGCCGAGCGTTCGGGAATCGCGGGGCCGGCCAGACGCCGCGACAGCGTGACGAGAAACCCGCCATCGGCATGGATGATGTCGGCCTGCGCCACCTGCGCCCGATAGGCCGGATCGGTCCGGGCCAGCGACAGGGCATGGCCGTTGACATCCATCACCACACGCGGCGGGCGGTGCCGCGCGGCGACATCCGCCGCGCACCACGCCACGAGGCCATCGCGGCCGACGCAGTCGATGGCAAAATCGCCAAACCGCCGCTTGGCGGCCTGACCCTGCGCTGGCGGCATGCCGGCCCCCCCTTCGTGACGCGCCCTGCAAGGGAAAGAAGGTCTCTCCCGCGGCCGCGTGTCAAGGCAAAGCACGGCGGGCACCGCCCGCTGCGCGTGCCGCGGGGGTTGTCATTTTGGTTTTGTGCGGAGTGCGGAACGCAAGGTGCCCCGCTTGGGGGCGGGGCGTAAGGCATTGATCGGTCTATGGAGATTTGGTTGCGGGGGCAGGATTTGAACCTGCGGCCTTCAGGTTATGAGCCCATGGAAGGTCAAAAGCGAATAATCAACGGAACCAGCCACTTGCGAGACAAGTCTCTGTTCTGGCGTGATTTTCGTTCTCGCAAACTTCAGCGTTCGCACGGATTCACACGCAAGACCGGCACGAGTCCAGCAGTCGCAGGTTGATGTGGCGTTGATGTTGCCCATGCCCTTCCCTCATCAATCGACAATCACGTTCCGGCCTTTATTTGAGTTCAAGCACCTCCCGAAGTGGACCCATGCACTCCGCCCTACTGAGTAGTTTGAAGGTCGACAGGTGTGGGAGCTGGATCACCGCAGCGCCGTCACGGGCACGGTACCGACGCAGTGACACCTCTCCCCATCCAGACGGCGCAGCCAATTCGAACCGAGCCTCGAGCGCATCGCTGGCAATCTTCGCCGCCTCGGGTCCGCATACGATAACCCGGTTCGGACGCCGAACCTCGAAAACCTGCTCCCAGAACTGCTTGCCAAGGCGAAGCGCCACGTTGCGTTTTTCGGCAGGGACCTGTGCCCAACGATCGCTCCGAAAGGGTGCTACGACGCCAGTCAATATCTCGATTGGGCGCAACTGCAGCAAATTGGCAAGTGCAAGAAACTGAGCCGTGATGGGCGAGGCCGTGATGTAGCGTTCCACCTCGTATGAGTTTCCCCTCTCGTCACTGAGCGTCTCCAGCTCAGCGCCCGCCGGCGGCCGCCCAGGGTTCAAGGAGAGAAAGACAGTGTCGGTCGTTCCGATGGTAGCCCACGGTGCGTAGAGGATTTTGTAGCCTTCCGCGAAGCCGACTGCGCGTCCGACGTCGCGTACCCTCTTATTCCAGATGTCCTTGCTTTCCATGGTTCGATCCCTAATGCGAAACTTCTTTGCGGATGAAATCCAATCGATAGCTATAGGGCGCGACCTCTTTGACCACCACCATGTCCCCTGCCTGCGCCCCGTGACGGTCGAAGAATTCCCGGATCCAGCCACGCTTACGGAAAAACCGCTTAGCGCCGTCGAGGTCTGTCATGACTACAGTCGCTCCGCCCCAGTCGATGGCAATTTCGCGCTGGGCGGCCGAGGCACGGTTTGATCCGCCGATCGCATCTGCCGGGAACTTATCGAAGAAGCTTCTGAGATAGATGTGGTTGTTCTCGATGTTTCCCTGAGTGATTTCGGTTGTGCCGATGTGGCGCCCGGTGCGCTGGCGCGGGATTGCCTCCGACCGCATCGGTGCGGCGAGGGGCTCGTAGACAATCTCCACAGTGGCGCCGCTATCTTCGATCAGATCGAAGTCATCGTCGTCCACAATCGCCATATGGGCCGTCTGAACCGAAGGCTGAATGCGAACGGACTGAACGCCTTCGGCGCGGAGGACCACTTCCGCTGATGCGCGGGCATCTTCGCCCGCATCGTGGTGCTCGAACACGAGGCCAAGGTGCTGCTTGAGGCTTGCAAGGCCGTGGCCGCCATTGCCCCGCAATTCGGGCCAGGCAGCGCGGGCAACGTGGACGCTGTCGCGCCAGTCCCATTGTGGGACCGGCAGTCCGAAGTTGCCACAGGCCGCGGCGACCGCGCTGCGGTCAAAGCTAGAGTGCTGGTAGACCGTCGCCCCGTTCAGCGTATCCCGCAGGACCGGCAGCACCTCGGCAAAGGTCGGGGCGCCCTGCACCGTTCGGGCACTGATCCCGTGCAGATACGTGAACACCCAACGCTCCACCTGCGGGTCTACATAGGTCACCCAAGTCTCGATAGAATTGTCGGGGCGCACGCAGGCGACACCGATCTGGCAAATGCTGCCACGGTCGTTGTTCGCCGTCTCGACGTCCAGAGCAAAGAAGCGGAACGGTCCCTCGGGAAAGGGTGTAACGCGCGTCTCCCGAATGGTCGCGGGCTTCGGCGCTGGCGCGGCGACAGGACTAACCATCGCGGACATGAACCGCTGCCGCTGCCGTTCGATGGCCGCCTTTTCGCGAGTGCCCCAGCCAAGGCGGCGCAGCGTAGCCTCGACCAGATCAACCGGTTCGTCATAAGCCTGCATCCGGCGCCGGTTCCAGGCGATCGCATAATCGGGCGCGAGGGAGAGCACCTCGGCCTCCAGCCGGGCGATGTTCTCCGTGTCGGGCAAGGAAAGCCAGACCGCGCGGCAGTGATCGACGACGAACTCATTGCGCAGCGCCTTCGCAATATCGCCATCAGCCTTGGTCAGCGCATCCTTCCGGTCGCGCCACATCCGCCCGGTGTTGTACATGGCCGAGAAGTAGTGGCTCATACCTTCGGATCCGGTCCGATGGCGCTGGTGGATCCGCTCATAGAAGGTCTGATCAGTCGAACTGGTCGAGCCGATGTAGCGAAGATCACCATAGTGATCGACAAGGCCGTAAAGGCCACGTGCATCGCGCGGCGCCTGAGAGGTCGGGCGGGGCGCCGCTTCGAGCAAGGCGGACAGAAGGTCTTCGGCAGAGAAACGCATCATCAAACTCCGGATTACTTCGACATCAGCTGGCTGCGCTCGATGCGCTTCCAGTCACGCCCCGAGACAATGCCCCAATTGCCCGCCTCGTTCGGACGGCGCCAGCGCGGCGTGGCCATCTTCTGCAGGGCAGACAGCGCCTCGTTGAAGGAGGGGTACGAGACCTCCTCACCCTTTGCACCGATCATGAACTTGCCTCCGCGCTCGAGACCGGGATGGAAATGGCTTCCGTCGGCAGCGACGGGAACGAAAACCACCTCGTCCGAGAAATCCGGGTTCGGCGCCTCAGGTGCCGCCTCATCGGGCTGCTGCCAGATCGAGGCGAAGAATTCCTTCCTCCCCTTCAGCCACGACGCTGCACTGACAGCCGTCACCCGCTGACCGACCTTGTCCAGACCACCGTCACCGCTAGACAAGATGTTCCGGATACGGCCTTCCGTAACGCCGCCGAACAGGGCGAGCGACTGCAGGTCGACTTCGCCTACGCCCGTATCAATAGCGTGACGGGACAGCGCGAGATTGATGATGCGGCCGATGGCCTTCTCTGCAGATGGCCCAACAAGAAGACGGAACTGATCGAGCTTCTGCGCAAGATCGGCAACCCAAGCCGGACGCTCTGCGAACGGGACATCTGATGGCGTGACGCCATACAGGGCATAGATCCCGGCATTGTCGATGAGCTTTGCGCCGCGCCAATCGAGACAGATGGACGGCCAATAGGTCTCAAACACCTCCTGCCACGTGTCGCCCTGTACATCCGGGCCGTAGAGCATTGCGCGCAAATGCGGAGCACATTCCTTCTCGCCAAGAACTGCTTCGATTGCCTGAAAATGCGGGGCAAGAATATCCAAGAGCTCCGGGCCATAATCCCATTCGGAGGCGTTGTAGCCGGTCAGCTGGTTCTCAAACCAAGCCTGGCGACGATCTTCAGCGGTCATGGTTTCGGGAGTGAGGGAGGGTACGTTCATTTCTTTGTCCTTCAAGCGTGCAAGCGGCGGATCGCGGCGCGCAAGTTGTGACGCGCACGGTGATCAGAGGGCGTAGAAGCCGCGATGAGGAAACCTCTTTCGAAGTGAAGTGCGTAGTGGCGACCGCGCGGCTCGATACCGAGCAAAGACACGCCCTCGACGCGGCACAACTGTTGGTACTCCCTGACGACTTTGCGCATTGCGGCAATTCCCGTGAAACGTTACTTGTTGTGTGTTTTATAATCTTAGCAGTGGCGTCCCGTCAACTTCGTTATTTCACGTTT
>JBEEOG010000426.1:0-3841 GCA_041191745.1 Pseudomonadota bacterium | reverse complement strand
TGGCGCTGGCGCTGGCCAGCGCGACGGGGCTTGCCGCGGCTCTGGCAGGCGGGGTTGCGGCGGCGGTGGCGGGGCTTCTGGCGCTGGCGCTGGCGGCGCTTGTGGTGGCCAGCCTGCCGCGCGCCTATCCGCACGGGCGGCTGGGCCTGTGCAACCTTGTGACGCTGTTCCGCGCGGGGCTGGTCGCGGCGCTGGCGGGTCTGCTGGTCGCGGGCCTGCATGGCTGGCCGGTGCTGCTGGTCGCGGCGGCGGGTCTTGCGCTGGATGGCGCGGACGGCTGGCTCGCGCGGCGCGAGGGGCTGGTATCGGCCTTTGGCGCGCGGGCCGACATGGAGACGGATGCCGCGCTGGCGCTGGTGCTGGCGGGCCATGTCTGGATGGCCGGACTGACGGGGCCCGAGATCCTGATCCTCGGGCTGATGCGCTATGTCTTCGTGGCCTGCTTCTGGCCCTTCCCGTGGCTTGCCGCCCCCTTGCCCGACCGCTTCGGGCGCAAGGTCGTCTGCGTGGTGCAGGTGGCGGCGCTGATCGTGCTGCAGGTCCCCGACCTGCCGCGCGGGCTGGCGGCGCTGGTCGCGTGGCCTGCGGTGGCAGCGCTTCTGTGGTCCTTCGGGCGCGATACGCTCTGGCTCTGGCGGCACCGCGGATGAGGGCCGTGCCGCGCGCGTTCCTCGCCCCTTGCGTCGCGGCGGTGCTTCTGCATCTGGTGCTGGTCCAGCCCAACCACCCCGATGCGCTGACATGGGCGGCGCTGCGGCTGTTTCCGCTGGAACTGCCGGTGCTGCTGCTGGGGCTGCCGCTTCTGGGCGACGGGCGCGCGGCGCGGCTGCTGCGGCTGGCGCTGGCGGTGCTCTTGGTGCTGCTCGTCCTGTCGAAGGCCGCCGATTTCGCCATGTTCACGGCCTTTGGCCGCAGCTTCAACCCGCTGGGCGACCTGCCGCTGGCGGGGGCGGGGGTGAACCTGCTGGCGGGGGCGGCGGGCGGTCCGGTGGCGGGGCTGGCGGTGCTGGGCCTTGCCCTGGCCCTTGTCCTGCTGGGGGTCGCGCTCTTCTGGGCGATGGGGGTCTGGGCGCGGCTGCCGCTGTTTTCGCACCGGCCCTGGCTGCGGCGGGGGGCGGGCGCGCTTGCGCTCGGCACGGCGCTGGCGGGCGGGATCGAGACCGCGTCGATCCTGCAGCGCTGGGAGCCGCGCTTCGACCCGCCCGGTGCCGCCTTCACCGCGCGGCTGGCGGTCGAGGAGTTGCGCCTGATCCGCCGCACCGTGGCGGACATGGCGGCCTTTCGTCAGGCGGCCGAGACGGACCCCTTCCGCGGCCGGTCGGGGCTTCTGGACCGGATCGACAGCGATGTCGTGGTGATCTTCATCGAAAGCTACGGGCGCGCCAGCCTTGAAAACCCGCTTTACGCCGCAACCACGCGCGCCGTGCTGGAACAGGCGCAAACGGCGCTGCAGGCGGGGGGGTTGGCGATGCGGACGGGCTATCTCGGCTCATCGACGCGGGGCGGGCAAAGCTGGCTGGCCCATGCCACCTTTGCAAGCGGGCTGCGGACCAGCGATCAGGTGCGCTATCAGGCGCTGCTCGCCTCGGGGCGCGCGGGGCTGTTCCACATCGCGCGGCAGAGCGGCTTCACCACGGCGGCGGTGATGCCCGCGATCACGATGGACTGGCCCGAAGGCGCGCGCATGGGGTTCGACCGCATCCTTGCCGCCGCCGATCTGGGCTATCGCGGGCCACCCTTCAACTGGGTGACGATGCCCGACCAGTTCACGCTGGCGGCCTTTGACCGGCTGGTCCGGCTGGCCCCGCGCGAGAAGCGGCTTTTCGCGCAGGTGGTGCTGATCTCGTCCCATGCGCCATGGGTGCCCGTGCCCCGCCTGATCCCGTGGGAGGAGGTGGGCGATGGCCGCGTCTTTGCCGCCATGGCGGCCGAGGGCGACCCCCCCAATGTCGTCTGGCAGGACCGCGACAGGGTGCGCGACCAGTATCGCCAGTCGGTGGCCTATGCGCTGCAGGTGGCGCTCGACTGGGCGGCGCGGGCGGGGCGGGACGGGCAGCCGCCGCTCGTCTTTCTGCTGGGCGACCATCAGGCGGCGGGCTTCGTCGCGCAAGAGGACCGTTTCGACGTGCCCCTGCATGTGATCGGCCCGCCCGATCTGGTGGCGGCGGCGGCGGACTGGGGCTTTGCCCCCGGCCTGATCCCGCCCGCCACGCAGGGCGCGATCCCGATGGAGGGGATGCGCGACCGTATCCTGACCGCCTATTCCTCGGCCCGCGCGGCGTCGGCGGGGGGCGTGCCGTGACCCGCAGGCTGTTGCGCGCGGCGCTGGCGCTGGGCCTGCTGGCGCTGCTCTGGCAGGCGCTGGACGGGGCCGAGGTGGCGGCGCGGCTTGCGCGGCTCGATCCGGTCTGGCTGGGCGTGGCGCTGGGTCTGCTGTTCGTGCAGACCCTTCTGTCGGCGCTGCGCTGGCGGCTGACGGCGGGGCGGCTGGGGCAGGCGATGACGCGGGGCCATGCGCTGCGCGAGTATTTCCTTGCCCAGTCGGTGAACCTGACGCTGCCGGGCGGCGTGCTGGGCGATGCTGCGCGCGCCTTGCGTGCCGGCGCCACGGCGGGGCTGGAGCGGGGCAGTCAGGCCGTCCTTTTCGAGCGGCTGGCGGGGCAGGCGGCGCTGGTCGGGGTGGCGCTTCTGGCGGGGGGGCTGTCGGTCGCGGTGCCGGGCGGGCTGGCGCTGCCCGCGCCGCTGGCCGTGGCCTTTGCCGTGCTGGCGGGCGGGCTTGTCGCGGCGGCGGCGGTCCTGCCGCGGGTGGCGGCGCGGCGGCCCGTCCTTGCGCGCTGGCTTGCGGCGCTGCGCTGGTCGGTGCTGCACCGCGACGTGGCGCTGCGGCAGGCGGCGCTCAGCCTTGGGACGGTCGCGGCCAATGTCCTGTCCTTCGCCGCCGCCGCCGCCGCCACGGGCCTTGTCCTGCCCGCCGGCGCGGTCTTTGCGCTGCTGCCCCTTGTCCTTTTCGCCATGCTGATCCCCTTCGGCATCGGCGGCTGGGGCTTCCGCGAAGGGGCGGCGGTCGCGCTGCTGCCCATGGCCGGTGCCAGTGCCGAGGCGGCCTTCACCGCCAGCGCGGCCTTCGGGCTGGTGTTCCTGACCGCCTCGCTTTCGGGTCTTGCGCTCAGCTGGCGTCTGGCGCGCCTGCCGCGATCGGACCTGCCCGCGCGCGGGGCAGAGTGATCCCCGACCGGCGCAGGGGCGCTCAGGCCGCGCGGGGCAGCGCCGCCCTTCGGACCGGCGCCCTGCGTGGAAGGGCGATCGGCGGGGGGGCCTTCGCAGCCGCGGTCGCAGGGACTTCGCGCAGCCATGTGGCGACCAGACGCCCCTCGGCAACGGTCAGCACCTGCCGCGCCGTCGGACCGTAGGCGGCGAAATCGCCCGCCGCCAACCGGGGCAGCGCCGCCGTCAGGCCCGCGCGGCTGGCGGGCGACATGGTCTTGTAGCCCGCAGCCCCGGGCAGGAAGCTTTCCGACAGCGCGCCTTCGGCCATGATCACCTCGTGCCGGTCGAGCAGGATGTGGAAATACTGTTCGAAAAGAACGGGTTCGCGGCGAATCCTCACACCATCCACCAGCGCCTTGGCGGGCACCAGCACGGCATCCTGGGCGAAATGCAGGTCCACCTGCGCGCCCGCGACCAGCATCCGGTGCTGGGGCGAGACGCGCAGCGCGCGGCGGTTGCCCAGGACGCCCGCCGCGATCACCACGGGGGCGTTGCGGTCCATCGCGGGCACGAAGCTTGCCCCGATCCAGCGGATCGGCTGGAACCCGTGGTCCAGCGTCCAGACCGGATCGCC
>JBEEOG010000425.1:0-3127 GCA_041191745.1 Pseudomonadota bacterium | reverse complement strand
GTCCAGATGTTCGGGGCGCACCCCGATGGTCGCGGCGCCATGTCGCGCGGCCTCGGCCCCGCCGATCAGGTTCATGCGGGGGGACCCGATGAAGCCCGCGACAAAGACATTGGCGGGGCGGTGATACAGGTCCAGCGGGCTGCCCACCTGTTCGATCCGGCCTGCGTTCAGCACGACGATCTTGTCGGCCATCGTCATCGCCTCCACCTGATCGTGGGTCACGTAGATCATGGTGGTCTTCAGCGACTGGTGCAGTTCGGTGATTTCCTGCCGCATCCCGACCCGAAGTGCCGCATCGAGGTTCGAGAGCGGCTCGTCGAACAGGAAGGCCGCCGGTTCGCGCACGATGGCCCGCCCGATGGCGACGCGCTGGCGCTGGCCGCCCGACAGCTGGCCGGGGCGACGGTCGAGGTAATCGGTCAGGTTCAGCACCTTGGCCGCACGTTCGACGCGCGACGCCTGCTCTGCCTCGCTCATCCCCGCCATCTTCAGCGGGAAGGCGATGTTCTTGCGGACGGTCATGTGCGGGTAAAGCGCGTAACTCTGGAACACCATCGCCAGCCCGCGCTTGGCGGGAGGCAGATAGGTGGCATCCGTCCCGTCGATCTCGATCCGGCCCGAGGTCACGTCCTCCAGCCCCGCGATCAGGCGCAGGAGCGTGGATTTCCCGCAGCCCGAGGGGCCGACGAAGACGACGAATTCGCCATCCTCGATCGACAGGTCGATGCCGGGGATGACCGGAACGTCGCCGAAGGTCTTGTTCACATGGCTGAGCGTGATCTTGCCCATGTCGTCCTCATTTCACCGCGCCGAAGGTCAGGCCGCGGACGAGTTGCTTCTGGCTGAACCAGCCAAGGATCAGGATCGGCAGGATGGCCATCGCGCTGGCTGCCGAAAGTTTCGCGTAGAACAGGCCCTGCGGGGCCGAGAAGCTGGCGATGAAGGCCGAAAGCGGCGCGGCCTTGGTCGTCGTCAGCACGATGGTCCAGAACGCCTCGTTCCAGGCGAGGATGACGTTCAGCAGCAGGGTGGAGGCGATGCCGGGCAGCGCCATCGGCGTCAGGACATAGACGATCTCGTTCCACAGCCCCGCCCCGTCCATCCGCGCGGCCTCGAGGATCTCGGCCGGGATTTCCTTGAAATAGGTGTAGAGCATCCAGACGATGATCGGCAGGTTCATCAGCATCAGGACAAGGACCAGACCGATGCGCGTGTCGATCAGGCGCAGCTGCAGGAACAAGAGGTAGATCGGGATCATCACCGCCACGGCGGGCATCATCTTGGTCGACAGCATCCACATCAGAAGGTCCTTCGTCCGCCGGCCCGGCACGAAGGCCATGGCCCATGCGGCAGGGATGGCGATGGCAAGGCCCAGAAGCGTCGACCCGAGCGAGATGACGACCGAGTTCCAGAAGAAGCGCGGATAGTCCGACCGCGCCCAGACCTCGGCATAATTCTCAAGCGTCCAGTCGGCGGACAGGAACTGCGGCGGCATCGCCACGGCCGAGGCTTCGGTCTTGAAGCTGGTCAGGATCATCCACAGGACGGGAAAGAAGATGACCAGCGCGACCGACCATGCGGCCAGCGTGGTAATGAACTTGCGGCGGGGAGAGAGGGCGCGGGCCATGTCAGAACCTGTCAACCCCGTCCCGGGCTTGACCCGGGACCTCGTGGCGGGGGAAGCGGCGGGCTTCGGATGGGCCCCGGGACAGGCGCGGGGCGGGTGTTTCGGGGCGGTCACGCATCAAGGTTCCTCCCGATGCCGCGCATCAGGAAATAGGCGACGATATTGGCAAGGATCACGGCGATGATCCCCCCCGCGGCGGCGCGGCCGATGTCCTTGGCGGCGATGGCCTGCTTGAAGATCATGTAGGGCAGCGTGGTCGATGCCGATCCGGGCCCGCCCTGCGTGGTGGTGAAGATCTCGCCGAAGATGCCCAGAAGGAAGATCGTCTGGATCAGGATCACGACCGTGATCGCCCGCGTCAGATGCGGCAGGATGATGTAGCGGAAGCGGTTGAAGGGCGATGCGCCGTCCATCTCGGCCGCTTCCAGCTGTTCGGACGACAGCGATTGCAGCGCGGTCAGCAGGATCAGCGTGGCGAAGGGCAGCCATTCCCAGCTGACGATGCCGATCACCGACAGCATCGGGTGATCTTCCAGAAACAGCACGGGCTGCGCCCCGAAGCCCCGCGCCACGGCGGCAAAGAGGCCGTTCTGCGGATGCATGAACAGGTTTTCCCAGATCGACGCGGCCACGGGCGGCATCACGAAGAAGGGCGCGATGACGAGGATGCGAAGCACCCCCTGCCCGCGCACGGGCTGGTCGATCAGAAGCGCGATCAGCACGCCAAGGACGACCGTGACCAGAAGCACGCCCCCCACCAGCGCCAGCGTGTTCCACAGCGCCAGCCAGAAGTCGGGCGAGTTCAGGAACCACAGGTAATTGGTGAAGCCGACCCATCCCGTCCGGTCGGGCGACAGCAGGCGGTAGAGGCGGAAGGAATAGTACAGCGTCATCGCCAGCGGCACGGCCATCCAGATGAACAGCAAGATGACC
Source organism: Pseudomonadota bacterium (assembly GCA_041191745.1). GTDB lineage: Bacteria > Pseudomonadota > Alphaproteobacteria > Rhodobacterales > Rhodobacteraceae > Paragemmobacter. The sequence continues at coordinate 567 of JBEEOG010000425.1, read as the reverse complement.
GAGGGCGCCACCATCAGGCGCGCGGCGAGACGGGTGGATTGCGTGGACATGGGGCGCGCTCCGGCTTTGGTCGTCAGGCGGGTGGTGCCGCGCAAGGCGCCTGCGGGCAAGACGGCCCGCAGGCAGGTGCAGGGCGGGACCGGCAGCGACCGGCCCCGCCTCGGGAGGTTACTGGATGTAGCCTGCGGCCGTCATCTCGTCGGTGACCGCAGCCTGCGCTTCGGCCAGCGCCTCGTCCGCGGTCTTCTGTCCGGCGAGCGCGGCCGAGAAGATCTCGCCCACCGTGGTGCCGAGGCCCTGGAATTCCGGGATCGCCACGAACTGCACGCCGACATAAGGCACGGGCTTGACCGTGGGCGCGGTCGGATCGGCCGCGTTGATGCTGTCGAGCGTCATCTTGGCGAAGGGCACCTTCTGGTATTCCGGATTTTCATAGAGCGAGGTGCGGGTGCCCGGGGGCACGTTGGCCCAGCCTTCCTTCGACGCGACGAGGGCGAGGTAATCCTTGTTCGTCGCCCAGTCGATGAAGGTCTTGGCCGCGTCCTGCGCGTCGGACGAGGACGGGAT
>JBEEOG010000424.1:0-6784 GCA_041191745.1 Pseudomonadota bacterium | reverse complement strand
CCTGCCCCTGACCCGCGCCATCGTCGATGCGGTGGGCATCCCCGTCATCGCAAGCGGGGGGGTCGGCACACTGGACCATCTGGTCGAGGGCGTGACGCAGGGCGGCGCCTCGGCCGTGCTGGCGGCATCGATCTTCCACTTCGGCGAATTCACGATCCAGCAGGCCAAGGCCCACATGGCCGCCGCCGGCATCCCCATGAGGCTGCAATGACCGCGCTCGACCGTCTGGCCGCCACCATCGCTGCCCGCAAGGGGGCCGACCCCGAGGAAAGCTGGACCGCCAAGCTTCTGGCCAAGGGGCCGGAAAAATGCGCCGAGAAATTCGGCGAGGAGGCGGTCGAGGCGATCATCGAAGCGGTCAAGGGCGACCGCGCCAAGCTGACCGCCGAGGCGGCCGATGTGCTTTACCATCTGCTCGTCATGCTGGCCGCGCGGGATGTGACGCTGGCCGATGTGCTGGCCGAACTGGAACGGCGCGAAGGCACGTCCGGCATCGCCGAAAAGGCCGCGCGGGGCCAAAGCTCCGGCGGCTAAAGGCCCAGACGGGGGATTTCGATGGCGGGGCAGCGGTCCATCACCACCCGCAGGCCCGCCGCGCGGGCGCGTGCGGCGGCCTCCTCGTCCACCACGCCAAGCTGCATCCAGATCGTCCTGATGCCCGGCACGGCCAGCGCCTCGTCCACCACGGGGCCGACTTCGGACGACCGGCGGAAGATGTCCACCATGTCCACCGGCCCGTCGATGTCGGACAGGCTGGCGCGGATCGTCTCGCCCAGCGCGGTCTGGCCCGCCTGTCCCGGATTGACGGGGATCACGCGGTAGCCCCGCCGCTTCAGATAGGCCGCGACGCCGTGGCTGGGGCGGTCGGGCTTGGGCGACCAGCCGACCACGGCGATGGTGCGGGTTTCGGTCAGGATCGTGCGGATGTCGTCATCGGTCATGGGGGCCTCCGTTCGGGCACAGGCGACCAGACGGAAAGGGCGGGGTCAAGAAAAAGGCGCCCGGTCCAAAGGGACGGGCGCCAGTCGCGGAACGAGGGACAGTGAATGAGAGACGGGAGTTCCGGGCCCGTGCCTCTGGACTGTGACATAGAAACCGCGGCGCGAAGTTAAAGTTCCCGTCGCGTATTCGTGAAGGGGAACCTATCCCAGACGGCGTGCGGCGGCATAAAGCCCGACCGCCGCCGCGTTCGACACGTTCAGCGATCCGAACCCGCCCGCAAAGGGGATGCGGGCGATCACGTCGCAGGTCTCGCGCGTCTTTTCGCGCAGGCCCGGCCCTTCGGCCCCCAGAACCAGCGCCACGGGCCGCGTGCCGGTGGCGTCGAGCGCGGCGTCCAGCGTCTCGGTCCCGTCGCCATCCAGACCGATCAGCCGGTAGCCTGCCTCTTTCAGCTCTTCCATCGCCTCGGCCAGATTGGTCACGCGCAGATAGGGCTGGCGTTCCAGCGCCCCGCTTGCCGTCTTGGCCAGCGCCCCCGTTTCCGGCGCGGAATGGTGGCGCGGCGCGATCACGGCGCGCGCGCCGAACACCTCGGCCGAGCGCAGGACCGCGCCCACATTGTGCGGATCGGTCACGCGGTCCAGCAGCACGACAAGCGGCAGCCCTTCGCCCGACACGGCCACATCGGCCAGACGCCCCCAGTTCAGCGGCCTGACCTCGAGCGCGGCCCCCTGATGGACCGAGTTTTCGTCGATCGGCACGTCGAATTTGCGGGGATCGGCGATCTCGGGCTCCATCCCCGACCCGGCAATCGCCTCGGCCAGCTTGTCGGCGGCGTTCTTGGTCACCACCAGACGCAGCTTTTCGCGCGCGGGGTTCACCAGCGCGTCGCGCACGGCATGCAGGCCGAACAGCCAGACGGTCTCCTTCGCCTCGGCCCGCCGCGCGCGTTCCTTGTCGATCACCCATGTCGGTTTGCGGCTGCCCGTCTTCATCGCCTTGCCCCCGTATCCTCAGCGCCGGACCATGAGGGCAAGTCTTGCGACGGTGCAAGCGAAAAGCCTGCCGATTTTGCGCCTGCGTCCCTTGACGCCCCCGTGGGGGTCGGCTATCCCCCGCTTCGCGTCGGGCGACGAGCTGCAAGGTGCGGCAGCGGACTGTAACTCCGCCGGGGAGACCCATGCCTGGTTCGATTCCAGGGTCGCCCACCATCCCTTCCTCTGCTAAAGGGTGGTGATCATGACACAAGACGCCTCCTTCCGCTTCACCCATGCCATCACCCGCCGTCCTGCCGCGTCGATCACCGACGGGCTGCGCGCCGTGGATACGGGCAATCCCGACCTTGCCACGATGCAGGCCCATCATGCGGCCTATGTCGCCGCCCTCAGCGCCACGGGGGCCACGGTGGTGGAGCTTCCCCCGCTCGACGCCTATCCCGACTCGGTCTTTGTCGAGGATACGGCGCTCTGCCTGCCGCAGGGGGCCATCGTGATGCGCCCCGGTGCGCCCACGCGTCTGGGCGAGGCGGCCGAGATGGCCCCGCATCTGCAGGCGCTCTATTCGACCGTGGAATGGATCAGGGGGCCGGGCACGATCGAAGGCGGCGACATCCTTGTGACGGGGCGCGAAATCCTCGTCGGCCAATCCGCCCGCACCGATGCGGCAGGGATCGAGGAGCTGCGCGCCATCGTCACCCGCTGGGGGCATGCCTTGCGCGAGGTGCATACCCCCCCCGGCGTCCTGCATTTCAAGACGGACTGTTCGCTTCTGGATGGCGACACCGTCCTGTCCACCGAACGGCTGGCCGCGTCGGGCTGTTTCGACGGATACCGCGTGATCCACACGGCGGCGGGCGAAGAGGCGGCGGCGAATGCGATCCGCTTCAACGACGTGGTGCTGATGGCCGCAGGCTTCCCCGCCACCCGCGCGCGGATCGAAGCCGCAGGCTACCGCGTGGTCGAGATCGGCAACAGCGAATGTGCGAAACTCGATGGCGGGATGTCCTGTCTGTCCTTGCGCTTTTCGCCATCCTGACAGGCGATAGGGTTACGAGTTGCCGGTTTTCAACATCCTCTGCATCGGACAGGCGGGCCGCCTGCAATACGAGGCGGTCCTGCTTGCCGCCTCGCTGCGCGAGACGGACCCCGCGTTCAAGGGACGGCTCTTCGTGGCCGTGCCGCAGAAAGGGCCGCTCTGGGCAGGCGCGGACCCCGCGATCACCGACCCCGAGGTGCTGGCCTTGCTGGCAAGCTACGGGGCCGAGATCATCCCCTTCCGATCCCGCCATTTCGGCGCGTCCTACCCCTATGGCAACAAGATCGAGGCGCTGGCCGCCATCCCCGACGAACCGTTCCTGTTTCTCGATACCGACACGCTGGTGACGGGGCCGCTGTCATCGGTGGGCTTCGACTTCAAACGCCCCTCGGCGTCGATGCGGCGCGAGAATACCTGGCCCGTGGAGGAACTTTACGGCCCCAGCACCGCGCAGGTCTGGGAAGCGCTCTACCGCCGCTTCGGGCTGGATTTCGCGGCGACGCTCGACCTGTCGCAGCCCGATGGCTACTGGCAGCGCTACATGTATTTCAACGCGGGCTGGTTCTATCACGAAAGCCCGCGCCGCTTTGGCGAGTTGTTCCTGAAATACGCGACCGCCATCGCCGCCGATCCGGGGCCTGCGCTGGTCTGCCAGCCGCTCGATCCGTGGCTGGATCAGGTGGCGCTGCCCCTTGCGATCGCCGCGCTGGGCGGGGGCAGGCCGGGGCCGGAACTGGCGGGGATGGATGGCGATGTCACCTGCCACTGGCGCGTGCTGCCCCTGCTTTACGCCCGCGAATCCGACCGCGTGGTCGAGGTGCTCGAGACGGTCTGCGCCCCCAATCCGGTCAAGAAGGTGCTGAAGAAATACCCCGCCATCAAGAAGATGGTCTATCAGGGGCAGGGGCGGGCCGTGCGCGCGCTGTTCGACCGCGCCGACCTGCCGCGCAAGGAACAGGTCATCCGCAACACGATCAAGCGCGAAGGGCTGTGGGTGCGTTAGGCCCTGAGTGCGGCCAGCGCCGCGGCAAGGTCGATCGCCCCGTCATAAAGCGCACGGCCAGAGATGGCCCCCGCGATCACGCCCGTGTCGCGCAGCGCGGTCAGGTCCTCCATCCGGCTGACCCCGCCCGAGGCGATGACGGGGATCGTCACCGCCCGCGCCAGCGCCTCGGTCGCGTCGATGTTGGGGCCGCCCATCGCGCCGTCGCGGTCGATGTCGGTATAGATGATGGCGGCCACGCCCGCATCCTCGAAGCTGCGGGCAAGGTCGGTGGCCTGCACGTCGGTTTCCTCGGCCCAGCCCTTGGTGGCGACAAAGCCCTTGCGCGCGTCGATGCCCACCGCGACCTTGCCGGGAAACTCCCGCGCGGCCTGACGCACGAGGTCGGGGTTTTCCACCGCGACCGTGCCAAGGATCACGCGCGCCAGCCCCTTTTCCAGCCACATGGCGATGGTGGCCATGTCGCGGATGCCGCCGCCCAGCTGGGCGGGCACGCGGATGCGGGCAAGGATCGCCTCGACCGCCGCCGCGTTCACGGGCTGGCCCGCGAAGGCACCGTTCAGGTCCACCAGATGCAGCCATTCGCAGCCCGCCGCTTCGAACTTGGCCGCCTGCGCGGCGGGGTCGTCGCCGAAGACGGTGGCCGCCGACATCTCGCCTCGCAAGAGGCGCACGCAGTGGCCGTCCTTCAGGTCGATGGCGGGATAGAGGATCATTCGCGAAAACCCCTTCGTCTGGCGTCGGGCGTCCCTTGGCATGGCTGGCCCCGCGCTTCAAGGCCCCTCGCGGACGCAGGCGACCCCACGTCAAGCTTGATCGGCGCGCGGCCTTGGCAAAGGATGCGCCCATCGGTTCAAAGGGAGGAGAACCAAGGTGCGGACTTTTCTGACGACGCTTCTGGCCGGTCTGGCATTTGCCGGCGCCGCCGCGGCTGCCGATCCGGTGGAGGGGACCTGGCAGACCAAGCCCGACGACAACGGCAATTTCGGCCATGTCGAGATCAAGCCCTGCGGCCCCGCCTTCTGTGGCACGCTGGTCAGGGCCTATGACGGCGCGGGCAACGAGATCGAGTCGCCCAATGTCGGCAAGGCGATCGTCTGGGACATGGTGGCCAAGGGCGACGGCACTTACGAGGATGGCAAGGTCTGGTCGCCCGACCGCGACAAGACCTACAATTCCTACATGGTGCTCGAAGGCGACGGGCTGTCCGTCAAGGGCTGCGTGTTCGGCATCTGCCGCGACGGCGGCACCTGGCGGCGCGTGAACTGACGCGCCGGCCTTTGCCGCAGCTTTCGGGTCGGCGGCAAAGCGGATAAGGGCTAGGTCGGGCAGGGGCTTCCTGCCCGACACAGGACACCATGACCCGCGCCGACTGGCTTCGCCTGATCCTTCTGTCCGTCCTGTGGGGCGGATCCTTCTTCTTTGTCGAGATCGCGCTGACCGCGCTGCCGCCGCTGGCGGTGGTCTGGGCGCGGGTGGCCATCGGCGCGCTGGGGCTGGGGCTGATCCTTGCCGCCACGGGGCGGGCGCTGCCACGGGGCCCTGCGGTCTGGATCGCGCTGGCGGGGATGGGCTTTCTGAACAATGCCGTGCCCTTCACCCTGTTCGCGCTGGCGCAGGGGCAGATCACGGGGGCGCTGGCCGCCATCCTGAACGCGACGACGCCGCTTTTCACGCTGGTCGCCATGCATCTGTTCACCGGTGACGACGGCATCACGCCGCGCCGCGCGCTGGGGCTTCTGGCGGGCATGGGCGGGGTCGTGGTGATGATGTGGGGGCAGGCGCTGGACGGCACGGTCTGGGCCAAGCTTGCCTGTCTGGCGGCGGCGGCGTCCTATGCGCTGGCCGGTGTCTGGGCGCGCCGCTTCCGCGCGCTGGGCACGGCGCCCCTGCAGATCGCCTTCGGCCAATGCGCGATGAGCACCGTGCTGATCCTGCCGTTCTTCCTGCTTCTGTCGCCGCCCGTGGCGCTTGATGCGGTGCCGCTGCGGGTCTGGGCGGCGCTGGCGGGCCTCGGCCTCTTCTCGACCGTGCTGGCCTATCTTCTGTTCTTCCGCATCCTTGCCAGCGCGGGGGCGGTCAGGCTGGCGCTTGTCACCTTCCTGATCCCCGTCAGCGCGACGGGGCTGGGGCTGGCCTTCCTGTCGCAGGTGCCCGAAGGGCGCCATCTGGCGGGTTTCGCGCTGATCGCGGCGGGGCTCGTCGCCGTGGGCGGGGGTGGCCCCGTCAGGGCTTCCAGCGCAGGAAATTCCCGATCAGCCTGAGGCCCGTCGCCTGCGACTTTTCGGGGTGGAACTGCGTGCCCACGATCGTGTCGCGCCCGACGATGGCGGTGATCGGGCCTGCGTAATCGACATGGGCCAGCAGGTGCGCGGGGTTCTCCACGCGGAAGTGGTAGGAATGGACGAAATAGGCGTGGTCGCCCGTTACGATGCCCGAAAGCACCGGATGGGCGCGGTCGATCACCAGATCGTTCCAGCCCATATGCGGCACCTTCAGCGCGGGATCGGCGGGGGTGATGCGCGCGACCTCGCCCCCGATCCAGCCGAAGCCTGCGGTATCCTCGTACTCGCGCCCCCAGGTGGCCAGCATCTGCATGCCCACGCAGATGCCGAGGAAGGGCTTGCCCTGCGCTACACCCTCCGAGATTGCCTCGAACAGGCCGCCGAATTCGCCCAGTGCCTTGCGGCAGGCCGGAAAGGCCCCGTCGCCGGGCAGCACGATCCGGTCGGCGCGGGCCACATCCTCGGGGCGCGAGGTGACGCGGACCTCGCCGCCCCCCACCTCGGCCGCCATGCGCTGGAA
>JBEEOG010000423.1:0-4166 GCA_041191745.1 Pseudomonadota bacterium | reverse complement strand
GCCGACCTGCTCCTCTCGCTGCAGGATCTGGCCGAACGGACCTTCGGCACCCCGAAATCCGCGCAGACGGACCAGAAGGCCGGCCAGCCCGGGTTCTTCGACCGCATCCGCGACCCGCTGGCCGACATCGCCCGCTACGGCACCGGCTTCTTCTGCGGCGAAACCCCGGACCCGGACAACGTCGCCGACCGTGTCGACACGATCCGCGCCGCCGCCCAGTCCCAGCGCTACGTCCGCGTCGACGAAGCCGCAGCCCGCATCCCCGCCACCACCACCGCGCAGGACTTCCACGCCGCCGAACTGCGGCTTTACGAAGAACTCGCCGGGGTCGAGGCCGTCATGCCCGAAGCCGCCCGCGCCTCCGGCATCTCCCCGCGCGAGATGCTGCAGGGCTGGTGCGCCGAACACGTCTTCTCCACCCTCTCCGAACTCGAAGCCACGCTCGAAAGGCTGAAGGTAGGGACGGACCTCGACAGCGACTACCTCCGCCTCGACCGCCTGATGCGCCTCGTGCACCACGCCTGCGGCCATCACGGGATCGAAACGGCGGGCCAACTCGCCATGTCGCTCATCGACCTCTTCTCGCGACTGCACACCCGCGGCCAGACGCCCGACGCGATCCTTTCCCACGTCGCGCGCGGCTTCATCGACACGGTCGAGATCGTCTTCGACGCCATCACTCAGGGCCAGACGCCGGATACCGCCTCGCTCGAAAAGCTGTTCGAGGAAGCGTCAAACCTCTGCTTCGTGCAGGACGGCCTGATGACGGCCTCCGCCATCGAACGCCGCCTCGGCCTGCCCAAGGAATTCCACCGCGTCCTCTCGCCGGAAAGCGTGCGCTCCGCCTCCGAATGCATCGAACGGGGGATGCGTTTCTTCATCGTCCGCGCCGACATCAACAGCGACGAATCCCTGGCCGAGGCATTCATCGGCTGGCTCTCCTCTGATGTCGCGCGGTCGATCACGAACGTCACCGTCTTTCAGGGCGAAGAGACGCTGTTCGACTTCCTCCTTGCTTCCGCCCTGGATGAGGCGGGCATGGGGGAATCCCTCGCCGCCCTCGATGCATCCGCGCGCAAGCTGAAGCTGACGCGCATGCTGGTGCCGACCGAGGCGACGCCCGAATCCGCGCCCATCGACCCGGAAGCCGTCGCCCAGACGCCGCAGGCGGGCATCAGCGCCGAGATGGTCGAACAGATCGGCGAAATCGCTGCCAGCCAGTCAATGATCAGTCACATGCTGGCCGAACTCGCCGAAGGCGATCTCTTCGATCAGTCCGAAGCCGTGCTGCGCGCCGCCGGGGGCGACTGGAAACGCGCCCGTCCGCAGATGCGCAGCCTGCTCACCGGCTTCACCGCCCGTCTTCAGGAACTCGCGCAGCTGGAAACGCAGCTTGTCGCCCAGATCACCCGCCTGCAGGAAGAAACCGTCGAAATCCGGTCGCGCCGGATCGAGACGATCTTCCGCCCGCTCGAGGCTTTCATCCAGACCTACAGCCGCAAGAACCGGCGCGAGGCCGCGACCTCCTTCGCCGGGGGTGACCTGACGCTCGACCTCACGCTTCTGGAAAACCTCCGCCGCATCCTGCGCAACCTTGCTGTCGCGCGGCTGGAACTGGGGCAGGGCGCCCCGCGCAAGATGCACGTCTCCTTCCACCGCGACGAGGAACGCGTCCTCGCCGTATTCGAAGATGACGGCGCCCCGATCGACGCCTCGCCCGCGATTGATGAACTGCGCGCCACCGTCACCCGCCAGGGCGGGGACCTGCGCGTCGTCGTCCTGCCGGGCACCGGCATCCGCGTCCACATCTCCCTCCCGCTCGCCATGGTGGTTCTGGAAGGCATGGTCGTGGGCGTCGAAGGCGTGCGCTATGTCGTCCCCGTCGATGCGATCCGCATGATCCTGCAACCCGAATCCGACCGCCGCATCCGCGTCTCGGCCGCCGAAGGGCGTGAAATGCTCCGCATCGCCGAGAACGAGATCGTCGCCGTCCGTTCCCTCCCCGGTCCGCGCCACGCCGCCCCCATCCAGGGAGAGCGGCGCAGCGTCTACGTCGTGGTGGGCGCGCAGGGCCGTTCGGTCGCCGTCCCGGTGGACGAACTGATCGGTCAGCAGCTGGTCCTGCTGCGCCCGCTCAAGGGCGTCTTGTCCGGACTCAAGAACATGACGGGAATCGCCCTGCTCGCGGGGGGCGATGTCGGAATGGTGGTTTCGGCCAACATGCTCTGCGCCACGCAGGCCACGCACGCCGTTTCCACATCCTTGCGTATGTAATCCCGCCATACTGGGATAGGGGTTTAAGGCATCCGTATCGGCCCCGCGTTATCATTGTAATCAAGGTGTTTTCTGCCGTTCTAAAGGGAAACGACGTGTTTCGGGGGGCATTCCCCCCGTATCCCGCAACGCCAGAAACCCGCAGGTTCCACGATGTCCGCAACCGCCGTGCTCGCCAAGTTCCGTGTCGCCACCCCTGCCAACGACGACATCCGCCGCCATCCTCTGCGCGCCGCCGTCCTGTCGGCCCGCCCCGACCGCCTGATCGCCGCACTGGCCGCAAACGGCATCTCTGCCTCCGACGCCGCCCGCCACGACCTCGCGCTGATGATGCGCGACGCGCCCGACCTGCTGATCGTGGACATCGAGCCCGGCACCGTCTCTGCCCGCCGTCTGGCGCTGCTCGTGGCGCAGTTGGGCTGGGCCCGCCGCGATCTCGTGATCGCCGTCGCACAGGGCCGCACCTCTGCGTTGGGCGGTCTCGCCTTCGACATGACCTTCGACGCTGACGCCAGCGCCGACGAACTCGCCGCGGCCTTCGGTACCGCGCGGCAGCTCCTCGCCCATTCGCGCCTGCGCCCCGCCGTCGGCAGCGCCAGTACCGCCCCGGCGCTCCTGCGCCGCGCCGCACAGCGCCGCGCGTCCCTCTTCCGCTAATTCATGCGCTGACCCGCATGGACAGCGGGCAAGGGCGGGTCGTCACTGGCGTGCGACCCGCCCTTCGCATTTCCGGCCCGGCCCCCCGAAACCCGCGGGCCAACCCCTAAAACTCCCGCCCTGCAGGTCGTTTCTTCTTTCACAGCCAAGCGGTTACGCCGCCCAAGAAAGGACGACCGGATGACTTTCCTCGATGCTCGCGCCCAGTATCGCCGCACCGAAGCCGGAGAGGCGCTCGCCGTCGAAAGCCCGCATGGGATCATCCTCGTGACGCTGCGCGAACTGGAACGCTCGCTCCGCGTCCTCGCGGCCGCCGAACCCGACCGCACCTATCCGGCGCAGCACATCAACCGCGCCTTCACCGCCATTTACATCCTGCAAAGCTCGCTCGACTTCGACAAGGGCGGCGAGATCTCGATGAACCTCTTCCGCGTCTACGAATACTGCCGCCTCCGCGTGGCCGAGGCCTTCCGCCGCGAAGCCTCGCCCAAGCTCGCCGAATGCGCAGACCACATCGGTGGCCTCCTTACCGCCTGGCAGGAAATGGGCGCCCGCCAGAAGGGGGCAGCATGACCCTCTCGCTCGTCCACAGCGCGGCCGCCCCCGATCCGGTGGCCCTCGAACTCGCCATGATCGGCGACCGTCTGGCCGAAGCCGCACTGCGCGAGGATCTGGTTCAGACGCTGATCTCCGCCGCCGATCTCGATCGCATGGTGCGCAGCCTCGGCCCCGACCAGCAGGCCGCCGCTGAACAGGCCACCGCACTGGTGGCCCGCGCCCTGCAGATTCTGGAACAGGCCCTCGCGCAGGGTCAGGCCACCGCCCGCCGCGATCAGCGCCAGGCCGCCTACGCCGCCTCCGCGCGCTAGGGGATCAGGCCTCGCGCTCCTGCAGCGCGGCCTTCAGCGGCATCAGAAGATGCGCCAGCGGCAGCAGCTTGCGCCGCTTGGGCCGCTCCGCCCGGTCGAAGACGACGCATTCCACCGCCATCTCCTGCACATCCCTGCTCTCGATCTCCGGGGCCATAGCCGCTCTCCGCCAAAGGTGACACGTCCCTCCGCCGCTGCAAGAAACATGCCGCCCCGCCGCTCAGCCCCGCCGCTCAGCCCGATGACTCAGCCCTGTATGGCCAGCGAGGTGATCAGCACCTCCACCACCGGCTCCGGCCAATCCTCCGTGCCGATCGCGCCGTTGATGATCTTGCGCAGCCGCTCGGGCAGCTCGCGGTGCATCGC
>JBEEOG010000422.1:0-3294 GCA_041191745.1 Pseudomonadota bacterium | reverse complement strand
TGCGCGAAGCTGCGCGAGCCGGCGGCCAAGACCGACATTCTGGCGCGCGGAAAGGTGACGCCGCCGAAGCGGGGGGAGATGAAGACCTCGATGGAGGCGCTGATCCACCACTTCAAGCTTTACACCGAAGGCTTCCACGTCCCCGCCGGTGAGGTTTACGCCGCCGTCGAAGCGCCCAAGGGCGAGTTCGGTGTCTATCTGGTGGCCGATGGCACCAACAAACCCTACCGCGCCAAGATCCGCGCGCCGGGGTTCCTGCACCTGCAATCCATGGACTACATCGCCAAGGGCCACCAACTGGCCGACGTATCCGCCATCATCGGCACGATGGACGTCGTGTTCGGGGAGATCGACCGCTAATGCTCCGCCGTCTGCACAAAGACCAGCCCGCCTCTTTCGCCTTCACGCCCGCCAATCTGGAATGGGCGCAGGGCCAGATTTCCAAATATCCGGCGGGGCGTCAGGCTTCGGCCATCATCCCGCTTCTGTGGCGGGCGCAGGAACAGGAAGGCTGGCTGACCCGTCCCGCGATTGAAACGGTCGCGGACATGCTGGGCATGGCCTATATCCGCGCGCTGGAAGTCGCGACATTCTACTTCATGTTCCAGCTGCAACCCGTTGGTTCCGTTGCGCATATCCAGATCTGTGGCACCACGTCCTGCATGATCTGCGGGGCCGAGGAACTGATCGCCGTCTGTAAGGAACTGATCGCGCCAGCGCCGCATACCCTGTCCAAGGATGGCAAGTTCAGCTGGGAAGAGGTGGAGTGCATGGGCGCCTGCGCCAATGCGCCGATGGCCCAGATCGGCAAGGATTACTACGAGGATCTGACCGCCGCGAAACTGCGCGACCTGATTGCGCGGTTCAGCAAAGGCGAGGTTCCCGTTCCGGGACCGCAGAATGGCCGCTATGCCGCCGAACCTTTGTCGGGTCTGACGTCGCTGAAGGAGTTCGAGTCCGGCAAGACGCAATACAACGCCTCGGCCCAGCTGGCCGTGGACATCGGCGACACGGTCAGGCGCATCGACGGGACCGAAGTGCCGATCCTGACGCCGTGGCTTGGCAAGTCGGCAAAGGCGCCGACGAAGGCCCCCGCCAAATCGGCCGTGAAGGCCGCAGTTGAACCGGATGCCGCCGCCAAGGCGGTAAAGAAGACCACGAAGAAGGCCGAGGCAAAGGCGGAGACCGCCCCCGCCACGGAGAAGAAGCCGCGCGCAACGCGGGCAAGGAAGACCGAAACGGAATGACGCAACAATGAGGTATGGGGCGCACAGACGCCCCGACTAAAAGGGAACCGCGCATGAAACAGGTCGACAACTTGAACGCTCCTTCGCTGTCCGGCTGGCTGATCGCCAGCGGGGCAGGGGTCGTGGCCTTTGCGGTGGCAAAGGTCGTGGGCCAGTTCGATTACACACCGTCGGTGTTCTTCGGCGCGCTTGTGGCGCTGGCCGGGGGACTCGTCCTGGGCATGCCCTGGGGGGCAAAGGACCGCATCCCGAAACCCGAAGCGGCCGCGTCCCATGACGCGCCGGCTGCGGCCGCCCCGGCCCCCGCGCCGATGGCCGAAGCTGCGGCAGCCCCCGCCGTGGTGATGTCTGCTCCGGTGGCCGAGGCCCCTGTCGCGAAGCCCGCCGCCGCGCCCGCCCCGGCCCCCAAGGCCGAAGCGGCGCCGAAACCGAAGGCGCCCGCCGCCAAGCCCGCCGCAAAGGCAAAGGCTGACCCGGCACCCGCCGCTGCCGCCGCCCCGGTGGGCGGCACGAAACCCAAGGCGCTGAAATCCGCGCGCAAGGGCGTGGCGGATGATCTGAAGGTGATCGAGGGCGTCGGCCCGGCGTTGGAAAAGCTGCTCAACGAGCATGGCATCTTTCACATCGACCAGATCGCGTCCTGGGGCGCGGCCGAGGTCGAGTGGATGGATGGCAACCTCAAGGGCTTCAAGGGCCGCGTGACCCGCGACAAGTGGGTCGCACAGGCGAAACTGATCGGCGAGGTGGGGATCGAAGAGTTCCTCCGCCGCGCGAAGACGAACGACTACTGAGGCGGGGATGACGAGGCCCAGCGAACAGGACAAGGCCCTTGCACGGCAGGCGCGCACCGTCGCCTTCGTGCTGGCGGGGACGATGATCCTGTGGATGGGCGCAAGCTTCCTCGGGGGAAGGCTGGGCTGGGAAACCCGCTTTGCCTTCCTCTTCGACCTCGCCGCCATCGCCGCGTTCATCTGGGCGCTGGTCGTGACTTACGGAATCTGGCGCAAGCGCCGGGACAATTGAGGGGCAAGACATGCTCAAGGATCAGGACCGCATCTTCACAAACCTCTATGGCATGCATGATCGCAGCCTTGCGGGGGCCAAGAAGCGCGGCCATTGGGACGGCACTGCCGCGATCATCGCGCGCGGACGGGACACGATCATCGAACAGGTCAAGGCGTCTGGCCTGCGCGGCCGGGGCGGTGCAGGCTTTCCCACCGGGCTGAAATGGTCTTTCATGCCCAAGCAGAGCGATGGTCGCCCGTCCTATCTTGTTGTGAATGCTGACGAATCCGAACCCGGTACCTGCAAGGACCGCGAGATCATGCGCCACGATCCGCACACGTTGATCGAGGGTTGCCTGATCGCCTCCTTCGCGATGGGCGCCAACGCCTGCTACATCTACATCCGCGGCGAATACATCCGCGAGCGTGAGGCGCTGCAGGCCGCCATCGACGAATGCTATGACGCGGGGCTTCTGGGCAAGAACGCCGCCAAATCGGGCTGGGATTTCGATCTTTACCTGCATCACGGGGCCGGTGCCTATATCTGCGGCGAGGAAACCGCGCTGCTGGAAAGCCTTGAAGGCAAGAAGGGCATGCCCCGAATGAAGCCGCCTTTCCCGGCGGGGTCTGGCCTCTATGGCTGCCCGACCACGGTGAACAACGTGGAATCCATCGCGGTGGTGCCCACGATCCTGCGGCGCGGGGCAGAATGGTTCGCAGGCTTCGGCCGCCCGAACAATGCGGGGACCAAACTCTTCGGCATCTCGGGCCATGTGATGAACCCCTGCGTCGTTGAAGAGGCGATGTCGATCCCGCTTAAGGAACTGCTGGACCGCCATTGCGGCGGTGTGCGCGGCGGGTGGAAGAACCTAAAGGCCGTGATCCCCGGCGGATCGTCGGTGCCGCTGCTGACGCAGGCGCAATGCGACGACGCGATCATGGATTTCGACTGGCTGCGCGAACAGCGGTCGGGTCTGGGCACGGCGGCGGTGATCGTGATGGACCAGTCCACCGATGTCATCAAGGCGATCTGGCGGCTGTCC
>JBEEOG010000421.1:0-19297 GCA_041191745.1 Pseudomonadota bacterium | reverse complement strand
TGGGGATCAGGACATGCTCGCCCAGCCCCTTGGCGCCGAAGGGGCCTTCGGGATCGGGGATTTCCAGCAGGATCGATTCGATGGGCGGCACATCGCCCGTGGTGGGGATCAGGTAGTCATGGAGGTTTTCGGTGCGGGCGGGGATGTATTCCTCCATCAGGGCAAGGCCGATGCCCTGCGCGATGCCGCCTTCGATCTGGCCTTCGGCGAGTTGCGGGTTGATCGCGCGGCCCACGTCATGGGCGGCGGTGATCTTCAGAAGGCGCACGGTGCCCAGCGCCTCGTCCACCTGCAATTCCACCATCTGCGCGCCGTAGCCATAGACGGCGTAGGGCTTGCCCTGACCGTTGGCATCGAGCGGAGAGGTCGGCGGATCGTAGGTCTCTTCCGCCGACAGGACATAGCCCCGCGCATCGGCGGGCAGGGTGGCAAGCGGGATGTCGCGGCGGGTGGTGCCTTCGGTCACGGTCAGGGTGCCGCCTGCCAGCGTCAGGGTCGCGGCGTCGGAGGCATTGGCCATCCGCAGGATCTGCGCGCGCAGGGCGCGGGCGGTGTCCTGCGCGGCGCGGCCCGAGACAAAGGTCTGGCGGCTGGCCGAGGTCTTGCCCGCGTCGGGGGTCCGGTGTGTGTCCGGCCCGATCAGGGTGAATTGCAGGGCGGGCAGGCCCAGCGCCTGCGCCGCGATCTGGGTGATGACGGTGTTCGATCCCTGCCCGATATCGGTCGCGCCCTGATGCAGGACGAGCGTTCCGTCCGCCCGGATGCCGATGCGGATGGTGGAGGGGTTGGGCAACGAGGTATTGCCGCAGCCATACCAGCAGGAGGCGATGCCCACCCCGCGCCCCGCTTTTCCTTTTGCGTCCGAGAGAGCGCGGCTCCAGTGGGGGCGCAGCGCTTCCAGACAGGCGCGGATGCCGGTGGCCTGCATCACCTGTCCCGTGGCGCTGCGGTCGCCATCGGCCAGCGCGTTCAGGATGCGGAACTCCAGCCGGTCGATCCCTGCCTTATCGGCCAGCCGGTCGTAGAGCGTTTCCTGCCAGATCGCTACCTGCGGCACGCCGAAGCCGCGGAAGGCGCCCGAGACGGGGCCGTTCGTGTGGATCGCGCGGGCGCGGGCATGGACATGGGGGGTCAGGTAGGGGCCGGTGGCATGGACCGGCACGCGGTTCGCCACGGTCGGGCCCCAGCTGGCATAGGCGCCGGTGTCGAAGCGGCCTTCGAACTCCACCCCCGTGATGCGCCCCTGTGCGTCGCAGCCGATGCGGCCCCGCAACTCGGCGGGATGGCGCTTGGTGGTGGAAGCCATGCTTTCCTGACGGGTATAGGTCATCCGTACGGGGCGGCCCGTCTTCAGCGCGGCAAGGCCCAGCAGGGGTTGCAGGCTGACATCCAGCTTCGATCCGAAGCCGCCGCCCACGGCGCTGGGCCGGATGCGGACACGGGTTGCAGGCAGGCCGAGGATCGCGGCGGTATCGTCGCGGTCCATCACGGGGGCCTGCGTGCAGGCGCGGATGTTGAGCGTGTCACCCTCCATCCACGCGGCCCCTGCCTCGGGTTCGATATAGGCGTGTTCGACGAAGGAGGTGGCAACCTCGCCCTCGACCACATGGGCAGAGGTGGCGAGGGCGGCGGCGGCATCGCCCTTGACCACGCGGCCTTCGGTCAGGCGGTTGCCGGGGCGGTTCGGGTGGATCAGGTGGTCCGAGGTTTCGGCCAGCGCGGGCACCATCTGGGCGGGGCGTTCCTGCCAGACGATCGGGAAATCCGACAGGTCGGGGGTAGCATCGGGTTCGAAGGCCACAAGCGCCACGCATTCGCCGCGGAACCGCGCGGGGCTTGTCGCGATGGCCGGCTGGTCGGCGAAGGGGGGGATCACGCCGAAGCGGTTGACCCCCGGAATGTCGGTGGCGGTGAAGACGGCGGCGATGCCGGGGCGGGCGGCCCAGGCGGCAAGGTCGCCGAAGGCGAAGCCCGCGTGATGGTGGGGCGAGCGGACGGCTTTCAGCACCAGTGCCCCTGCGGGCGCGACGTCGGCACCGAAGAGATCGCCCGCGACCTTGGCCACCCCGTCGAGCCGCGCAAGGCGCGCGCCGACCGCGCCTTCGGTCACGGGCGGGGCGTCGGTGGTGTCGCAGATGGCGGCGATGATCTTGCGGTATCCCGTGCAGCGGCAAAGGACGCCACCAAGGGCATCCGACGCCTCGGCCTCGGTCGGGGCGGGGGTGCGGCGGAGGAGGTCCAGCCCCGCCATCAGCATTCCCGGCGTGCAGATGCCGCATTGCGCGGCGCCGTGGCGCAGGAAGGCCGCGCGCAGGCGGGCAAGGTCGGGGCTCTCTGCCTCAACCGTCTCGACCGAGCCGCCCTCGACACGGGCGGCGGGGATCAGGCAGGCGCAGAGCGCGCGGCCATCGACCAGCACGGTGCAGGCCCCGCAATCGCCCGCATCGCAGCCGACCTTTGTGCCTTTCAGCCCCAGTTCCTCGCGCAGCACCTCCGTCAGGCGGCGGGTGGGGGGGCTGTCGCAGGTGACGGGCTTGCCGTTCAGGGTAAAGCCGATCATGCCAACCCCCCTACGGCGCGGGCCAGCAGGGCGGCGGCGGCTTCGGCGCGGTAGGCGGCGGTGGCGCGGATGTCGTCGATGGGTGCAAGATGCGGGGCGATGGCTTCGGGCGTGATGCGGGCGGCGGCATCCTGCGGGGTCAGGTCTTTCAGCATCGCCTCGACCCCGGGCAGGCGACGGGCGACGGGCGCGCAGGCACCGACGGCCAGCGCGGCCCCTGCGATACGGCCGTTCCGCACCTCCAGCCGCGCGGCGACCATGACGATCGAGATGACGAGATGCGCCCGCGCGCCGAGTTTCCCGAAGGCGGAGGCACCCGACAGTCCGCTTTCGGGGATCAGCACGGCGGTCAGCACCTCGCCCTTGCCCAGCGCGGTGCGGCGGGGGCCGGTGATGAAATCGGCAAGCGGCAGAAGGCGGGTGCCATCCGGCCCCGCAAGCTCCACCCCCGCATCGCAGGCCAGAAGCGGCGGCACCCCGTCGGCAGCGGGCGAGGCGTTGCAGAGGTTGCCGCCGATCGTGCCCGCGTTCTGGATCTGTCGCCCGCCCACCTGCCGCGCCGCCTGTTGCAGCGCGGCCAGCGCGGGGGGCAGGGCGGCATCGGCAATCGCGGTCCATGTGGTGCAGGCCCCGATCCGCAGGCCCTGACCGTGGCGGGTGATGCCCTGCAGCGCGGGGATCGCGGTCAGGTCCAGCACCGGTTCCGCAAGGGTCTGGGCCTGTGTCGCGGGGTAAAGATCCGTGCCACCCGCCAACACCCGCGCGCCGCCCGCTTGCAGGGCGCGGATCGCCTCGTGAAGGGTGGCGGGTCGGGCGTAGCTCATGGCGTCCCATGGATTGTTCGCGTGCATACAAGGATGCGGTTCAATGCCCTTGGCTGTCAACGATCTTGCACGCTCAACCTGCGGGGTCTATCCCCGATCCATGGAAGAGCGGACGGGATATGTGCTGGATGACCAGATCGGTTATGTGCTGCGGCGCGTGACCCAGCGGCATCTGGCGATCTTTTCCGAACGCGTCCCGCAGGTGACGACGACGCAATGGGCCGTGCTGGCGCGGCTGGCCGAGCTGGGGCCGCTGTCGCAGAACCATCTGGGCCGCATGACATCGATGGACGCGGCGACGATCAAGGGCGTGGTGGACCGGCTGGCGCGGCTGGGCTGCGTGGAGACCGCCGCCGATCCGGAGGACCGCCGCCGCCTGACGGTTTCGCTGACCGATGCGGGGCGGCGGCTTTACGACGACGGGGTGGCCACCGCGCTGAAGGTCAGCGCCGAAACGCTCGGCCCGCTGACGCAGGCCGAACGGGCGCAGCTGATGGCGCTTTTGCTGAAGCTGGTCTAGCGGCGGCGCAGATAGACGTAATAGGCGCCCGATCCGCCGTGTTTCAGATGCGCCTCGGACACCTGCAGCACGGCAGGGCCGAGCGGGGGCAGGCGCAGCCATTGCGGCACCTGATGGCGCAGCGCGCCCATGCGCTGCGGGATCGGGCCGAAATCCTCGCCCCTCTTGCCCTTGCCGGTGATGACGAGCACCAGCCGCATCCCCGCCGACTGGCAGTTCAGGACGAAGCGGATCAGTTCGGGATGCGCTTCGGCCAGCGTCATTCCGTGCAGATCGATCCGCGCTTCGGGCGCGAGCTTGCCGCGCGTCATGCGGCCGAAGACCTTGGCATCCATCTGCACGGGCTGCGTGGCCAGCGTTTCCGACAGCGTCGGCGCAAGGTCATGCCCCGTTGCCTTGCGCGCGCGTTCGCCCAGACGGAAGGGTTCGATGCGCGGCTTGGCCACGGGATGGGGCGCGGGGTCCAGCGCCTTGGGCAGGGGCATGGGGTGGGCAGGCCCCTCGACCGGCATGAGCAGGATCTTGCTGCGCGGATGCAGCGGCTTGGCCGTGCGCGCGACAGCGTTCCAGAGGTCCTGCTCCTCGGGGTTCAGGCGGCGGCGGCGCGACATGGATCAGCCGCCGGGCAGCATCATGAAGGCGCGGTCGATGGGCAGCAGCACGACCAGCCGCCCGCCATCCTTGACGATCCCCGCCGCATCGCCCGCCGCATCGCCCGAGCCATAGAAGATATCCGCCCGCTGCGGCCCCTTGATCGCGCCGCCGGTATCCTGCGCGACCATCAACTGCCGCACCGGAACGGAGCCGTCCTTTTCCACCCAGACCGGCGCACCGAGCGGCGTGTATTCGGGATCGATCGCCACCGACCGCATCGCCGTGATCGACCGGCCCATCGCGCCGATCGGGCCATCGGCAGGGCCGAGCGTGTCGATCTCGCGGAAGAAGATGTAGGACGGGTTGACGTTCAGAAGCGCGGTCGCGCCCGTGCTGCGGACGTGGCTCTTGATTTCCTGCGCCGACACCTGATCGAGGCTGTGCGTCCCGCGCCGGACCATTTCCTGCCCGACGCTGCGATAGGCATGGCCGTTGCGCCCCGCATAGCCCACGCGCAGGATGCGCCCGTCGGGCATGCGGATGCGCCCCGACCCCTGCACCTGCAGGAAATAGACATCCACCGGATCGTTGAGCCATGCCAGCTCCAGCCCCCGCCCGCGCAGCGCGCCGGCTTCGATCGCGGCGCGCGAATGGTAGACCTGCCCGTCGCGCAGGTCGGGCGGTCGGCGGTAGATCGGCCATGCGAAACGCGGGGTGCGGACGGGCGATCCGTTCAGTTCGGGTTCGTAATAGCCGGTGAACAGCGCGGGCGGATCGCCGATCATCATCGGGCGGAAAAGAAGCTGGAAGAAATCGCGCGCCTTGTCCGCCGTGTCGATATCGGCGGCGAGGCGGCAGATCGGCTGCCAGTCGGGTTCCGAAAGCAGGTCGCAGGTCGCGCGGAAGCTTTCCAGCGCGGCAAGGTGGTCGTCGCTGTCCCAGCCGTCCAGCGCTTCGAAATCCAGCATCTGGGCAGGCGCGGGAGTCGCGGTCATCGCGGCAAGTCCGATCGCAAGGGCCGCGGCCAGACCGCGCATGCCGGATCAGTCACCCGTGGCGACAAGCTGCCAGTTCGGATCGTTCGACCCCATCCGGCGACCGAAGGTCCAGATGTCGCGCTGGCGCTTGATCTCGGTCGGGCTGCCTTCGACAACCTCGCCCGCCGCATTCCGCACGACAGAGGTGAGTTCGCCGACGAAGCGCACCGACACCTCGGCTTCCTTGGTGTCGCGGTTGAAGGTCGCGTCGTGCAGCACCAGTTCGCGCAGGCCGATGAAGTTCGCTTCGACCTTCAACCCCTGCGCCTCGCGCGCGGCGATGGCTTCGGCGAAAGTGTCGGCCACATCGGGGGCAAGGAAGGGGCGCAGGCTGTCCATCTCGCCCTTCTCGTATCCCATCAGGATCATCTCGTAGGCGCCGCGCGCGCCCGACAGGAAGGACGATACCGAAAAGCCCGGTTCGGCCATCTTCATGCCGGCCAGCGCCTTGGCCGCGGGCGATCCGTCGGGGACATGGTCCACGATGTCGCGGTCGGGGCCGCCTTCGATCACGTCGAAATCGCGGCGCGGCTTGGGGCGCGCTTCTTCCAGCGGGACGGGCGGCTTCTCGAACCCTTCGCGCGTGCCGAGGACCGAGCGAAGCTTCAGGATCAGGAACACGGCGATCCCAGCCAGAACGAGAAGCTGGATCAGCGAAGAGCTCATGGTCACCTCGGAATGGGCAGGCGGCTGCGATGCCGCGCGCGGGGGGTTGGTAAGTGCGTCACTGAAACCCTATGTAGGCAGCAGGGGCGCACCTGTCCATGCCACTGCGCCAAACTGCCCGTGATGGAGCCTGCCATGTGGCCCTTTGCCTTTTTCCTGCTCTGGCCGATCATCGAGATCGCGCTGTTCGTCACCGTCGGCGGCGCCATCGGGCTGGGCTGGACGCTTCTGGTGATCGTGGCGACGGGGGCGCTGGGCGTCTGGCTGATGCGGTCGCAGGGATTGCGGACGGCGGAGCGGCTGCGGCGCGAGATGGATGCCCTGCGTAACCCGCTGGGCCCCGTGGCGGATGGCGCGCTGGTGCTGCTGGCAGCGGCGCTTCTGGTCCTGCCCGGTTTCCTGACCGATGCGCTGGGGCTTCTGCTTCTGCTGCCGCCGGTGCGGCTGGCGCTGACGGCGGCCCTTGCCCGCCGCATCCGCCCCGCCCAGCCGCGCGGCGCGGGCGATCCGTTCGACGTGCGGGCGCGGCGCGGCGATATCGTGATCGACGGCGACTACATCGAGGTGGAGCCCGATCCCGACCGCCGCCCCTCGGGCTGGACGCGGCATTGAGGGCCGCCCCGCCAAGTGCTAGGAACGCGGCCAACCGGTTTCATGAGGAGTAAACGGGATGGCCGAGGAAAACACCGCAGCCGGCGCGACCCAGCCGACCGTGCGGATGCAGGTTCTGGCACAGTTCGTGCGGGACATGTCCTTTGAAAACAACGTGGCCCGCAAGGGGATCAGCAGCGGCGACGTCGCGCCCGACGTGCAGGTGGCGGTCAGCCTCGATGCGCGCAAGCGGGCGGCGGCGAACCAGTATGACGTGATCACGAAATACCGCGTCACGTCGAAGAACAGGAACAACGGCGAGACGCTGTTCCTGCTGGAAGTGGAATATGGCGGCATCTTCAACGTCGAGGGCGTGCCGGACGAGCAGCTTCACCCCTTCCTGCTGATCGAATGCCCGCGCCTTCTGTTCCCCTTCGTGCGGCGCATCATCTCGGACGTGACGCGCGACGGGGGCTTTGCGCCGCTGAATATCGACACGGTCGATTTCCTTGCGCTTTACCGTCAGGAACTGGCGCGCCGTCAGGCCGAAAGCGCCGCGCAGGCGCAGGTCAACTGACCCTTCCGCAGGGTGCGGAAAAGGCCCCGCCGATGCGCGGGGCCTTTTTCGTGTCGCCGTTACCGGCGTTTCAGCCAGATCGCCCCGTCGCCCAGCTTGGCGACAAAGGCCGCGTGGGCGGCGGCCTCGGCCTCGGTCTGCGGATCGGGCAGGGGTTCGGGGCGCGGACGCGGGCGCCAGGCCGCCCCATCCGCCGCGCCCTGCCGCGCGGCACCGGACCCGACGGTGGACAGCCCGAAATCGCGCTGCCGCCCGCCGATCAGTTCCAGATAGACCTCGGCCAGAATCTCGCTGTCGAGGAGCGCCCCGTGCTTTTCGCGCGCCGAATTGTCCACGCCGAAGCGGCGGCACAGCGCGTCGAGCGAGGCCTGCGCGCCGGGAAATTTCTGCCGCGCCATGGCCAGCGTATCGGTCACGCGGTCCCATTGCAGCTTGGGCAGGCCCGCGCGATCCAGTTCGAAATTCAGGAATTTCATGTCGAAGGCGGCATTGTGGATGACCAGCCGCGCATCGCCGACGAAATCGAGGAAGGCCCGCCCGATCGCCGCGAAAAGCGGCTTGTCGCGCAGGAAATCGTCACCCAGACCATGCACCTCGAACGCTTCTTTCGGCATCAGGCGTTCGGGGTTGATGTATTGGTGATAGGTGCGCCCCGTGGGCAGGGAATTGATCAGTTCCACCGCGCCGATTTCGACGATGCGGTGGCCTTCGGACGGTTCGAACCCCGTGGTTTCGGTATCCAGAACGATCTCGCGCATCAGCGGTTGCCCCGTATGTAGCCGATCAGGGCATGCACCGCCGCGCGCGCGCTGTCCAGCGAGAGGGTTTCGATGATGTGGTCGGCGCGGGCGCGCTTTTCGCGGTCGGGCATCTGGCGGGACAGGATGGTGGCGAACTGCGCCTCGGTCATCGTGCCGCGGGCAAGGACGCGGGCGCGCTGTAGGTCGGGAGGCGCGGTGACGACAAGGACGGCGTCCAGCTGCGCCTCGGCCCCGCGTTCATAAAGAAGCGGGATGTCGAAGACGGCGATGTCGGCGGTGGCGGTGGCGGCAAAGACATCGCGGTCGGCCGAGACGAGCGGATGCACGATCGCCTCCAGCCGCGCAAGCGCCGTGGGGTCGGCGGCGATCCAGTCCTTCAGCACGGTCCGGTCGATGGCACCGCCCACCTGCGCGGCGGGATGGAGGGCCGCGATCGGCCTCACCGCCGCCCCGCCCGCGGCATAGAGGCGATGCACGGCGGCATCGGCATCCCAGACGGGAAGGCCCGCTTCGGCGAAAAGGCGGGCCGTCGTGCTTTTTCCCATCCCGATGGAGCCGGTCAGGCCAAGGCGGAAGGGCCGCGTCATGCGGACAGGACGGCGGCGCGGGTGGCGTCGTCCACCTCGGGCCGCGTGCCGAACCAGCGTTCGAAACCGGGGGCGGCCTGATGCAGAAGCATGCCCAACCCGTCGACGACATGGCAGCCGCGATCTTCGGCCTCGATCAGGAACTGCGTCTTGAGCGGGGTATAGACGAGGTCCGTCACCAGCGCGGTGCGTTCCAGCGTGTCGAGCGGGATGTTCATGTCGGCCTTGCCCGTCATGCCGAGCGCGGTGGTGTTCACGACCGTCGCGGCACCTTCCAGCATGGCGGGGGCCTGCACCCAGTCATAGACCTGCACCTTGGCGCCGAAATCGGACCGCAGCGCCTCGGCCCGTGCGCGCGTTCGGTTGGCAAGGCGGATTTCGGGCACGCCCACCTCGATCAGGGCCGCCAGCACCGCGCGGCAGGCCCCGCCCGCGCCGAAGACGGCGGCGGGACCGGCGGCGGGGGTCCAGTTCGGTGCGTTCTGGCGCAGGTTCGCCATGAAGCCCGCACCATCGGTGTTGTCGGCGTGGATCTTGCCGTCCTTGCGGAAGATCAGCGTGTTGGCCGCCCCGATCAGCGCCGCGCGGTCGGTGACGACATCGGCGATCTGCAGCACGCTTTCCTTGTGCGGGATCGTCACGTTGCAGCCGACGAAGCCCATCTTCGGCATCATCCGCAGCGCCTCGCGCAGGTCGGCCTGCGCGATGTCGAGCGGGATGTAATGGCCCTTGATGCCGTAACGCTTCAGCCAGTAGCCGTGCAGCGCTGGCGAACGGCTATGCGCGATGGGCGATCCGATGACGCCCGCAAGCGGGATGCGCGGGTGGTCGGTCATGCGGCGATCCATCCCCTTTGGCCGAGATAGCCCAGAAGCGGCAGCAGCGGCAGGCCCAGCACGGTGAAATAGTCGCCATCGACCGCGGCGAACAGGCGCGCGCCCTCTTCCTCGAGCTTGTAGCAGCCCACGGAGTGGCGGGCGCTGTCCCAGTTGCGGGACAGGTAATCGTCAAGATACGCATCTGAAAACGCGCGCATTGTCAGCCGCACCTCCCCCACATGCCGCCAGACGGGTTCACCCCGGTCATATAGCACGACCGCCGACAACAACCGGTGGGTCTGGCCACGAAGGGCCTGCAACTGTGCCCGCGCTGCATCAGGGGTTTCGGGCTTTCCCCAGACGTCCTTGCGGAAATCCAGCACCTGATCGCAGCCGATCACCACGGCATCGGGGTGCTTTTCGGCCAGTTTGCGCGCCTTCATCTCGGCCAGCGTGTCGGCGATGTCGCGGGGGGTGGCGGCTTCGGCCTGAAGGGCGGCACGGATGCCATCCTCGTCGATGCGGGCGGGCAGGGCTTCGACCGCCACGCCCGCATCCGCCAGCAGGCGGGCGCGGATTTCGGATTGCGAGGCGAGGATCAGGCGGGGCATGGGGGCGGCCTTGTGGATAATCCCGTTTCGTTCCTGCGGCCGGCCCGTGGGCGATCTGGACCGCGGCGGCGAGGGGACGGGTTTCGCGGGCCGAAGTCAAGGCGCGGGGGCGGGTTTTCCCCCTGTGCGCCGGATCATCCCCGCGCTGTGGGCGGGCCGGTCGCCGCAGCGGTCGGGACAAGACGGCTGTGGATGGATGGCGCGCCGCGCGGGCCTTGCCACCTTGGATGCGAGGCGCAGCGCGGGGTCTGCGGGGGCGGGCTTTCCCGCAGCTATCCACAGGGTCCGGCCTGTGGAGAAATCGCGGGGCGGAATCCCTGATCCCGTTACCCACAGGCCCTACAGCATCATCCTTTTCCATTTCTTTTCTTTAAATTAAGAAGAAGAGGAGATGGAGGCAGCGCCGATGCAGGATTTTCTGGCCGAGGTTTACCCGTGGACCAAGTCGCTGCACGTGATCGCGGTCGTGGCGTGGATGGCGGGGCTGTTCTATCTGCCGCGCCTGTTCGTCTATCACGTCGAGGAGGTGGGCCAGAACAGCCCGACGGACCGCCTGTTCCAGACGATGGAGCGGCGGCTTCTGCGCGCGATCATGAACCCCGCGATGGTGGCGACGTGGGTCTTCGGCCTCGCCCTCGTCCTTACGCCGGGGATCGTGGTCTGGTCCGAGGTCTGGCCCTGGACAAAGGCCGTGGCCGTGCTGGGAATGACGTGGTTCCACCACTGGCTGGGCCTGCGGCGCAAGGAATTCATCCATGGCGAGAACAGGCTGACCGGCCGCAATTACCGCATGATGAACGAGGTGCCGACGCTGTTGCTGATCGTCATCGTCTTTTCGGTGATCGTGAAGTGGTGACGCGCCCGCGTTGACTTTTGCGGGCCAACGCCGTAACGCAAGCATCGCAGGGCCGTCCGGCCCACCGCATTTCCCGTGACACGCCCGCCTTCCGCGCCGCTTTCAGGCTTGCGGGCTATAGGACATTCCCCATGACGACCGAACGGCTGAACCTTTCCGACCTGAAGGCCAAGACGCCCGCCGACCTGCTGGCCATGGCCGAGGAATGGGAGATCGAGAACGCGCCCTCCATGCGGAAGGGCGAGATGATGTTCCAGATCCTGAAGGAACATGCCGAGGAAGGGTTCGAGATCGGCGGCGACGGCGTGCTGGAGGTGTTGCAGGACGGCTTCGGCTTCCTTCGCAGCCCCGAGGCGAACTATCTGCCCGGCCCTGACGACATCTATGTCAGCCCCGACATGATCCGCCAGTTCAGCCTGCGGACGGGTGATTCCATCGAGGGCGTGATCCAGGCCCCGCGCGAGAACGAGCGGTATTTCTGCCTGACGAAGGTCACGAAGATCAACTTCGACGACCCCGAACGCGCGCGCCACAAGGTGCATTTCGACAACCTGACGCCGCTCTACCCCGACGAGCGGCTGAAGATGGAAATCGAGGATCCGACGATCAAGGACCGCTCGGCCCGGATCATCGACCTTGTCTGCCCCATCGGCAAAGGCCAGCGCGCGTTGATCGTGGCGCCGCCGCGCACGGGCAAGACGGTGCTTCTTCAGAACATCGCGCACAGCATCGAGAAGAACCATCCGGAGTGCTATCTGATCGTCCTTCTGATCGACGAACGCCCCGAGGAAGTGACTGACATGCAGCGGTCAGTGAAGGGCGAGGTCGTGTCGTCGACCTTTGACGAACCGGCGACGCGGCATGTGGCCGTGGCCGAGATGGTGATCGAAAAGGCCAAGCGTCTGGTGGAGCATAAACGAGATGTTGTGATACTTCTCGATTCGATCACAAGACTTGGTAGGGCGTTCAACACGGTCGTCCCGTCCTCGGGCAAGGTGCTGACGGGGGGTGTGGATGCCAACGCGCTGCAGCGGCCGAAGCGCTTCTTCGGCGCGGCGCGCAACATCGAAGAGGGCGGGTCGCTGACCATCATCGCCACGGCGCTGATCGACACCGGCAGCCGCATGGACGAGGTGATCTTCGAAGAGTTCAAGGGCACCGGCAACAGCGAGATCGTGCTGGACCGCAAGGTAGCCGACAAGCGCGTCTTCCCCGCCATCGACATCCTGAAATCCGGCACGCGGAAAGAGGATCTGCTGGTCGAGAAGACCGATCTGCAGAAGACCTATGTCCTGCGCCGCATCCTGAACCCGATGGGCACCACGGACGCGATCGAATTCCTGCTGGGCAAGTTGAAGCAGACGAAGACGAATTCCGAATTCTTCGACTCGATGAACACCTGAGACGGGGCTTTCGCCGGTGGACACGATCTATGCCTTGGCCAGCGCACGCGGCAAGGCGGGGGTGGCGGTATTGCGCCTCTCTGGCCCGATGGCGCATGGCGTGGTGGCGCGGATCGCCGGACCCCTGCCCGAACCGCGCCGCGCGGCCCTGCGCCGCGTGGTCTGGGAGGGCGAGGAGCTGGATCAGGCGCTGGTCCTGACCTTTGCCGAAGGGGCGAGCTTTACCGGAGAGCAGGCGGCGGAATTGCATCTGCACGGCTCTGTCGCCGTGGTGCAGGCGGTGCTGCGCGTGCTGGGCCGGATCGACGGGCTGCGGCTGGCCGAGGCGGGAGAGTTCACGCGGCGGGCGCTAGAAAACGGGTGCCTCGATCTGGCGCAGGTCGAGGGTCTGGCCGATCTGATCGATGCCGAGACAGAGGCGCAGCGGCGGCAGGCGCTTCGGGTGCTGTCGGGCGCCATCGGGCAGCGGGCCGAGGGCTGGCGGGCGCGGCTGGTGCGGGCGGCGGCCCTGATCGAGGCCACCATCGACTTCGCCGACGAGGATGTGCCGGTTGACGTGACGCCGGAGGTTCTGGCGCTGGTGGATGCGGTCCTGCACGACTTGCGGCGCGAGGCGGCAGGCGCCAAGGCGGCCGAGCGTATCCGTGAAGGGTTCGAGGTGGCGATCCTCGGCGCGCCGAATGCCGGAAAATCCACGCTTCTGAACGCCTTGGCTGGGCGCGAGGCGGCGATCACATCCGACATCGCGGGCACGACGCGCGATGTGATCGAGGTGCGGATGGATATCGGCGGGCTGGCCGTCACCTTGCTGGATACGGCCGGTCTGCGTGAAACCGAGGACAGGCTTGAGCGGATCGGGATCGAGCGGGCGCTGCAGCGGGCAGAGCGGGCCGATCTGCGCGTGTTCCTGACGGGCGAGGCGCCCATCACGGAGATGCAGCCGAAGGCCGGCGACATCGTGGTGCGGGGCAAGGCGGATCTTGGCGGCGGCGGTGTATCGGGCCTGACGGGGCAGGGTATTGCCGAACTGGTGGATGCCATCGGCGAAAAGCTGCAGGGCCTGACGGCAGGGGCGGCGACGATCACCCGAGAGCGGCACCGTCTGGCGCTCGAACGCGCGATCGGGGCTATGGAATCGGCGCGGCTTGAGGTAGAGAGGGGCGCAGGGCGGGCAGAGCTTGCCGCCGCAGAGTTGCGCGTGGCGATCCGCGCGCTGGAATCGCTGGTAGGCCGGATCGACGTGGAAAACCTGCTGGACGAGATCTTTGCCAGTTTTTGCATCGGGAAATAGGATGTTTCACGTGAAACAGTTCGATGTGATCGTGATCGGGGGCGGGCATGCGGGATCCGAGGCTGCCGCGGCCGCCGCGCGCATGGGTGCACAGACGGCGTTGGTGACGCTGACGCGGGACGGAATCGGCGTGATGTCCTGCAATCCGGCGATCGGCGGGTTGGGCAAGGGCCATCTGGTGCGCGAGATCGACGCCATGGATGGCGTTATGGGCCGTGTCGCCGACCGTGCCGGCATCCAGTACCGTCTGCTGAACCGTCGCAAGGGGCCCGCCGTGCAGGGGCCGCGGGCACAGGCGGACCGCAAGCTGTATCGTCACGCGATGCAGGCGGAGCTTTCGGCGACCCCCAACCTGACGATCATCGAAGGCGAGGTGACCGATCTTCGGGTCGAGGGCGACCGCGTCACCGGTGTCGTTCTGGCCGATGGCGGCGTGGTATCTGCGACCGCAACGATCCTGACGGCGGGCACATTCCTGAACGGCCTTATCCATATCGGCGACGTCAAGCGCCCGGGCGGGCGGATGGGCGACCGGCCCTCGGTCCCGCTTGCGGCGCGGCTTGCGTCGCTGGATCTGGGGCGGGGGCGTCTGAAGACCGGCACGCCGCCGCGTCTGGATGGCAGGACGATCCGCTGGGACGCGCTGGAAGTTCAGCCGGGCGATGACGATCCGGTGGTGTTCTCGTTCCTGAACACCGCACCCGAAGCGCGCCAGATCGCCTGCGGAATCACGCATACGAACGAGAAGACCCACGACATCATTCGTGCCAACCTGTCGCGTTCCGCCATGTACGGGGGGCATATCGAAGGGGTAGGCCCCCGCTACTGCCCGTCGATCGAAGACAAGGTGGTGCGCTTCGCCGACAAGACGGGCCATCAGGTCTTTCTGGAGCCCGAGGGGCTGGACGATGACACCGTCTATCCCAACGGGATTTCGACATCCTTGCCGCAGGATGTGCAAGAGGCCTATGTCCGTTCGATCTTCGGGCTCGAGGATGTGCGAATCCTGCAGCCCGGCTATGCGATCGAATACGATTACTTCGACCCGCGTGGCCTGCGCCCCACGCTGGAGTTGAAGGCGATGCACGGCCTGTGGTTCGCGGGGCAGATCAACGG
Organism: Pseudomonadota bacterium; assembly: GCA_041191745.1. Lineage (GTDB taxonomy): Bacteria > Pseudomonadota > Alphaproteobacteria > Rhodobacterales > Rhodobacteraceae > Paragemmobacter. Next base: position 4,485 of record JBEEOG010000421.1, on the reverse strand, counting down.
CACCACGGGCTATGAAGAGGCCGCCGCGCAGGGCCTTGTCGCCGGATTGAACGCCGCGGCCTTTGCCCTGGATCGGGATCAGGTGGTGTTCAGCCGGGCCGACAGCTACATCGGCGTGATGATCGATGACCTTGTGACGCGGGGCGTGACAGAGCCTTACCGCATGTTCACGTCGCGTGCCGAATTCCGCCTTGCTCTGCGGGCCGACAATGCCGACCAGCGGCTGACGCCCAAGGCGCTGGCGCTGGGCATCGTGTCAGACCGCCGCCGCGCTGCCTTCGACGCGAAGATGGCTGGCATCACCGCTGCTCGTGCGACGCTGGAAGCGCGGCGCGTGTCTCCGAAAGAGGCGAACGCGGCTGGTCTTTCCGTCAGTCAGGACGGCGCGCGGCGGTCCGGCTTCGATCTCCTCGCTTTGGGGGAAGCCGCGCCTGAGGCCGTCGAGCGTCTCTATCCCGATTTCGCCGCCTTTCCCGCAGCCATCCGTCAGCAGGTCGCGACCGACGCGCTGTATGCCCAGTATCTGGCGCGGCAGAGCGAGGATGTCGCCCTGCTGCAGCGCGAGGAAACCGCTGAAATTCCGGCAAGTTTCGACTATGGCGCTTTGTCGGGCCTATCGGCCGAGTTGACGGCGAAGCTGCGCCGCGTGCAACCGGCGAACCTGTCGCAGGCGGCGCGGATCGAAGGCATGACCCCCGCGGCGCTGACCCTGATCCTCGCCCATCTTCGCAAGGCGCGCCGCGTGCAGGCGGCCGGATGATGACGACGGACGTGTTGGCCGGCCTGTCTGTTTCACGTGAAACACTCGGCCGGCTGGAGGCGCTGGAAGCCCTGCTCCGGAAGTGGAACCCGGCGATCAACCTTGTCGCAAAGTCGACACTGGATGCAACGTGGCACCGCCATATCCTTGATTCCGCGCAACTTTATGCGCTGGCACCGCCGGTCGTGGGGCAATGGGCAGATCTGGGAAGTGGCGGGGGCTTTCCCGGGCTGGTCATCGCCGCCATGTCGCATGAACTGGACCCCGCGCGACGGATCACGCTTGTGGAATCCGACCGGCGCAAGGCGACTTTCCTGCGCGAGGCCGCACGTCAACTGGGGCTTTCGGTCGATGTCCGGAATGAACGGGTCGAAGCCCTCGCGCCGTTGCGGGCCGATGTCCTCAGCGCCCGCGCGCTTGCCGCGCTTCCTGTGCTGTGCGGTTTCGCGGCGCTCCATCTCGCGCCGGACGGCATCGCCCTCTTTCCCAAGGGGGCAAATCACAGCGCCGAGGTGGCAGAGGCTGGCCGCGACTGGCGTTTCAACGTAACAGTGCATCCAAGCGACACCGACCCTGCGGCCGTCGTTCTGGAAATGAAGGCGATCACCCATGTCTGATCCAACCCGCCCGAAGCAACCCAGGATCATCGCCGTGGCCAACCAGAAGGGCGGCGTGGGCAAGACGACAACCGCCATCAACCTGGCCGCGGCGCTGGTGGAGATGGGGGCGCGTGTCCTGCTCGTCGATCTCGATCCGCAGGGGAACGCCTCGACCGGCCTTGGCGTCGATCCGGCCAACCGGCGGCTCACCACCTATGACTTGCTGATCGACGAGGCGCCACTGGACGAGGTGATCCAGCCCTCCGGCATCGACGGGCTCTTCGTCTGTCCGGCCAATGCCGACCTGTCTTCGGCGGATATGGAACTGGTGGCCAACGAAAAGCGCAGCTTCCTTCTGCACGATGCCCTGCGCCAGCCGGCCATCGACGCCTATGCGCTGGATTTCGTCTTGATCGACTGCCCGCCCTCGCTCAGCCTGTTGACCGTGAACGCCCTAATCGCCTGCCAGTCGGTTCTGGTCCCGCTCCAGTCCGAGTTCTTCGCGCTCGAGGGGCTTTCGCAACTCATGCTCTCCATCCGCGAGGTGCGCCAGACCGCGAATCCCGGCCTGCGGATCGAAGGTGTAGTGTTGACCATGTATGACGGACGCAACAGGTTGAGTCAGCAGGTCGAAAACGATGCGCGGCAGAACCTCGGCGACCTCGTCTTCCGCACGGTCATCCCGCGCAATGTCCGCGTCTCGGAAGCCCCGTCCTTCGCCCTTCCGGTGCTGAGCTATGACACCGCCTCCAAGGGAAGCGAGGCTTACCGCGCCCTCGCGCAGGAACTCGCCGCCCGCCACCCGATCGCCAGACGCAAGGAAACCGCCTGATGGACAAGAAAACCGAACGCCGTGGTCTGGGCCGTGGTCTTTCCGCGCTGATGGCCGATGTGAACCTGACGCCCGAAAGCGGTGCGCCAGAGCGTCCGCGCCGCCCCGACATGCTGGTGCCGGTGGAAAAGATCGTCCCGAACCCCAACCAGCCGCGCCGCGATTTCGCGCCCGATGCGCTGCAGGAGCTTGCCTCCTCCATCCGGCAAAAGGGGATCATCCAGCCGCTTGTCGTCCGCAGCATCGATGGCGACCGGTTCGAGATCGTGGCCGGCGAACGGCGCTGGCGGGCGGCGCAACTCGCGCAACTGCACGAGGTGCCGGTCGTCATCCGCGAATTCTCGGACCTCGAGGTGATTGAGGTCGCGATCATCGAAAACATCCAGCGCGCGGACCTGAATGCGATCGAAGAGGCGCTGGCCTATCGCCAGCTGATGGACCGTTTCGGCCATACGCAGGAAAAACTGGCCGAGGCGCTGTCAAAAAGCCGCAGCCACATCGCCAACCTTCTGCGGCTTCTGAACCTGCCCGAAGATGTGCAGGGCTATGTGCGCGAAGGAAAGCTCAGCGCGGGCCATGCGCGCGCGCTGATCACCTCGCCCCGCGCGACGGAACTTGCGCGGCAGGTGATCGCCCGCAACCTTTCCGTGCGCGAGACCGAGGCATTGGCCAAGGCGCCCGAACAGAAAGGCGCGGGGAAATCCAGCGGCCCGCGCCCGAAATCCGACAAGGATGCCGATACGCGCGCGTTGGAGAATGACCTGTCCGCCCATCTGCGGATGCAGGTCACGATCGACCATATCGGCGTGGATGGCGGGGTGTTGTCCGTGCGTTACCGCTCGCTCGACGATCTCGACCTGCTCTGCCGCGCGCTCTCGCTTATCGAGAGGGACGTGTCCATATGAAGACCAGCACCCCCGCCAGAACCACGGCCTGAAGCGCCAGCAGGGCGGGTGGCAGCCCCAGCGCGACCGTCACCGCAAGGCCTCCGGCGATCGACAGTGTTGCAAGCCGCTTCGCCGCGATCCCGATCGCCCCGCGCGCCTGCCAGTCGCGGATCGGCGGACCAAGGCGCGGATGCCCCAGCAGCCAGTCATGCAGCCGCGCCGAGGATCGGGCAAAGCAAAAGGCGGCCAGCAGCAGAAAGGGCACGGTCGGCAGAAGCGGCAGGATCAGGCCCAACAGTGCAGATCCCAGCGCGAAAAACCCCGCCACCAGCCAAAGCGCGCGCGTCACGCCGCCAACTCGCGCAGCACCCCGTTCAGCACGGCGCGCCCCGCGTCGGTGGCAGCGAGCCGCCCGTCCTGCCGTGTCACCAGCCCCAGTTCCTCCAGCCGCAGCACCCGATCCTCTGCCAGCGCATGGCCCTGCAAACGCTCGTAGCGGGCGATGTTCATCCCCTCGCGCAGGCGCATCGACATCAGCAGATATTCCGTCGCCTGATCGGGCAGGGGGATCGCCTCGCGCGGCAATTCGCCCGCCGCTCCGCGTTCCACCCGCGCCAGCCAGTCCGCCGGGGCGCGCGGTGCCTCGGTCGCCCAGCGCGTGCCGTCCAGCGTCAACCGGCCATGGGCGCCGGGCCCGATGCCCGCATAATCCCCCATGCGCCAGTAGATCAGGTTGTGGCGGCTTTCCGCCCCCGGTCTGGCATGGTTGGACACCTCATAGGCCGCCATCCCCCGCGCGGCGCAGATCTCCTGCGTCAGCGCATACATATCCGCCTGAACATCCTCGTCCGGCAGCCCCTTCAGCCCGCCCCGCGCGAAGCGGTCGCCAAAGGCCGTGCCGTCCTCGATCGTCAGCTGGTACATTGACAGGTGATCCACCGTCATCGACAGCGCTTCGGTCAGTTCGCGGCGCCAGTCCTCCAGCGTCTGGTCCTGACGGGCGTAGATCAGGTCGAAACTCACGCGGTCGAATGTCGCGCGGGCGATGTCGAATGCGGCCCGCGCCTCGGCCGCGGAATGCAGGCGACCCAGACGGCGCAGATCTTCGTCATTCAGCGCCTGCACCCCCATCGACACACGGTTCACCCCCGCCTGCCGATAGGCGGCAAAGCGGCCCGCCTCCACCGAACCGGGATTGGCCTCCAGCGTGATCTCTGGGTCATTCACCATCGGCCAGGCGGCGCGGATCGCGGCGATCACATCGGCCACCACCTCCGGTTCCATCAGCGACGGCGTGCCGCCGCCGAAAAAGACGGTCTGAAGCGTCCGGCCCCCTGTTTCGTCACGCAGCCTGCGGATTTCGGCCAGATAGGCATCGCGCCAGCGCCGCTGGTCGATCCTTGCCGC
>JBEEOG010000420.1:0-2925 GCA_041191745.1 Pseudomonadota bacterium | reverse complement strand
GACCTCCGTCCCGGGGCGAAACCGGCCGAGGCGACGCCTACCGCGCCGTCCGCTCCGCCGGTGGCGGAAGTGGGCAAGCTGGTCCTGACCCCGGCGCATCGGATCCAGTCCGAACCGGTGGAGAGCACGGGCGGATTTTCGTCGATCCGGGGTCGGGCGGCGACGCCTGCCTATGAGGAGGATGCCGAGGTTCCGGCGGCGACGCCGTCGGGAAATCACGACTGGTTCGATTTCGCCGCGCCGGCCGAGCGTGAGGCGCGCGCCGAGGAGCCGGGCGCCCCGATGGCCGAGATGGTGGAGCCTGCGGAAGCGGTCGCCCCCGTGGCGGAGGTGGCGGGCCGGGCTGCGGCGCCGGAATTTGCGTCCGAGATCGAGTCGGGGGTCGAGGCGGTGACGCCGGTCGATCCGGTGGCGGTCCTGCCGGAGCCGGAGGATGTACTGGCGGGTGCTGCCGATGCGGCAGATGGTGCGGATTGGCTGCCGGAGGACGAAGTGGTGAGCGCATCCGCCGCCGAGGTGGCAGAGGAGGCTGCGATGCCCGATGTGCTGGAGCCTGAGGATCGCGGCCCGGCGCAGGCGCCGCAGCAAACGGTGGACGAGGACTGGGCGGATGCCGCCGAGGCCGAGATCCGGCGCGAGCTGGAGGCCGAGGCGGAGGCGTCTGTCTTCACCCGCTTTGATCCGGCGGAGGAGCTGGACGCGCCGGGCGAGCCGATCTTCGACGAGGAGATGCTGCGCAATCTGGTGCGCGACATCATCCGCGAGGAGTTGCAGGGTGCGTTGGGCGAGCGCATCACGCGCAACGTGCGCAAGCTGGTGCGGGCCGAGATCGCGCGGGCGCTGGCGGTGCGGGATTTCGAATAGGCTGGTCCACGGCAACGCGGCATCTGAGCAAAGCAAAACGCGCCCCGAGGGGCGCGTTTCGCGTTTCCGGCCTGCCGCATGGGATCAGGCGGCTTCGGCCTGATCCGCTTCCAGTGCGTGGCGGCGTTCGGATTCCTCGCGCGAGAGCGCGACGGAGGTGCGCACGCCCTTGGAAACGAAGTCCATGAGACCCTTCACCACCCGCTCGTTCGGGTCGATGCCGGCGCAGGACAGAACCTCGCGCCCGTCGCGCGACCGCGCCCAGCGGGCGATCTGTTCCGGGCCGTTGCCGTACTTCTTGTCATCCGCGATCGCGTCATCGAGCGCGGCGAGTACAACGGCAGCAAAGAGCTTCCGGGCGCGTTGGCCCTGCTCGTAATTGAAGGCGGTGCCATCAACGAAATCGACCATGTCGTCGTTTTCCTGTTCTTGTCTTGTCTTTTCTGGCGTCCGGCGAATATGACCATTTGGTCACGATTCGGTATTGCCCTTTTAGCAGGACTGGCATGCATCGTGTGCATGACTTTCCTGTATCGGTACAATATATCGTCGGCTTGCCACGCTAAGGCCAGCGAGATATAGGCGGCGTTCATCAATCTTCAACCATTCTCGCCTCATTCTGGACGGTTTTCCGACATGCCCAAGATCAACGGTAACGAAATCAAACCCGGCATGGTGCTGGAACATGACGGCGGATTGTGGGCCGCTGTTAAGGCCAACCACGTGAAACCCGGCAAGGGCGGGGCCTTCGCGCAGGTGGAATTGAAGAACCTGCGCGACGGGCGCAAGCTGAACGAACGCTTCCGGTCCGAGGACAAGGTCGAAGAGGTGCGGCTGGAGAACAAGGACCAGCAGTTCCTGTACGAGACGGACGGGCGGCTGGTGTTCATGGACAGCGAGACCTACGAGCAGATCGAGCTGGATGCCGAGCTGCTGGGTGATCGGCGGCCCTTCCTGCAGGACGGGATGACGGCGACGATCCGCTACTATGGCGACGAGGCGCTGGCCGTGACGCTGCCGCAGAAGGTGAAATGTCGCATCGTCGAGACGGAACCGGTGGTGAAGGGCCAGACGGCGGCGAACAGCTTCAAGCCCGCGATCCTGGACAATGGCGTGCGGATCATGATCCCGCCCTTCATCGGTACGGAAGAGGATATCTGGGTCCATACGGAATTGATGGAATATTCCGAGCGCGCCTGAGCTGGGAAGACGAACGACGAGGCCCATCGGTGATCCGGTGGGCCTTTTGCTTTGCGCGCGGGTCTGACAGGATCGGGGCGTGATGCGTGGCGGGGGTTTGCGGTGGGTAGGGAGGTCGATGTCAGCCTGACGGCGATCCGTCCTCGGATCGGGCGGCTGACGGAGGTGGTGGCGTCGATCCTGGCGCAGGAGCCTGCGCCGGCGCGGGTGCTGATCCATCTGTCACGCGAGGGCTATCTGCTGGACGAGGGGGTGCATGAGGTGCCGCCCGATCTGGCGGGGCTGGTCGCGGCGGGGCGGGTGGAGCTGCGCTGGGTGGCCAATACCGGGCCCTACCGGAAGATCCTGCCGTGGCTGGCCGAGCATCGGGGGACCGACCGCTGGGTCGTGACGGCGGATGACGACACGATCTATCCGCAGGGCTGGCTGGCGCGGTTGGTGGCGGGGCGCGCGGCGACGGGGGCGGTGACCGGTTGGACCGCGCATCCCATCGTGATCCGGCGGGGCCGCGTGGCGGGCTATGGGCGCTGGTTCGGGGCGGAGATGCCAGAGGGTCCGGCGCTGGCGGTGCTGCCCATCGGCAAGGACGGGGTGCTGTATTCGGCGGCGGATTTCCCGGCCGAGGTGATGGACCTTGCCACGGCGCAGGCGCTGGCGCCCACGGCGGACGATCTTTGGCTGCGCTGGCATCTTGCGCGGGTCGGTGTACGGGCGCAGGCGGTGGGGCAGGGCGTGGCGCTGGAGGAGGTGTCGCGCGGGGGGCCGTCACTGTGGCGGGCCTATAACCGGCAGGGCGGCAACGACGCGGTGGTCGCCGCGCTGGAGGCGCATTTCGCGGCGGCCTATGGCTGGACGATGGCG
>JBEEOG010000419.1:0-3609 GCA_041191745.1 Pseudomonadota bacterium | reverse complement strand
CGGGGGCGTGAAATTGCACCATGGTCGTAGGTGGCAATTTCAAGTGGCAGGCCCCTGCGACAAGCTGTCGCGTATCCGCTGCATGGCTGTCGCCGGTCCGGCGCGGCGGTGGCGCGGACCTTGCGGCAGGCCGGCCCGGCGGGGGGCCAGCGCGGCGGGGGTGGGGGGAACGGCCGGCGCACCCTCCTGCGCCGGCCGTCTTCGGCGGGTGTCAGTCCGCCTTGGCGGCGTGGCGCAGCCAGGTCAGGATGAATTCCTGCTCGACAGGATCGGTGATGCCGACATGGCGCATCTTGGTGCCGGGAACGAGGCCCTGATTATCCTCCATCCACGCCTTCAGCGCGGGTTCGGTCCAGACGAAACCCGCCGATTTCAGGGCCTTGGAATAGGGATAGCCGTCCACCGACCCCGCGGCGCGGCCGATCACGCCCTCGAGCGGGGGGCCATAGCTCTTGTCGGTCGCGTCGATGGCGTGGCAGCGGTGGCATTCGGCATCGAAGAACTGCCGGCCTGCCGCCAGCTTGATCCCCGCCACGGCCGAGCTTTCGGCCAGCGCGGGCAGGGCGGCGATCCCGAACAGGATCACGAGCGATGTGGTGCGGAGGGTCATGTCCATCTCCTGATGGTGGGGCGCGTTTCCGGACGGCAGCCTTGCCCCCCGCGCGGGCAGGGGCGTTGACGCAGGTCAAGCGCGTCCTTGCCAAATGGTCGTAGGGCGGGGCGCCGCCGCGGGGGCGGATACCTCTTTGGTCGAATAGGCGGGGCGGTCGGTCTTGCTATCCTGACACCCACCTGAGGAGGAGACCCGCCATGTCCATTCTGCGCCATGCCGCCCTTGTCGCGGCGCTTGCCCTGTCATCCACCGCCGCGGTGGCCGAAGAGGCCGTCCTGCGGATCGCCACGCAGGTCTCCGGCACCGTCAACTGGGAACTGACCACGATCCGCGCCCGCGGCCTCGATACGGCGAACGGCTTTGCCATGCAGGTGCAGGACGTCGCCGCCGGTCCCGCCGCGCAGGTCGCGCTGCAGGCGGGCGAGGTCGATGCCATCGTGTCGGACTGGCTGTGGGTGGCGCGGCAGCGGGCCGAAGGGGCGGATTACGTCTTCATCCCCTACAGCCGCGCAGTGGGGGCGCTGCATGTGCCCAAGGACAGCCCCGCGCAGACGCTGGCCGACCTGAAGGGCGGGCAGATCGGCATCGCGGGCGGGCCGGTGGACAAAAGCTGGCTGATCCTGCGCGCCTATGCCAAGGCCGAGCTGGGCATGGACCTGCAGGCCGAAACCGAACAGGTCTTCGGCGCGCCGCCCCTGATCTTCGAAACCGCCATGGCGGGCGATCTGGAGGGCGCGGTGAACTTCTGGCACTTCGGCGCCAAGATGGAAGCCGCCGGAATGCGCCCGCTGATCACCGTGGCGGATGCCGGCGCAGCGCTGGGGCTTGACCCCGCCACGCCGCTTCTGGGCTATGTCGTGCCCGGCGCGCTGGCGCGGGAAAAGCCCGAACTGGTGGCGGGTCTGGCCGCCGCAAGCCGCGCGGCCAAGGACGTGCTCGCCACCGACGACGCCGCTTGGGAAGAATTGCGCCCGCTGATGAACGCCAAGTCCGACGCCCAGTTCGAGGCGCTGAAGGCGGGCTTCCGCGCAGGCATCCCCGCCCCCGGCCCGGTGGATGAGGCGGCGGCGGCCAAGATGCTGGCGCTGATGGCCGAACTCGGCGGAGAGGAGCTGGTGGGCGACATGGCGGAACTTCCCGCGGGGGTCTTCTGGTAGGCATGCCCGTGTCCGATCCGGCCGTGTCCGATCCGACTGTGCCCGATCCGGCCGAACCCGTCCTGACGCTTTCGATCGACGCGGCCCATCATGGCCCCCGGCAGGTGCTGGGGGCCTTTGGCCTGTCGCTTGAACGGGGCGAGGTGATGGCCGTCTGCGGTCCTTCGGGCGTGGGCAAAAGCACGCTTCTGCGGATCGTGGCGGGGCTGCATACGGGCTTCACGGGGCATCGCCATGTGGCGGGTCGGCTGGCGATGGTCTTTCAGGAACCGACCCTGCTGCCGTGGCGCAGCGCGCTGGACAACATCCGCCTGCCCGCCGGTTGCAGCGCCGAGAACGCCCGCGCCCGTCTGGCCGAGGTGGGGCTTGCGGGGCGCGAGGACGACAGCCCCGCCGCCCTGTCGCTGGGCCAGCAACGCCGCCTTGCGCTGGCGCGCGCGATGGCGGCGCGGCCCGATCTCCTGCTGCTCGACGAACCCTTCGTCTCGCTCGATCCCGCGCTGGTCGACGGGATGATGGACCTTGTGGCGGGCCTGCAGGCCAGACACGGCTTTGCCGCGATGCTGGTCACCCATGCGCGGGCCGAAGCCGACCGGCTGGCACGGCGGACGCTGTGGCTGGACGGCGCGCCCGCGCGGCCCGTTCAGTAAAGCGGCGCGTATTTCCAGTTGTCGGCGTCGGGCGTCACCTCGTCCGGATCATAGCCCGCGCCCTGCAGGCGGCGCGCATCGGCAAGGCCAAGGGCGGCGGCGCGGTCGATCAGGCGGCGGCCTTCCTCCTCGTCCAGCGCGGTGCCGTGGCCGCGCAGCATGTCGAGGCCATAGTTGAACATGCCCACGGGATCGCCCGACTCGGCGGCCAGTCGGTCGTATTCGGCGGCGGCGTCGGGGTCCATCGGCGCGCCATAGCCGTTGTCCTCGAGATAGGACATCCATGTCATCGCGCGGGTCCAGCCATCGGCGGCGCAATTCTCGAACACGCTGCGCGCCATGCCGTGCTGGCCGGATTTGGTCATCAGGTAGCCGGACGCGCAGACCGTCATCGAGGTGTTGCCCTCCACCGCCTCGCGCATGGAACGTTCAAGGCTCATCTCGTCGGGATTGAGCGTGCCGAGCGCGTCGTCGGCCCGTGCCGCCACCGGCAGGGTCAGGGCCAGAAGAAGGGGCAAGAGAAGCGGTTTCATCGCCGAACCCTGTCTTGTGCGTCACGGCGGCTTGCCGTCAGGCACCAGCCTAGCCCGTCGCGGCGCGCGACGAAAGAACCCATGCGAATCCCCTTTTCTTTGTGCCGCGCGCTGCTATATCCTGCCGCCATCTTGGTCCATGCGGCTTGTCCGGATGGTTAAAAGGGAATGTGGTCCGGCGCCTTCATCGGTGCCAAAGCCGCAACTGCCCCCGCAACTGTAGGCGGAGAGCGAAACCGGTAATGCCACTGTGGCCGCAAGGCTGCGGGAAGGTCCGGCGGAGCGATGACCCGCAAGTCAGGAGACCTGCCAAGGTGTTCACCCTGTCCAGGCGCGAGGGGCGCTTCGGGCTGCGGAGCTTCCGCGCGTGGTGATTTCACCGTCTGCGGGGGCCCCAACCCTCACCGACACCTATCGTTTGTCCACGGCCCCGTCGGGGCTGTTTGTGGGGGTATGACATGAAACGTCTTCAACTGCTCGTTCCGGTCGCGGGGCTGGCTGCCTTTGCCGCATCGGCGCAGGCGCAAGAGGTCATCACGCTGGATGACATCATCGTTTCGGGCGGCTTCTCGCCCATCGCGGCGGCGCAATACGGCCGCGCGGCCACCGTGGTCACGTCCGAAGACATCCAGCAGCGCGGGATCACCACCGTGCAG
>JBEEOG010000418.1:0-2570 GCA_041191745.1 Pseudomonadota bacterium | reverse complement strand
GCGTCTTGCCACGCTCGGTCTAGGCCGCGCGCCCGCCGATGCGTCGCAGGGGGCGGCCGACGCGGCGGCACTGGCCGCCGGCGCGATGACGCTGGCCGAGGTGCAGGCCCTCGCAAACCCTGTGGCCGCAGGTCCTGCGGCCATGGCCCTGGTCCCCGCGCCCGCGCCCCCGTCTTCCGCCGTGATGGCTGCGGCCATCGCTCTGGCCAAGGGCGCGCAGCTTCTGCCCGCGCTCCTCGCCCTGCGGCTGGGCGATCCCGCGCAGGCGCGCGACCGGCGCATCGTTCCCCTGATGGCCGAGGATGTGCGCGCCGATGCCCTGCGCCTGCCGGTCCACCATCCGGTCAGTTCCGCAGCGCTGCCCATGGCCGTGTCGCAATCGGGACGGGTGGAGGTGTTCCGTCCCGAAGATGGCGGTGCCGAACATTACGCGCTGCGGATCGGTGCGCCCGATCCGGCCATGCCCGTTCTGGTGCGCCTGCATTCGGCCTGTTTCACGGGCGATGTGCTGGGCAGCCTGAAATGCGACTGCGGCCCGCAGCTTCATGCCGCGATGGCGGCGATGGCGGCGGCGGGGGCGGGGGTGCTGCTCTACCTCAATCAGGAAGGGCGGGGCATCGGTCTGGCCAACAAGATGCGCGCCTATGCCCTGCAGGAGCGCGGGCTCGACACGGTCGAGGCGAACCACCACCTCGGCTTTGCCGATGACGAACGCGATTTCCGCATCGGCGCGCTGATGCTGCAGCGGATGGGCATCACCTCGGTCCGGCTGATGACGAACAACCCCGCCAAGGTGGCGATGCTCGAAGCGCACGGGGTTGCGGTGGCCGAACGCGTCCCCCTCCGCGTCGGCGCGCGGGCCGAGAATGCGCGCTATCTGGCGACCAAGGCCGCCAAGTCGGGGCATATCCTGCCATGACGGCACAGGCGCTCTGGTGCGTGGCGGCGGGGCGGGCGGAACACCGTCCCGCGACCGAGGGCGAGGGGACGCGCTTCCGCGCGCTTTTCTCGGGCATCAGCCGCGGCACGGAACGGCTGGTGGCGGCGGGCCGCGTGCCGCCATCGGAGTGGGACCGGATGCGCGCCCCCCATCAGGAAGGCCACTTCCCCTTTCCCGTGAAATACGGCTACGCGATGGTGGCCGAGGCGCTGGACGGCCCGCTTGCGGGGCAGGCGGTCTTTGCGCTGCACCCCCATCAGGACCGCTTCCGCCTGCCCGATGCGGCGGTGGTGCCGCTGCCCGCGCCGGTTCCGCCCGCGCGGGCGATCCTTGCGGCGAACATGGAAACCGCGCTGAACATCCTGTGGGACAGCGGCGCGGGCGCGGGGGACCGCATCGCCGTGGTGGGCGCGGGCGTCGTGGGGGCGCTGGCGGGCTATCTGGCGGCGCGGCTGCCGGGGGCCGCGGTCACGCTGGTCGATCCCGAGCCGCGCGCCGATCTGGCCCGCGCGCTGGGCTGCGCCCATGCCCTGCCGGACCGCGCCCGCGAAAGCGCCGCGGGCGGCGCGGATGTGGTCATCCATGCCAGCGCCACGGCGGCGGGCCTTGCCCTTGCGCTGGATCTCGCCGGAGCCGAGGCGACGGTGGTCGAGGCAAGCTGGCACGGCGCGGGCGACACGCCCGTGCCGCTGGGCGGCGCGTTCCACAGCCGCCGCCTGCGTCTGGTCAGTTCGCAGGTGGGCTCGATCCCGCCCGCGCGCGCCCCGCGCTGGACGCACCGCCGCAGGCTAGAGGTGGCGCTGTCGCTTCTGGCCGATCCCGCGCTCGACGCGCTGATTTCGGGCGAGACGGGCTTTGCCGACCTGCCTGCCGCCTATGGCGCGATCCTGTCCGCGCCCGACACGCTCTGCCATCGCATCCGCTATTGACCCTGCAAGGAAATCCAGATGTTCGCCGTCGAAGTCCGTGACCACATCATGATCGCCCATTCGCTGCCCTCGCCCGTCTTCGGGCCGGCGCAGGGGATGCATGGCGCGACCTTTACCGTCGATGCCGCCTTCCTTGCCGACGGGATCGACGATCACGGCCTTGTCGTGGATATCGGCCTTGCGGTCGATGCGCTGGCGGCGGTGCTCGCCCCGCTGCGCTACAGGAACCTCGACGAAGTGCCGGAATTCAAAGGCAAGTTCACCACGACCGAGTTCCTCTGCGGCGTGATCCATCGCGGTCTGGCCGACCGGCTTCGGGCGGGAGAGCTGAAGGATGGCGGGCGGGTCAGGCGGCTGCGCGTGACGCTGCACGAAAGCCACATGGCGCGGGCGTGGTGCGAAGGGGATATCTGACCGATGGGCTTTTCCGCCGACTGGCTGGCCTTGCGCGAACCCGCCGACCATGCGGCGCGGGATGCGCGCCTGTTGCGGGCGGCGGCAGGCGTGGCAAGGCATCGGGCGGTGGTGGTCGATCTGGGCTGCGGCACGGGATCGACGCGGCGCGCCTTCGGCGACCTGCTGGCAGGGGCCACGTGGCGGATGGTCGATGGCGATGCCGCACTTCTGGCGCGGGCGGGGGGAGAGGGGCATTGCCTCGATCTGGACCGCGTGGCGGAGCTTCCGCTGAAGGGCGCGGGGCT
>JBEEOG010000417.1:0-7740 GCA_041191745.1 Pseudomonadota bacterium | reverse complement strand
CTGGAAATCGGCCTTTTCCGAACGCACGGATGCCAAGATGGCCATGGCCACGCAGTTCTGCTTCGAGGCGGGCCCCGTCATCGACTGGGTCAACCGCCTGCGCGCCGAAGGCGTGAACCTGCCCGTCCATATCGGGGTGGCAGGCCCCGCCAAGCTGCAGACGCTGATCAAGTTCGCCATTGCCTGCGGCGTGGGCCCCAGCCTGCGCGTGCTGCAGAAGCGCGCGATGGATGTCACGAAACTTCTGCTGCCCTACGAGCCTACCGAATTCGTGTCGGAACTTGCCGCGCACAAGGCGGCGAACCCCGATTTCGGGATCGAACAGGTCCACTTCTTCCCCTTGGGCGGCATCAAGACCAATGCCCAGTGGGTCACCGAAAACGGCGGCGCCTCGGGCGTGCCGGCCGCAGCCACCGCTTGAGAAAAAGGTTCAAGAATGACCCGCACCGTACTGGAATCGAAAACGAAAACTGTCGTCATCGGGTTTGACGAACCGTTCTGCGTGATCGGCGAGCGCATCAACCCCACGGGCCGCAAGAAACTGGCCGCCGAACTGGAGGCGGGAAACTACGAAACCGTCATCAAGGACGCGCTGGAACAGGTCGCCTGCGGGGCGACGGTGCTCGATGTGAACTCGGGCGCGGTCTTCACCAACAAGATGGCCGAAGACCCGCGCTATGCCGACAACAACTTCGTCGAACCCCCGCTGATGAAGGCGCTGATCGAGATCGTCCAGCAGACGGTGGACGTGCCGCTCTGCATCGACTCGTCGGTTCCCGGTGCGCTGGAAGCGGGGCTGATGGCCTGCGAGGGACGCCCCCTGCTGAACTCCGTCACGGGCGAGGAAGAGCGTCTCGAACTCGTCCTGCCGCTGGTGAAGAAATACAACGTGCCGGTCGTGGCGATCTCCAACGACGACACCGGCATCTCGCCCGATCCCGATGTCCGCTTTGCCGTTGCCAAGAAGATCGTCGAACGCGCCGCCGATTTCGGCATCCCTGCGCATGACATCGTGGTCGATCCGCTGGTGATGCCCGTGGGCGCGATGGCCTCGGCCGGTCAGCAGGTGTTTGCGCTGGTGCGCCGCCTGCGCGAGGAGCTGGGCGTGAACACGACTTGCGGCGCGTCGAACATCAGCTTCGGCCTGCCGCACCGCCACGGCATCAACGGGGCCTTCCTTCCCATGGCCATCGGCGCGGGCATGACATCGGCCATCATGAACCCCGTCCGCCAGCAGGAGATGGAGGCGATCCGCGCCGCCAACTTCCTGATGAACCATGACGCGAACGGGGGCGAATGGATCCGCTTCGCCAAGGTGCTGGAAGCGGTCGAAGGCGGCCTGAGCTTCGCCGAAGCCTCGGCCGCCGCGTCGCAGGCCGCAGGCGGGCGTCGCGGCGGGCGTCGCGGCCGCAGCTGATAACGCGTTGTTAAGCATGGGGCGGCTAGGGTCGCCCCATGCATACCGTCAGACACACCCCGCCCGAACCCTGGATCGACGAGATCTTCGCCGCCAAGACGGCCATGAAGGGCGGCGTCGTGCGGCGCAACGTGGACTGGGTCCGCCGCGAGGTGGGCGAGGAGCGCTTCTTCCTCGAGGTGCGCCGCCGCGGGTTCCACCTGATGCGGGCGGGCAACCAGTACCTCGTCATCTGTTCCGCCGATCCCGTGCAGATCCTGTTCTGATGCCCGCGGGTTTTTCTGCGAAAAACCCTTAGAACGAACCTTCTGCGAAGGTTCGACGATCCTTCGCAGAAGGATCGTTTGGCAGGTTTTTCGCAGAAAAACCTGCGCCCCGACAGGCTTGCATCCTTTGGCCAGCCAAGCTTTCCTTGGACCGCAAACGACGCGAGGCAATCCCATGTCCGCCCCCCAGTCCGCCCCCCAATCGGCCCCCCTGTCCGGCATCACCATCCTCGACCTGACCCATGTGCTTGCGGGGCCCTTCTGTGCCACGACGCTGGCCGATCTGGGCGCGCGGGTGATCAAGGTGGAACGCCCCGTCACGGGCGACGACACGCGCGGCTTTCCGCCCTTCGTGCAGGGCGAAAGCGCCTATTTCGCGGCGCTGAACGCGGGCAAGCAGTCCATCGCGCTGGACCTGAAGGCGGACGCCGACCGCGCGATCCTCGACAGGCTTCTGGCCCGCGCCGATGTCATCCTTGAAAACTATCGCCCCGGCGTGATGGAGCGTCTGGGCTACGGGTGGGAGACGCTCCACGCCCGCCATCCGCGCCTGATCTACGGCGCGGTGTCGGGCTTCGGCCATACGGGGCCGGATGCGGGAAAACCCGCCTATGACATGGTGGTGCAGGCGCGCGGCGGCGTGATGTCGATCACGGGCGAAGAGGGCGGCCCGCCCGTGCGCGTGGGCGCCTCCATCGGCGATATCGTGGCGGGGATGTATCTGGCGCAAGGCGTGCTTGCCGCGCTTTTCGCCCGCGAACGGACCGGCACGGGGGCCAAGGTCGATATCGCCATGCTGGATGCCCAGATCGCCATACAGGAACATGCGCTGGCGATCACCGCCGCGACCGGCCATGCCCCCGGCCCCACCGGCGCGCGCCATCCGACCATCACGCCCTTTTCCACCTTTCGCGCCGCCGACGGGTTCTTTGTCATCGCCGCCGGAAACGATGCGCTGTTCGCGCGGCTTTGCGACGCGCTGGCCCTGCCCATTGCCGCCGATCCGCGCTTTGCCAGCAATGCCGCGCGGTGCGAGAATGTGCATCTCCTCAAGCGCCTGATCGAGGCGGTGACGCTGGGCAAGACCGCCGCCCACTGGATCGGGGTGCTGGATCGGGCGGGCATCCCCACGGGCCGCGTGCAGGACATGGCGCAGGCCATGGCCGATCCACAGGTCGTGGCGCGCCACATGGTCGTGCCCGTCGCGCCGCGCGAGGACGGGCCCGCCTTCACCGCGGCAGGCAATCCGGTCAAGCTGTCCACCCTGCCCGAGATCACGGCGCGCGGCCCCGCCCCCGCGCTGGACGGCGACCGTCAGGCCATCCTCGACTGGCTGGAGACGACACCCCCGCGCGGGTGACGCGGCTGGGCACTGATCTGACGCAATCCGACATGGACCGCCCCGCCGCGCGCCCTAGAACAGAAGGCGCAAAGAGGAGAAGACCTTGCCCGCAGCCCTGACCGTGGATAGCGAAACCCTGCCGGACGAACGCTGGGACGATCCCGCGCGCGGCACGATCCGCTTTCGCACCCTGCTGTCCGCCCCCCGCACAGAGAGCGACTCCCTCACCTGCGGGGTAGCGATGATGGCGGCGGGCGAGACATTCGCCCTGCATTCCCACCCCGAGGCCGAAGTTTATTTCGGGCTGGAGGGCGAGGGAGAGGTGATGGTGGACGGCACCGCCCATCGTCTGGCCCCCGGCGTGGCGCTTTACATCCCCGGCGGTGCCGTGCATGGCATCCCCGTCGCCAGCGCCCCGCTGCGCTGGTTCTACTGCTTTGCCGCCGACAGCTTCCTCGATATCCGCTACAGCTTCCTTTTTGAGACGGATCCTGCACAATGACCGAAGACGCGCTCGTCATCTTCACCCCTTCGGGAAAGCGCGGACGCTTCCCCCTCGGCACGCCTGTCCTGACGGCGGCCCGCCAACTGGGCGTTGACCTCGATTCCGTCTGCGGCGGGCGCGGCATCTGTTCGAAATGCCAGATCACGCCCAGCTACGGCGATTTCCCCAAGCATGGCGTGACGGTCGAGGATGATGCCCTGACCGACTGGAATTCGGTCGAGGAACGCTACAAGTCCAAGCGCGGGATGCTGCCCGGGCGCCGCTTGGGCTGTCAGGCGCAGGTGATGGGCGATGTGGTGATCGACGTCCCGCCGGAGTCACAGGTCCACAAGCAGGTGATCCGCAAGTCCGCCACCCAGCGCGACATCGTCATGGATCCCGCCACGCGGCTTCTCTATGTCGAGGTGGAAGAGCCCGACATGCATGTGCCGACGGGCGATTTCGAACGCCTGACCCGCGCGCTGGAGGCGCAGTGGCAGGTCGAGGGCGTGACCGCCGACCTGACCCTGCTGCGCCGCCTGCAGACGGCGCTCCGCAAGGGCGAATGGAAGGTGACGGTCGCGCTGCACAAGGGCAACCACGACGCGACGCACCGCATCCTCGACATCTTCCCCGGCTTCTACGAGGGCGGGCTTTATGGCCTCGCCATCGACCTCGGCTCCACCACCATCGCGGCGCATCTGTGCGATATGCGCGACGGGTCGGTGCTGGCCTCATCGGGGCTGATGAACCCGCAGATCCGTTTCGGCGAGGATCTGATGAGCCGCGTTTCCTATGCCATGATGAACCCCGGCGGCGATGTGGAAATGACCCGCGCCGTGCGCGAGGCGATCGACAACCTTGCCGCCTCCATCGCGGCCGAGGCGGGGGTGGACCCCGCGCATATCTACGAGGCGGTCTTCGTCTGCAATCCGGTGATGCACCACCTGCTTCTGGGGATCGATCCGGTGGAACTGGGTCAGGCCCCCTTTGCCCTTGCGACCAGCGGCAGCCTGTCGCTCGATGGGCGCGATCTGGATCTTTCGCGCCTGAACCCCGCCGCGCGGGTCTATGTGCTGCCCTGCATCGCGGGCCATGTGGGGGCGGATGCCGCCGCTGTGGCGCTGTCGGAGGAACCGGGCAAGTCCAAGGACATGGTCCTGATCGTGGATGTGGGCACCAATGCGGAAATCCTGCTCGGCAACGAAACCCGCGTCCTTGCCTGCTCCTCTCCCACCGGCCCCGCCTTCGAGGGGGCGCAGATTTCCAGCGGCCAGCGCGCGGCACCCGGCGCCATCGAACGGGTGGAGATCGACCCCGTCACCAAGGAACCCCGCTTCCGCGTGATCGGCAGCGACCTGTGGTCCGACGATCCGGCCTTTGCGGCGGCCACGAAGCAGAGCGGCATCACCGGCATCTGCGGGTCGGGCATCATCGAGGCCGTGGCCGAGATGCGGATGGCGGGGCTTCTGGATGCGGGCGGCCTGATCGGCAGCGCCGAACAGACAGGCACCTGGCGCTGCACGCCCGAGGGGCGCACGAACAGCTATATCCTGCATGACGGCAGCCTTGACGGCGGGCCGAAGATCATGGTCACGCAGGGCGACATCCGCGCGATCCAGCTGGCGAAATCCGCGCTTTACGCGGGCGCGCGGCTTCTGATGGACGAGATGGGGGTGGACAGCGTCGACCGCGTCACCCTTGCCGGTGCCTTCGGCGCGCATATCAGCCCCAAGCACGCGATGGTGCTGGGCATGATCCCCGACGTGCCCCTCGACAAGGTCACCAGCGCGGGCAATGCCGCAGGCACGGGCGCGCGCATTGCGCTCTGCAACGTGGCCGCGCGCAACGCGATCGAGGAAACGGTCCACCACATCCACAAGGTCGAAACCGCGATCGAGCCGCGCTTCCAGGAACATTTCGTCAATGCCAACGCCATCCCCCATGCGGTGGACCCCTTCCCCGAACTGGGCAAGATCGTCACCCTGCCCGATGTCGGCTTCAACACCGGCGGGTCGGGCGGGGCCGAGGGGCGTCGCCGCCGCCGTGGCTGACGGGTCTTTCCTTTCCCCCGCGCCACGATAGAACGGGGAAAGGCAAGGCGGGCGGGTATGGCCGAAGATCCTGTTGCGGAACTGATCGGACGCGTCGCGCGGCAGGACCGCGCGGCCTTTGGCGCGCTCTATTCGGCCAGCAGCGCGAAACTCATGGGCGTGCTTCTGCGTATCCTCGGCAACCGGAACGAGGCCGAGGATGCGCTGCAAGAGGTTTTCACACGGGTCTGGCTGCGCGCCGCGCGCTTCGATGCCGCGCGGGGGCGCGGGATGACGTGGCTGATCGCCATCGCGCGCAATCACGCGATCGACCGCCTGCGCCAGAAGGGCGCGGTGCAGGGTGACGACGACGGCGCGGTGGATGCGCTGGCCGACGACACCCCCACGGCCGAGCGTCGCCTGATCGCGATGGGCGAGGCGGGCCGTCTTGCCGACTGTTTCGCCACGCTGGACCCCGACCGCGCCGAGGCCGTGCGCGGGGCCTATCTGGGCGGGCTGTCCTATCAGGACCTTGCGGCGCGCCACGGCGTTCCGCTGAACACGATGCGGACATGGCTGCGCCGCAGCCTGCTGAAACTGCGGGAGTGTCTGGACAGATGACCGAAGACGCCCCCCTGTCGCCGCGTGATGCCGATGACGCTCTGGCCGCCGAATATGTGCTGGGCGTGCTGGCCCTGCCCGACCGCATGGCCGCCGAGGCGCGGCTGAAGTCGGACGCCGCCTTTGCCGCGCAGGTCGCGGCATGGGAGGCGCGGCTGTCCCCGCTGAACGCGGACTATGCCGAGGCCGCCCCGCCCCCCGACATGCTGGGCCGGATCGAGGCGCGGCTGTTCCCTGCCCCCCCGCCGCGCCGCAGGGGGGGCCTGTTCGGCTGGCTGGCGGGGGCGGCCACCGCCGCCGCGCTGGGGCTGGCCGCGCTGGCCGTGCTGCCCGTGATGCTGGCCCCGCCCCTCGTCGCCGTGCTGGGCGAAGGCGACGCCCTGCGCTTCGAGGCCCGCTTTGCAGGCGGCGCGCTGACCGTGACGCGCGTAGCAGGCCAGCCCGCGCCGCAGGGGCAGGTGCAGGAACTGTGGCTGATCGCGCCCGATGCCGCGCCCGTCTCGCTCGGGCTGCTGACGGATGCGGCGCTGTCGGTGCCCTATCCCGAACTGCCCGCGGGCTGGACGCTGGCGGTCTCGGTCGAACCGGCGGGCGGATCGCCCACGGGCGGGCCGACGGGGCCGGTGGTCGCGGCAGGCGTGGTGGGCGACATCTGACGTTTCCGTGATCGGCGCGCGGGGCTGAAACTCCGCCCCGTCCCCTTCCGTAGCTCCTCGGGCAAGGCGGGACGGTCCCGCCGCAGCTAGGGAGATACCAGATGAAGTTTCGTCTTTCCGCAGCGATCCTCGCGCTTGCCACCTCGGTCGCGGTGGCAGGGGAAAATCCGATGGTCGGCGGCGCGCCGATGTTTGCCGACAAGAACATTGTCGAGAATGCGGTGAATTCGGCAGACCACACCACGCTGGTGGCCGCCGTGCAGGCGGCAGGACTGGTCGAGACGCTGCAGGGCGACGGCCCCTTCACCGTCTTTGCCCCCACCAACGACGCCTTCGCCAAACTGCCCGCCGGCACGGTGGAAACCCTGCTGAAGCCGGAAAACAAGGACCAGCTGGTCAAGATCCTGACCTGCCATGTGGTGGCGGCGAATGCGCTGGCGGCCGACATCAACAAGATGATCGCCGATGATGGCGGCATGCATCCGGTGAAAACCGTGGGCGGCTGCGAATTCACCGCCATGGTCGAAGGCGACGCCATCAAGATCAGGGACGGTCAGGGCAATGTCGCCACCGTCACCATCGCCGATGTGCGCCAGTCGAACGGCGTGATCCATGTGATCGACACCGTCCTTCTGCCGGCAAGCTGACGCGCTCGGCCGGGTGGGGGCCGCTCACAACCCCTGCCCGCCCTGGCCGCGCGTGGCCGCCCATTCCACAGTCCCCAAGGGCCCGCGCGCGGCGGGGGCTCCGGCGCAAGCCGGGGCCCCCCTTGCCTTTTCCCGCCGCAGGGCAGAGCTTGGCCCCATGGCGCGCCGTTTCCTGTTCCTGACCTGCTCTGCCCGACCCGAAGGCAATGCGCTGCGGCTGGCCCGTCTTGCGGCGACGGGGCTTGGTGGCGCGGACTGGATCGACCTTGCCGCA
>JBEEOG010000416.1:0-4136 GCA_041191745.1 Pseudomonadota bacterium | reverse complement strand
GCAGCTGCGCCGCCGCCACCGCATCGGCGGGCACCGCCTGCGCCCGCCCGTCCGCGATGCGCGGATCGGTGCGGCGGGCATGCAGCACGCCCTCCATCGCCGCCATCTCCTCGCCCCGCTGGTCGGCAGCACCGCGCGGCATCACCGTCTCCTGATCCCAGCCCAGCCGTCCGGCCACCTGCGCCAGCGCCTCCGTCTCGCGCTGGAAGGCCATCAGATCGTCATAGGCGGTCATGCCGTGCCCTTCCGGATCGAACCCGCCACGGGGTATTGCGCCAGATAGCGGGCGCGGATGATCAGCACCCACAGCAGCACCGCGCCGATCTGGTGGGTGATGGCCACATGGACATGCGCCGCCGTCAGCACCGCCGCGATCCCCAGCACCATCTGCACGACCATCATCGCCATCACGCCATGAAAGGCCCCGCGCGTCGCCGCATGGGCCGATTGCCGCCCCCGCAGCCAGACGACGATGCCGAAGGCGAACAGCAGATAGCCCGACATGCGGTGCATGAACTGCACCAGACCGGGGTTTTCAAAGAAGGCGTGCCAGACGGGCAGGCTGCCCCCGTTGCCATCGGGCACATAGAAGGCATCGGCAGGGAAGAACTGCCCGTTCATGTCGGGCCATGTCGGAAAGGCGCGGCCCGCGTCGATCCCCGCCACCAGCGCGCCGAGCAGGATCTGCAGGAAGGCGAAATGCATCAGCCCCGTGGACATCGAGAAAAGCTTCGCCTCGCGCCCGCGGCGGGCCTGCATCAGATCGGCCTCGGACCGACCGAGCAGGAAGACATACCACGCGATCAGGCCGAGGATCACGAAGGCCAGCCCCAGATGCGTCGCCAGCCGGTAGGAGGCCACGTCCAGCATCGTGCCCGTCAGGCCGGATGACACCATCCACCATCCGATCGCCCCCTGCAGCCCGCCCAGCGCGCCAAGGCCCAGAAGGCGCGGCGTCCAGCCCGCCGGAATCCGCCGCGCCAGCAGGAAGCCGAAGAAGCCCACCGCCCAGACCAGCCCGATCAGGCGGCCCAACTGGCGGTGGCCCCATTCCCACCAGTAGATCACCTTGAACTCCTCAAGGCTCATCCCCTTGTTCTGCAACTGGTATTCGGGGATGGCGCGGTATTTCTCGAACTCGGCCTCCCATGTCGCCTGATCGAGCGGGGGGATCGCCCCCGTCACGGGGCGCCATTCCACGATCGACAGGCCCGAGTCGGTCAGCCGCGTCATGCCGCCCACCGCGATCATCGTGCCCACCAGCAGGAACAGCGCGACCAGCCACAGCCGGATGCCGCGCCGCGCCCCTTCGCCACGCGCGGCGATCATGCCGCCTGCGGGGGCCTTCGGGGCCGCGCTTGCCGCCGCGCCCACCTCTTCGAAGATGCTGCGTTTTCCTGCCATCGGGCGTCTCCTGCTTTTCTTGGCGCAGAGGGTATGGCCCCGCCCCCTGCCCTTCAAGGGGTGCGCCAATGCGCCCCGTTAACGACTTTCCGCCGTTTCGCCCATCCCCTGCCGCAGCTTTGCCGGAATGGCTTTCCACAAATCACCCGAAGGTTGCACCAATCCACCCGAGTGATCCCGATGCATGACGCCAGCGCCCAGCCCCTTTACGACCGTCTCGCGCAGGCGGCCGCGCCGTGGTTGCCGGGGATCTATCTGCTTCTGCTGTGGCAAAGCGGCTGGCTCGACCTGCTCTTTCCCGTCTCGGTCGTGGTGCTGCAGGTGCTGGGGCTGCTCCTGCTGTGGGAACTCGTGGCGCTGGCCACCGCCGATCCGCTGACCCGCGCGCTGATGTGGTTCCGCTGGCGCAGCCGCGGCGGGGCAAATCCGCGCACCGACACGATGCACCTCGTCAAGGCGATCGACATGCTGCGCCCCGCCCCCGCCAGCCGGGGCGAGGCCGCGATGGCCTATGGCAAGCTGACCGAGGCGGCGGTGCGGCTGAACATGCGCCACCCCAATCCACTGGCCGGTCCCGTCACCGCCAAGCGGCTGACCCGCGCGATCGAGGACCTGCCCCCCGCGCTGCCGGCGGGCCAGGCGGTGACGCCGCCGCCGGTGCCGCTGTCGGCGATCTGGCCGCAACCGCGCAGCGACTTCTCGCTGGGCGGGGTCGTGCTGGAATTCCGCCGCAGCATCGGCAAGCTGTTCCTGCGCCGCCAGCACCATGTGGCGAAACTCTGCATCGCGGGGGAACGCGCGCTCAGCCGCAAGCAGGACCGCGCGAAGCGCCCCGTGCCGCGCTGGCAGGCCCCCGATTTCCCGCAGCACGAAATCTGGCGCAGGGCGAGCACGCTGTCCGTCGCCTCGGGCCTGCCGATGTGGAATGCCGAGCCCGCGCTGCTGCCCCTGTCGCGCCAGCGCCGTCTGGCGGCGGCGGTGCTGCTTCTGTCGGCGGCACCGGGGGCGGTCTGGCGGTCACGCCTGCTGGTGCCCTTCGATACCGCATACCTTGCCGAAATCCGCCACGACATCGCGCAGTGGCAGGCGATCCACGGCCCCCTGCCGCGCATCCAGCCCGAAGACCTGCCCGACGCGCCCGCCTATGCCGTGGGGTCGCCGTCCCCGCCCTGACGGCGCAGCTTGAAGGCGATCTGGCGCATCATGCCGTGGAAGGTCTGCACCTCGGCCCGCGTCAGGCCGAGACGCGCGAACATGTTTCGCATGTTCAGCTTCATCCCTTCGGCCTTTTCCGGCGGGAACCAGAAGCCCGCCACCTCCAGCCGCTCCTCGAAATGGTCGCAAAGCTTCTCGACCTCGACCCGCGTGGCGAAATCGGTGCGGGCCAGCCCCATCACCTCGGGCGGCACGCTGTCGGTCTGGCGGCGCCATTCATAGCCCACCAGAAGCGCGCATTGGGCAAGGTTCAGGCTGGGAAAGTCGGGGTTCACCGGCACGGTGATGATGGCATTGGCAGGGGCGATGTCCTCGTTTTCCAGCCCCGCGCGTTCGGGGCCGAACAGGACGCCGACGCGCTTGCCCTCGGCCGCCATGGCGCGGGCCATCTCCATCGCGCGTTCGGGCGTGACCACGGGCTTGACCAGTTCGCGCGACCGCGCCGTGGTGGCAAAGACGAAATCGCAATCGGCAATCGCCGCAGGCACGGTCGGAAAGATCCCCGCATGATCCAGAAGCCGCCCCGCGCCCGAGGCCATCGCCACGGCCTTGGGGTTCGGCCAGCCGTCGCGCGGGTCCACGATCCGCATCCGCGTCAGCCCGAAATTCAGCATCGCCCGCGCGGCGGCACCGATATTCTCGCCCATCTGGGGGCGGACGAGGATGAAGCAGGGTGTGACAGGCTCGGCCAAGGTTCTCTCCGGTTCGCTGACCTTGGCGCAGATACGCGCGGCGGGGCGTTCCGGCAAGGCGCGGCAAGCATGGTCAAGCGCGGAATTCTGCGCTAAGCCGCGCGGGCAGACCGAAGGAACCCGCCATGGCCGACACCGAACGCCCGCAGATCAACCTGATCACGCCGCCCGAGATCGACCTCGACACCTTTCCCGACCGTCTGGCCGCCGTTCTGGACACGACCGCGATCGCCTGCCTGCGCCTGTCGCTGGCCACGCGGGACGAGGACCGCCTGCTGCGCGCGGGCGATGCGCTGCGCGAACTGGCCCATGCCCGCGACGTGGCCATCGTGATCGAACGCCATGTCCTGATGGTCGAACGCCTCGGCCTTGACGGCGTGCATCTGGCCGATGGCGCGCGGTCGGTCCGCAAGGTCCACAAGGACCTGCCCGATGCGATCATCGGTGCCTTTTGCGGCACTACCCGCCACGAAGGCCTAACCGCGGGCGAGAACGGGGCCGATTACGTGGCCTTCGGCCCGGTCGGGGCCTCCACCCTCGGCGATGGCAGCCGCGCGGAGCATGAGCTTTTCGCCTGGTGGTCCGAGATGATCGAGGTGCCCGTGGTCGCCGAAGGCGCGCTGACCCGCGACCTTGTCGAACGCCTTGGCCCCGTCACCGATTTCTTCGGCGTGGGCGAAGAGATCTGGGCAACCGATGATCCCGCCCGCGCGCTGAAGGACCTGCTCGCCCCGATCCTCTGACGCTCAGGCCGCGCGCCCCGTCGCCTGTTCCAGCCCCGCGCGGATCACCCGCTCGCAATGCGCCGACAGCGCCTTGCGGTCG
>JBEEOG010000415.1:0-2663 GCA_041191745.1 Pseudomonadota bacterium | reverse complement strand
TCCCGCCTATGGCTGGAAACTCCTGAAATCTTCCCTCCACCTTGGCAACAAGGCGGAAGAAGACCCTGCGCCCCAGTTCGCCACGCCTCTGGACGCTGCCACCAAGGCCGCGACCGGGGCCGCGGTGCTGAAGGCCATGAGCATGCAGACCGGCCATGCGCGGCTGGTCCTGCTGCTGGGCCACGGGGCGCAGGTGACCAACAACCCGCACGAAAGCGCCTACCACTGCGGCGCCTGCGGCGGTCAGACGGGCGAGGTGTCGGCGCGACTTCTGGCCGATCTGCTAAACGATCCCGAAACGCGGGCGGGCCTGCCGTCGCATGGCATCACCCTGCCGGCGGACACCCATTTCCTCGCGGGCCTGCACGACACGACGACGGACCAGATCACGCTCTATGCCAAGTCCGTCCCGTCCACCCACGCCGCCGATCTGGCCCAGACCCGCAAATGGCTGGACCAGGCGGGGCAGGGGGCACGCGCCGAACGCGCCGCCCGCCTGCCGGGCGCCAAGGGCGACACCGTCGCCCGCCGCGCGCTGAACTGGGCCGAGGTGCGCCCCGAATGGGGCCTCGCCGGATGCGCTGCCTTCATCGCCGCCCCCCGGTCCGCGACCGAAGGCGTCGATCTGGGCGGCCGCGCCTTCCTGCACAGCTACGACTGGCAGGGCGATGCCGGCTTCGGCGTGCTGGAGCTGATCATCACCGCCCCCGTCGTCGTCGCCAGCTGGATCAGCCTGCAATACTACGGCTCCTCCGTCGCGCCCGATACCTTCGGCGGCGGCAACAAGCTGATCCACAACGTCACGGGCGGCATCGGGGTGGTGCAAGGGAATGGCGGCGTCCTGCGCCCCGGCCTGCCGTGGCAGGCGGTGCATGACGGCGAAGCGCTGGCCCACGAACCCCTGCGCCTGTCCGTGATGATCGAGGCGCCGACGGATGCCATGTCCGACATCCTCGCCCGCCATCCCGGCGTGAAGGCGCTGTTCGACAACGGCTGGCTGCATCTCTTCGCGCTGAAGGACGGCAAGGTCGCCGCGCGCTACCGTCCCGGTCTGGTCTGGGAAACCGAAGGGAAGGCATGACCCTCCCTCCTCGCGCGGCCCTCGGCACGATGCACGGGAAAGAGGCGGCCATCGCGCCGCCTCTTGCCGCGATCGGCATTTCCCTGACCGTGGCCCCGATCGACACCGACCGCTTCGGCACCTTCACCGCCGAAACCCCCCGCACGGGCAGCATGCAGGATGCCGCCCGCGCCAAGGCCCTTGCCGCCATCGCCGCAACGGGCATGCCGGTGGGGATCGCCTCCGAAGGGGCCTATGGTCCCCACCCCTATCGCCCCTTCGCCGCGCTGGGGCAGGAACTGATCCTCTGGCACGATGCCCGCACGGGTCACGAGGTAGCGGAATGGCAGACCGACCCCACCCCGGTCTATGACCATGCCGAAGCCGCCACTCTGGACGAGGCCGAACCCTTCCTTGCCCGCGTGAACTTCCCCGCCACCGCCCTGATCGTCGCCCCCGGCCCCCAGGGCGCCCCCATTGCCAAGGGCATCCGCGACCGCGCCGCGCTGGCCGATGCGATGTGCGGGACCCCGCGCGCCTTCCTGCAGACCGACATGCGCGCCCACATGAATCCCCGCCGGATGGAGGTCATCGCCACCCTCGCCACGCGCCTTGCCCTGCGTCTCTCCACCCCGTGCCCCGCCTGCGCCGCCCCCGGCTGGGGCTTGTTGCGCAGCGATCCCGGCCTACCCTGCAGCGACTGCGGAACACCGACCCAATTTCCCGCGCAGGACATCCACGGCTGCACCGCCTGCGGCCACGAAACCGCCCAACCGCGCCCCGGCGCGGCCGACCCCGCCCATTGCCCCTATTGCAATCCCTGACGAGGACACCGAATGACCGCCCGTTTCGACAAATCCCGCCTGCCCAGCCGCCACGTCACCGAAGGCCCGGCCCGCGCGCCGCATCGCAGCTATTTCTACGCGATGGGCCTCACCGAAGAGGAAATCCACCTCCCCTGGGTCGGTGTCGCCACCTGCTGGAACGAGGCCGCGCCCTGCAACATCTCGTTGAACCGTCAGGCACAGGCGGTGAAGGCGGGCGTGAAACTGGCCGGCGGCACGCCGCGCGAATTCACCACCATCACCGTCACCGACGGCATCGCCATGGGGCATGAGGGGATGCGCTCCTCCCTCGCCTCGCGCGATGCCATCGCCGACACCGTGGAACTGACGATGCGCGGCCATTGCTACGACGCGCTGGTGGGCCTTGCGGGCTGCGACAAGTCCCTGCCGGGGATGATGATGGCGATGGTCCGCCTGAACGTCCCGTCGGTCTTCATCTATGGCGGGTCGATCCTTCCCGGTCGGCTCGATGGGCAGGACGTCACCGTGCAGGACGTGTTCGAAGCCGTGGGCAAGCATCAGGCAGGCAACCTGTCGGATGCCGAACTTGCCATCCTCGAACGCGTGGCCTGTCCCGGCGCGGGCGCCTGTGGCGCGCAGTACACCGCCAACACCATGGCCTGCGTGTCCGAAGCGATCGGTCTTGCGCTGCTCAACTCCTCCGGCGCGCCCGCGCCCTATGAAAGCCGCGACCATTATGGCCGTGCCTCGGGCGAAGCGGTGCTGAACCTGATCGAAAAGAACATCCGCGCCCGCGA
>JBEEOG010000414.1:0-4967 GCA_041191745.1 Pseudomonadota bacterium | reverse complement strand
GGGGCCGGGTGGCCGATTACCGCACCGGCCAACTCGCCCCGCTGCCCAATGCGGAAACCTACCGCGACAGCCGCCTGAGTGCCGATGATGTCTTGGCCATGGGGGCCGAGCATGTCGCCATCGCCACCGGGGCAAGCTGGCGGCGCGATGCCGTGGCGCGGTTCCATCTGCACCCCATCCCGACCGATCCGGCGATGCCCGTCTTCACCCCCGATGATCTGATGGCGGGGCAGGGGCCGACCGGTGGCCGCGTCACGCTTTATGATGACGACCATTTCTACATGGGCTCCGTCATGGCCGAGGTTCTGGTGGCCCGCGGCTGCACAGTGGATTTCGTCACCCCCGCCGCCAAGGTGGCGGAATGGACCGACAACACGCTGGAACAGGGCACCATCATGCGCCGCCTTCTGTCGCTGGGGGTCCGCGTCCATACGAACAAGGCGCCGGATCACATCACCGGCGATGCCGTCGCCTTGGCCTGCACATGGACGGGCACGCTGACGCCGCTCCCCGCCGATGCGGTGGTCATGGTCACCTCGCGCACCCCGCATGACGCGCTCTACCACGATCTGCGGGCGCGGCAGGCGGAATGGGAAAACGCGGGCATCCGCACCATCCGCCTGATCGGCGACGCCGCCGCCCCCGGCCCCATCGCTTGGGCCACCTATGCCGGCCGCCGCTTTGCCGAAGAGCTCGACACCCCCGACGACAGGGGCGAGTCCCCCCGCTTCCGCCGCGAGGTGGCCGGGCTGGAGCCGGGGCCGTCCCGCCTGCCCCTGGCCTGAAAAGACCGGGTGCAGGCCGAATCGGACCTGCGCCGACCGGGAGGGACGCCGCCGCATCCGCCCGCGCGGGCCCGGCAGCGCGCCGGTCCGGGCCGGAAATTCCGGGTCGCGGGCCGCCATTGCGACGGCTTGTTACGAAACTGTCACATGAACATCGCATAAGCGGCACGACACCCTGATACGCCCCGTACCGACGCGGGGTGTCCTCGCGCGGGTCGCCTGACAGGAGAATGCCTTGGCCGCAATCATGCCTATCGCTCGTGCCGCGCCGCTGGGGGCCGCAAGGGTGCCGTCCAGCCGGGCGCAACCACTTTGCCCGGCTCACCACGCTCCGATGCTGTCGGTGGTCGGCGGCAGGAATGACCGATAAAGCCCCGGGCGGTTTTGTCGCCCTTGCCTTTTCTTTAGAGCGGACGCTGTGATGCCCTTTTCGCTTCTTTTGGTCTTGATTTTGGTTTTGGGTGGGTTCGGGTTTGTCCTTGGCCGGCAGCGTGCGGTTGCGTCGGTGCGGGGGGATCGTCGGGCGTTGCATTCCTTGCCGGGGTATTACGGCTGGTATGTTGCGCTGGTGACGGCGACGCCTGCGTTTGTGCTGATGGCGGTCTGGCTGATCGTGCAGCCCATGGTGATCGCGCATCAGGTGACGGGGATGATCCTGCCCGAGGATATCGCCAGCGGGTCGTCGCGGGATCTGGTGATGACGGATGTGCGCCGCATCGCCGAGGGGATGGACAGCTTTGCCGCCTCTGGCATGGCGGAGGCCGAGATCGTGACCCTGTCGCAGGACCCCGCCGCGCTGAAGACCGCGCTTGAAGGTGCGGGTGTGGCCTTGGGCGCGGAGATCAACCCGCATGTCGCGGCGGCGGCGGTGACCTATCGTCAGGACATGGCGCTGGGGCGGATGTGGATGGCGGCGCTGGCGCTGGCGGTGGCGCTGGCGGGTCTGGTGCTGTCGGCCCGCCGCGTGGGCCCGGAGCTGCGCAGCCGCAATCTGGTGGAGCGCTATGTGCAGGTGCTGCTGGTCGCGGCCTCGCTGATCGCGATCCTGACCACGGCGGGGATCGTGTTCTCGCTGGTGTTCGAATCCGTCCACTTCTTCCAGCTTTACCCGGCGAAGGATTTCTTCCTGTCGCTGACCTGGACGCCGAAGTTCGGCGGCGGGTCGGATCTGGGCATCTGGCCGCTGCTGTGGGGCACGCTCTACGTCTCCTTCATCGCGCTTCTGGTGGCGGTGCCGATCGGTCTGATGTCGGCGATCTACCTGTCGGAATATGCCGGGCCGCGCCTGCGCAGCATGGCCAAACCTGCGCTGGAGGTTCTGGCGGGCATCCCCTCCATCGTCTACGGCCTCTTCGCGCTGCTGACGGTGGGGCCGTTCCTGCGCGATTACTTCGCCCAACCGCTGGGTCTGGGCGATTCCTCCTCGTCGGTGATGACGGCGGGCATCGTGATGGGGGTGATGCTGATCCCCTATGTCTCGTCGCTGTCGGATGACATCATCAACGCCGTGCCGCAGGCCCTGCGCGATGGCTCCTACGGCCTTGGCGCCACCCAGTCAGAGACCATCCGTCAGGTGGTGCTGCCCGCGGCCTTGCCCGGCATCGTGGGGGCGGTGCTGATGGCCGCCAGCCGCGCCATCGGCGAGACGATGATCGTGGTTCTGGGCGCGGGGGCGGCGGCCAAGCTGGACCTGAACCCCTTTGAGGCGATGACGACCGTCACGGTGAAGATCGTCAGCCAGTTGACCGGCGACACCGAATTCGCCAGCCCCGAAACGCTGGTGGCCTTTGCGCTGGGTCTGACGCTGTTCGTCTTCACCCTGTGCCTGAACATCCTCGCGCTGTTCATCGTGCGCAAATACCGGGAGCAATACGAATGACCGATCTGTCGCAGACCGCAGGGCCGGTGGGCGGGGCGAAGGCCTCATCGCTGGTGGTGGCCGATGCGCGCACCCTGAAACGCCGCGCGACGGAACGGCGCTTTCGCGCGCTGGGTCTGGGGGCGGTGGGCATCGGCATGCTGGCGCTGGTGGTGCTTTTGACCTCGATCCTCGGCAATGGCCTGCCGTCCTTCCGCCAGACCATGATCACCCTGCCGGTGACGCTGGAGGAATCCGTGCTGGACAAGTCTGGCGCGCGTGATCCGGCGGTGATGGCCAAGGTCACGACGCTGGGCTACGGCAAGCTGATCCAGAAGGCACTTGAGGCCGAACTGACCGCGCGCGGCATCGACATGCAGGGGCTGAGCGCCAAGGACATCGCGGGCCTGATCTCGCAGGAGGCCCCGGCCGACCTGCGCGCCCGCGTGCTGGCCGACCCGTCGCTGATCGGCACGACGATCCGTTTTGACGCGCTGGCCAATGGCCGGGTGGACGGCTTCTTCAAGGGCCGCGTCACGATGGAAAGCGCCGTGGATGACGGCAACATCAGCCCCGAGCAACTGGGCGTGGCGCAGGCGATGCGCGACGCGGGGATGATCACCCTGGCGCTGAACCCCGGGTTCCTGACCAAATCCGACGCCTCCGAACTGCGGCCCGAGGCGGCGGGTCTGGGGGTCGCGATGCTCGGCTCGGCCTATATGATGCTGATCGTGCTGGTGCTGGCGCTGCCCATCGGCGTCGCGGCCTCGGTCTATCTGGAAGAGATCGCGCCCAAGAACCGCTGGACCGACATCATCGAGATCAACATCGCCAACCTCGCCGCGGTGCCGTCGATCGTTTACGGCATCCTCGCGCTGGCCTTGTTCATCAACATCATCGGCCTGCCGCAATCGGCGCCCATCGTGGGTGGGTTGGTGCTGACGCTGATGACGCTGCCCACGATCATCATCGCGACCCGGGCCGCGCTGAAGGCCGTGCCGCCCTCGATCCGCGATGCGGCCCTGGGGGTGGGGGCGTCCAAGAACCAGACCATCTTCCACCACGTGCTGCCCTTGGCCATGCCCGGCATCCTGACCGGGACGATCCTGGGCCTCGCGCGGGCCCTGGGGGAATCCGCGCCGCTCTTGCTGATCGGGATGGTGGCCTTCGTGAAGGACTTCCCCGCCGCCCCGCCCGCCGGGATGTTCGATCCGGCCTCGGCCCTGCCGGTGCAGGTCTACAGCTGGACCCAACGCGCCGACCCGGCCTTTGCCGAACGCTCCTCGGGGGCGATCATCGTGCTGCTCATCTTCCTCTTGGCGATGAACGCGCTGGCCATCATCTTGCGTCGCCGCTTCGAGCGTCGGTGGTAAGGGGACAATCATGAACGACATGCGACTGACGGAGAGAACCGTGACCGAAGGCGTCAAGATCAGCGCGCAAGGCGTGCAGGTGCATTATGGCACGAACCACGCGTTGAAGGATGTGGATGTGTCCATCCTCGACAAGACGGTGACGGCCTTCATCGGCCCGTCGGGCTGTGGCAAGTCCACCTTCCTGCGTTGCCTGAACCGGATGAACGACACCGTGGCCAGTGCCCGCGTGACGGGCAAGATCATGCTGGACGGTCAGGACATCTACGATGCTCGCGTCGACCCGGTGCAATTGCGCGCCAAGGTGGGGATGGTGTTCCAGAAGCCGAACCCCTTCCCGAAGTCAATCTATGACAACGTGGCCTATGGCCCCAAGATCCACGGTCTGGCCTCGGGCAAGGCGGAGCTGGATGCGGTGGTGGAAACCAGCCTGAAGAAGGCCGCGCTCTGGAACGAGGTGAAGGACCGCCTCGACGCCCCCGGCACGGGCCTGTCGGGCGGCCAGCAACAGCGCCTCTGCATCGCCCGCGCGATTGCCACCAGCCCCGAAGTGCTGCTGATGGACGAACCCTGCTCCGCCCTCGACCCCATCGCCACCGCGCAGGTGGAAGAGTTGATCGACGAACTCCGCAGCCAGTTCTCGGTCGTGATCGTCACCCACTCCATGCAACAAGCCGCCCGCGTCAGCCAACGCACGGCGTTCTTCCACCTCGGCCATCTCGTCGAATACGGCGAAACCGGAACCATCTTCACAAACCCAAAAGACCCGCGCACGGAGTCCTACATCACAGGCCGGATCGGGTGAGGGGCATCGTCATGACCAGCGAAGGTTCCCACATTGTCTCTGGCTTTGACCGTGATCTTGAGGCGGTTCAGGCGCATGTGATGCGGATGGCGGGGTTGGTGGAGCAGGCCCTGCTGCATGCGGCCGAGGCGCTGGAGGCGGGGGAC
>JBEEOG010000413.1:0-7793 GCA_041191745.1 Pseudomonadota bacterium | reverse complement strand
GGCTTGAATACATTCAGCTCCAAATGCCCTTGTGCGCCAGCAAACGTTACGGTGGTGTGATTACCCATGACCTGGGCGCACACCATGGTCAAGGCTTCGCATTGTGTGGGGTTAACCTTGCCCGGCATGATCGAGGAGCCGGGTTCGTTTTCCGGCAGGATCAGCTCGCCCAGACCCGACCGCGGGCCGGAGCCGAGAAGGCGCAGGTCGTTGGCGATCTTGAACAGGGCCGCCGCCACCGTCTTCAGCGCGCCCGAGAACATCACCATCGCGTCATGGGCGGCGAGCGCCTCGAACTTGTTCGGCGCGGTGACGAAGGGCAGGCCGGTGATTTCCGCGATGCGCGCCGCGACGCGGGTATCCCAGCCCACGCGGGTGTTCAGGCCGGTGCCGACGGCGGTGCCGCCTTGGGCGAGTTCGTAGATGTCGGGCAGGCAGGATTTCACCCGCGCGATGCCCTTGTCCACCTGCGTGGCATAGCCGCTGAATTCCTGCCCCAGCGTCAGGGGCGTCGCATCCTGCGTATGGGTGCGGCCGATCTTGATGATGTCCTTGAACTCGTCCGACTTGGCCCAGAGCGCGCGGGACAGCTTTTCCAGCCCCGGGATCAGCACGTCGCGGGCCATCATCCCGATGGCCACATGCATCGCGGTGGGGAAGGTGTCGTTGGAGGACTGCCCCATGTTCACATGGTCGTTCGGGTGGACGGGCTTTTTCGATCCCATCACGCCGCCCAGCATCTCGATCGCGCGGTTCGAGATGACCTCGTTGGCGTTCATGTTCGACTGCGTGCCCGACCCCGTCTGCCACACCACCAGCGGGAAGTTGTCGTCGAACCTGCCGTCGATCACCTCTTGCGCGGCCGCCGCGATGGCGTTGCCCAGTTCGGGCGCGATGTCGCCCTGATCGATGTTGACCAGCGCGCAGGCCTTCTTGATCACCCCCAGCGCGCGGATGATCGCCACGGGCTGGCGTTCCCAGCCGATCGGGAAGTTGATGATCGAGCGCTGGGTCTGTGCGCCCCAGTACTTGTCGGCGGGAACCTCCAGCGGGCCAAAGCTGTCGGTTTCGGTGCGGGTGGCGGACATGTGCAAGCCTCCTGATTTCGCTTGGCCCGCCTTAGCGGGGAGGCGGCGCGAAATCAATTGGCATACCGTCGCATACCGAGTGTGCGGTTGCATTGCTTCACCCAGAGGTGCAAAAGCGCTGTCGTGAAACACCAGTGAGAGAAGCCGAGGGGGCAGCGTGTCCGGAAACTTGCGTGATTTGACCCTTGCCCGCCGGTCCGAGATCGCCGCGACACAGGCGCGTCTTGCCACCGTCGAGGCGCAACTGGCCGCCCGCACGGCGCTGGGCGAACGGCTCGGACAGATGCGCCTGCATGTGATCGACCGGTATCTGACGCTGATGCGCGACGAACTGACCGGCAAGCTGCGGCAGGACCGCGCCCTGCCGATGGTCAAGGATGCCGAACTGGCCGGACTGTCGGATGCGGAACGGCAGGGTCAGGCCTTCGATGCCGATCTGCGCGACAAGGGACTCGACTGGCCGATGACGGCGCTGTCGATGATCGGCACGCGCCGCATGGACAACCTGCGCCTGTGCTGCGAGATGGCCATCGCACGCGGCATCCCCGGCGATTTCGTCGAAACCGGCGTCTGGCGCGGCGGCGCCTGCATCTACATGCGCGCCATCCTCGACGCGCATCAGGCCCCCGACCGCGCCGTCTGGGTCTGCGACAGTTTCGAAGGTCTGCCCCCGCCCGATGTGGAGCAGTTCCCCGCCGACGAGGGGCTTTACCTGAACGAATACAGCGGCCTCGCCATCTCGCTCGAGGAGGTGCAGGACAATTTCCGCCGCTTCGGCCTGCTGGACGACCGCGTGCATTTCGTGAAGGGCTTCTTCAAGGATACCCTCCACCTCGCCCCGATCGAGAGCATCTCGGTCCTGCGGCTGGATGGCGACCTCTACCAGTCCACGATCGAGGCGCTGACCGCGCTTTATCCCAAGGTCAGCGCGGGCGGTTACGTCATCATCGACGACTACGGCGCGTTCGAGGCCTGCAGCCGCGCGGTGCATGACTACCTGACCTCGGTCGGGCAGAATGACGTCAGGATCACCGATATCGACGGGATCGGCGCGTGGTTCCAGAAGCCCTGACGACGGGCGGCCCGTCGCCCCGCGTCAGGTCTTGCGGAACTTGTCGAGGCTGACCACCTCGGCATCGTGGCGGGGCGGCGGGTCGTCGTCGCCGTCCTCGTCCTCTTCCACCTCGTCCGAACTGTCGTCGTCGGAATGCGTCTCGAATCGCAGGCCGAATTCGACGGACGGATCGACGAAGGTGCGAACCGCATCGAAGGGGATGACCAGCGGTTCGGGCTGGTTGCCGAAATTCAGCGTGACCGAGAAGCCTTCCTCCGTCACCTCCAGCCCTTCGAACCAGTGCTGCAGGACCACCGTCATCTCGGTCGGGTAGCGCGCCTTCAGCCAGTCGGCGATGGCCACGCCGGGGTGGGTCGTGTCGAAGGTGATGAAGAAATGGTGCGCCCCCGGCAGCCCGTGCTCGGCCACATCGCGCAGCACCGTCTGGATCAGGCCCCGCATCGCCCGATGCATCAGGTTGCCGTAGTCGATGGTGCGCGCCATGAAGGGTCCTTTCGTCACTGGCCCAAGCATAGGGGTATTCCGCACCCGAAGAAAAGGGGGCGCGGCCCGTGCCGCGGCGCGGCGGAACGTCCCTGCGGGGGCGGCGCGGAAAGGGGAAACCCCGCCGGCAAAGACCGGCGGGGCTGTTGGGGGTGACAAGAGGGTTTTGCAAGCAGCCGTCCGGTCTGCCAACCGGACACCCCCCTTTTGCCCTGATTCCCTTTCCGAAGCCTTAACGCAGATCAAAGACCTTCGAAGGCGCAGAGGGCATGGACATCCATCCCCATCGCCCCGAGTCGCTTGCGCCCGCCCAGATCGGGCAGGTCCACGACGAAGGCGCAGCCCACCACCTGCGCGCCCAGCCGTTCGATCAGGCGGATCCCCGCCTCGGCCGTGCCGCCCGTGGCCAGAAGGTCATCGACGAGCAGCACCTTCTCGCCCGGCTGGATGGCGTCGTCATGCACCTCGACCGTCGCCTCGCCATATTCCAGCTTGTAGCTTTCGCTGATCGTGGCGCCCGGCAGCTTGCCCTTCTTGCGGATCGGGATGAAGCCCGTGGACAGCTGGTGCGCCACCGCGCCGCCGAGGATGAAGCCCCGCGCCTCAAGCCCCGCGACCTTGTCGATCCGCATGCCGGCATAGGGCGCAAGCAGCTGGTCCACGCACATGCGGAAGCCGCGCGGATCGGCGAAAAGCGTGGTCACGTCGCGGAACAGGATCCCCTCATGCGGGAAGTCCACGATGGTGCGGATGTAATCCTTGACGGTCTTTGCCATGGGTCAGCCTTTCAACACGCGGCCTGCGACCGCATCGAGTTTGTCCAGAAGATCGGGGTCGCGCCTTTCGGGCGCGGTCATCACCGCATGGTCCAGCGCGCGGTCGCAGCCATGCGGGCAAGGCAGGCGGGTGCCGCCCAGAAGCGCGGGCAGTTGCGCCACCAGCGCGCGCGCATGCCCCGCATTGGCGGTCAGCGTGCGGATCACGGCGGCCACATCCACCGCCCCGTGATCGGCGTGCCAGCAGTCGTAATCCGTGACCATCGCCACGTTGGCGTAGCAAAGCTCCGCCTCGCGGGCGAGCTTGGCTTCGGGCATCGCCGTCATCCCGATCAGGTCCGCGCCCCATGACCGGTAAAGGCGGCTTTCGGCAAGCGTGGAAAACTGCGGCCCCTCCATCGCCACATAGGTCGCGCCGTCATGCACCGTGACGCCCGTCGCGCGCGCGGCATCCGCGCAGGCGGC
The DNA here is from genome assembly GCA_041191745.1 of Pseudomonadota bacterium. Classification (GTDB taxonomy): domain Bacteria; phylum Pseudomonadota; class Alphaproteobacteria; order Rhodobacterales; family Rhodobacteraceae; genus Paragemmobacter. Next base: position 3,906 of record JBEEOG010000413.1, on the reverse strand, counting down.
CGACAGGCGGGGGCAGACGGGATGGGCAAAACCCACATGCGCGACGCAGCCCGATCCGAAGAAGCTTTTCTCGCGCGCGAAGGTGCGGTCGATGTACTGGTCCACGATCACGAAGTCGCCGGGCCGGAAATCCTCGCGCAGGGAGCCGACGGCAGAGACGGCCACAAGGTCCGTGCAGCCCAGCCGCTTCAGCGCGTCGATATTGGCGCGGTAGTTCACATCCGTGGGGCTGTGGACATGCCCGCGCCCGTGGCGGGGCAGGAAGGCCATCGCCACCCCGTGCAGACGGCCCACCAGCACCTCGTCCGACGGTTTGCCCCACGGGGTCTTGACCTTGACCCAGCTTGCCCCCTCCAGCCCGTCGATCTGGTAAAGGCCCGATCCCCCGATCACGCCGATCATCGTCTGCATGGGTCGCCCCCGCTACCGCCTGTCCGCCCGCAGGTTATGCGGCGGCGCAGCGGAAGGAAACGGGAAAGCGCGCGGCGGTGCCGCGCTTAGCCTTCGTCCGGGCGCGGCACGTCGATCACCTCGCGCACCACGGCATAGTCGCGGTAGCCCATGCGCCCCACGGGGCGGAACAGGGTCACGTCGAAGCGCCCGTCGCGGATGCAGTCGTCGCCGAGATGGATGCCCGTCACCTCGCCGATGGCCATGCGGTTGCCCTTGCCCAGAAGGTCGACCACCTGCACCAGACGGCATTCGAGCACCGCAGGCGCGCCCGCGACATGGGGGCAGTCGATCGTCACGCATTCGCCCTTGGCCACGCCCGCATGGGCGAATTCGTCCACCCCGCGCGGCAGGCTGGCCGAGGTGGCCGACATCGCGGCCAGCATCGCCTCGCCCACGACCGAGACGGAAAAGACCCCGCTCGCCTGCGCGGCCGTGATGCTGTCCTTGATGCCGGTCGAGGAAAACATGACCTGCGGCGGGGTATAGGCGACGGCGTTGAAGAAGGAATAGGGGGCCAGATTGTCCCCGTCCGGCCCGCGCGTGCCGATCCAGCCGATGGGGCGGGGCGTGACGATGGCGTTGAAGGGGTTGTGCGGCAGGCCGTGGCCGTCGGCGGGGCGGTAGAACATCGGGGCACGCGCATCCTGTGCTGATTTGATCCTGACGTAATCGGGTGTTAGTGCGCTTGCCAGAAGATTCGGGGGCAAGGCGCGCGCGTGTACCGGCTTGAGGAAGAGACCGAGAACGACTGGTGGGAGGTGGAGGCGCTCTATGACCTCTGCTTCGCGCCGGGCCGGACGGCGCTGTCCTCCTACCGCCTGCGCGACGGGGTGCCGACGGTGGCCGCGCTCTGCCTGACGCTGCGCGATGCAGACGGCACGCTGGCCGCCGCGATCCGCTACTGGCCGGTGGAGGTGGGGGGACAGGATGCGCTGCTGCTCGGCCCCGTGGCCGTCCACCCGACGCGGCAGGGCGAGGGGCTGGGGGGCCTGCTGATCAACGAGTCGCTGGCCGAGGCGCGGCGTCTGGGCTGGGAACGCGTCATGCTGGTGGGCGACGCGCCCTATTACGCGCGCTTCGGCTTCAAGAAACTGGACGGGGTCGAAATGCCGCCCCCCACCAACCCCGACCGCGTGCTGGGCCTTGCCCTGAAGGCGGGGGCATGGGACGGGGTCAGGGGCGCGGTCACCCGCGCGACCTGATCCTTGCGCGCGGGCGCGCGCCGCCCCATCTTTGCGCCATGAGCGCATCCCCGAACCTTCCCGCGATCGCCGCCCCCGACCGCAAGGCCGAACTCGCCGCGCTGGCCACCCGCTACCGCCGCGCCAACGGCCCTGTCATGGCGCTTGTCCACCGTCTTGGCGGATCGCTGGAGGACCGTCTGTCGGCCCTGCCCGACGGCGCGCGCCGCCAGATCGAGGCGGGCGTGGAACGCGCGCTGGGGGCGGCCTTCGGCCTTGCCGCGCAGGGCGAGCGCGCGCCGGACCTTGGCCGCAACGGGCCGATGGCGGCGGCGATGCTTGCGGGGGCGGCCGGCGGGGCGGGGGGCGTGGCGACCTCGGTCGCGGAACTGCCGGTCACGATCACGGTGATCCTGCATGCGATCCGGCGCGAGGCGCGGGCGGCGGGCTACGATCCCGACGATCCCGCGATCCGCGCCGAATGCCTGCGCGTCTTTGGCGCGGGTTCTCCGCTCGCCTCCGATGACGGGGTGAACACCTCGTTCCTGTCGGCGCGGCTGACGGTGACGGGGCCTGCCATCGCGCAGGTGATCCGCACCGTCGCGCCAAGGCTTTCGGTGGCGCTGGGCCAGAAACTGGCGGCGCAGGCGGTCCCTGTCCTCGGCGCGCTGGCAGGGGCGGCGATGAACGCGGCCTTCCTGTCCTATTACCGCGAGATGGCGGCGATCCGCTTCGCGCTCTTGCGCCTTGCCGAACAGCACGGCGCAGAGGAGGTGCTGGTGGGCTTTGCCCGCATGGCCGAACCCAAGGCGCTGAAACGGGCCTGAAGGCGCGGCGTTTTCTGCGAAAACGCCGCCCGCGATCTTTCTGCGAAAGATCATCCGGCGCCGATCCTTCGCAGAAGGATCGCCACCAAGAATTTTCGCCGAAAATTCTTGTCCCTAGTCGCCCTGATCGGCGAGCCAGGCCATCAGCGCGGGACGCACGCTGTCGGCCCCGTCCTCCATCGCGCGGTCGATCACCGTCCGCGCCTCGGCCAGATTGCAGCGCCGGAGCAGCGCCTTGACGGGACCGATGGAGGCCGGCCGCATCGACAGCGTCCGAAGGCCCAGCGCCGCGAAGGCCAGCGCTTCCACGGGGCGTCCCGCATCCTCGCCGCAGAACGAGAGCGGCGTTCCCGTCTCGTCGCAGCGCGCGACGATGTGGGACAGGAAGCGCAGGAAGCTGACATTCAGCGTGTCATAGCGGCGGCGGACGCGTTCGTTCTCGCGGTCGGCGGCGAAGAAGAACTGCTTGAGGTCGTTCCCCCCGATCGAGACGAAATCCGTCATCCCGAAAAAGGCGCGCGGCGCATAGGCAAGGCTGGGCGTTTCCAGCATCGCGCCGATCTCGACCTTTTCGGGCACGACATGGCCCATCGCGCCCTCGCGTTCCAGCTCGTGCAGCAGGGCGGCGCGGGCGGTGGTGAATTCCGACAGTTCGGTGATGAAGGGGAACATCACCGTCAGGGGCCGGCCCTTGGCCGCGCGGATCAGCGCCTGCAATTGCATCCGCAGCACGCCGGGCTTGTCCAGCCCCACGCGGATCGCGCGCCAGCCCATCGCGGGGTTGGGTTCGTCCTGCGGCTTCATGTAGGGCAGGACCTTGTCCGACCCGATGTCGAGCGTGCGGAAGCAGACCCGCTTGCCCTTGGCCGCATCCATCACGCGGGCATAAAGCGCCGCAAGTTCCGCCCGCTGGGGCATCTTGTTGCGGACGAGGAATTGCAATTCCGTCCGGAACAGCCCCACCCCTTCGGCCCCCGATCCGTCCAGACTGGGCAGGTCGGCCATCAGCCCCGCATTCATCATCAGGTTCGTCACCGTCCCGCATGTCGATTGCGCGGGCAGCGCGCGCAGGCTGGCATAGCGCTTCTGCGCTTCGGCCTGCATGGCGATCTTGTCGCGGAAGGCGCGGGCGACGGTTTCCTCGGGGCGCAGGTGCACAATCCCCTGGTCGCCATCGACCAGGATCGGGTCACCGTTCAGCGCCTCGGCCACCACGCGGCTGGCGTTGATCACAAGCGGGATGGCCAGCGCCCGGGCGACGATGGCGGCATGGCTGCCGACGGAACCCTCCTCGAGCACCACGCCCTTCAGCTTCCGGCCATAGTCCAAGAGTTCTGCAGGTCCGATGTTGCGGGCGACGAGCACGGGGTTGTCGGGCATCTCGGCCCCGGTGTCCTTGCCTTGGCCAGTCAGGATGCGCAAAAGCCGGTTCGACAGGTCGTCAA
>JBEEOG010000412.1:0-6669 GCA_041191745.1 Pseudomonadota bacterium | reverse complement strand
CTGGTCAATGCGCTGCTTGCCCATTGCGGCGACACGCTGTCGGGGATCGGCGGCGAGCGGCGGCCGGGTATCGTGCACAGGATCGACAAGGATACGACGGGTTTGCTGGTCGTGGCGAAATCCGACCGCGCCCATCACGGGCTGGCCCGACAGTTCGAGGAGCATTCGGTCAACCGCCATTACCTCGCCCTTGTCCACGGGGTGCCGGACCCCGCCGATCCGCGCCTGCGCGGCACGAAGGGTGTGACGTTCGAGGCAGGCGCGATCGTCCGCATCGCCACCGGCCTTGCCCGCCACAAGACCGACCGCCAGCGTCAGGCCGTGGTCTGGGACGGTCAGGGGCGGCACGCCGTGACCCGCGCCCGCGTGCTGGAGGAATTCGGCGGCGGCGCGGCAAGCCTGATCGAATGCTGGCTGGAAACGGGGCGCACCCACCAGATCCGCGTCCACATGGCCCATGCGGGCCACGGGCTGCTGGGCGACCAGACCTATGGCGGCAAGCGCCGCCTGTCGCCCAAGGCCGTGGGCGAGGAGGCCGCCGCGACAGGGAACGATTTCCCGCGTCAGGCGCTCCATGCGGCGACGCTCGGTTTTGACCATCCCGTCACGGGCCAGCATCTGGAATTCGCGGCGGACCTGCCGCCCGACATGGCCGGACTTCTGGCGTCCTTGCAGCGGAACGGCTGAAACAATGGGTGACATGTGCGTGAGCGCACCGAAGCGGGCCTTCCGCCGCAAGGGGGGCGTGGCCACTTAACGAAAACGTAAGGGGTTCGCGCGCTATCCTTGTCGCAGGCGCCGGACATACCTACATTCGGCGGTCCCCGATGCTTCGAAGGAAGGTCGGGGCCAGATCAGGGGGCACGACATGAGCACCTACCAGAACCTTCCCGCGCCCAGCCCCGAACAGGGGCTGAACCGCTACATGCAGGAAATCCGCAAGTTTCCGCTTCTCGAACCGGAAGAGGAATACATGCTGACGAAAGCCTGGGTGGACCACCAGGACCCCAAGGCCGCGCATCGCCTCGTGACCAGCCACCTGCGCCTCGCCGCCAAGATCGCGATGGGCTATCGCGGCTACGGCCTGCCGCAGGCCGAGGTGATCTCGGAAGCCAATGTGGGCCTGATGCAGGCGGTCAAGCGCTTCGATCCGGAAAAGGGCTTCCGCCTTGCGACCTATGCGATGTGGTGGATCCGCGCCGCGATCCAGGAATACATCCTGCGGTCATGGAGCCTTGTGAAACTCGGCACCACCTCGGCGCAGAAGAAGCTGTTCTTCAACCTGCGGAAAGCGAAAGCCAAGGTCGGCGCGCTGGAGGAAGGCGACCTGCGCCCCGAAAACGTGGCCCAGATCGCCAAGGACCTCTCCGTGACCGAGGACGAGGTGGTGGAGATGAACCGCCGTCTGGCGGGGTCGGACGCATCGCTGAACGCGACCGTCGGTTCGGACGGTGACGGATCGACCCAGTGGCAGGACTGGCTCGAGGACGAGGACAGCGATCAGGCCGAATCCTATGCCGAACGCGACGAGATGGACGCCCGCCGCGCGCTTCTGGCGCAGGCGTTGTCGGTGCTGAACGACCGCGAAAAGGACATCCTGATGCAGCGCCGTCTGGCCGAAACGCCCGTGACGCTTGAGGAATTGTCGGAAAGCTACGGGGTCAGCCGCGAACGCATCCGCCAGATCGAGGTGCGGGCCTTCGAGAAACTGCAGGACCGCATGCGCGAACTGGCCAAGGGCAAGGGCATGGTCGTCCCGGGCTGACCGGGGGGCGAAGAATTTTCAGACGAAAATTCTTCTTTCCGCACGGTGCCGACAGGTGCGCGCCCTGCGGCGGGGCACCCGCCCTTCGCGGCCCTGCCGCGGGTTTCCCGCAGGGGCGCGGCAGGGATGGTCGCCTTGGCGCATTTCGGCTATCACGCGGCTCAGGCGCGGTCCGGCACAGCCGGATGGCGCAGTTGCGTGATGACGTGTCGTTGCCGGTTGCAGCCAAGGGTTGACGCCGACACGACCCCCGAACCGGAGCCGACCCATGACCATGCTCGAAACCTTCATAAAGCCGATGCACCGCGAAGGCATCAAATTCGTCGCGGCCTTTGCCGCCGCGACGCTGGTGCTCTTCCTGATCTGGGATCCGCTGGGCTGGATCGGTGTCGGGCTGACGGTCTGGTGCTACTATTTCTTCCGCGATCCCAAGCGCGCCGTGCCGCAGAATACGGGCCTGATGGTCAGCCCCGCCGATGGCGTGGTGTCGCTGATCGAACGCGCCGTCCCGCCCGAGGAACTGGGCATGGGCCCCGATGCGCTGATGCGCGTGTCGGTCTTCATGTCGGTCTTCAACTGCCATGTGAACCGCGCCCCCATCGCAGGCAAGATCACCGAGATCAGCTACCGCCCCGGCAAGTTCCTGAACGCCTCGCTCGACAAGGCGTCGGTGGACAACGAGCGCAACTCGCTCCGGATCGAGATGGCCGACGGCCGCTCCATCGCGGTGGTGCAGATCGCGGGGCTGGTCGCGCGGCGGATCCTGTGCTTCGCGGTCAAGGGGCAGGAGGTGCGGACGGGTGAACGCTTCGGCCTGATCCGCTTCGGCTCGCGTCTCGACATCTATCTGCCCGACGGGGTGGAGCCGCAGGTGGCGCTGGGCCAGACCTGCGTGGCGGGCGAGACGGTGATCGCCTTCCTCGGCCAGCCTGCGCCGCAGCGTCTGGCGCGGATGGAGTGAGGCGATGGCCGACGGAACGCCCGACCTGCCGCCACGGCGCAAGATGCACATCCTGCAGCTTCTGCCGAACCTCGTCTCGATCCTCGCGCTCTGTTCCGGTCTGACGGCGATCCGCTTCGCGGTGGATGGCCGGTTCGGCACGGCCATCGCGCTGATCGGCCTTGCCGCCGCGCTGGATGCGCTGGACGGGCGGCTGGCGCGGATGCTGAAATCGGAAAGCGCCATCGGGGCCGAACTCGACAGCCTGTCGGATTTCGTGAACTTCGGCGTGACGCCGGCGCTGGTGCTCTACCTCTGGGGGCTGAAGGGGGATGCCAGCCTCGGCTGGATCGCGGTGCTGATCTATGCCGTCTGCTGCATCCTGCGCCTTGCCCGCTTCAACGTGGGCAACAAGGCCGCGCCGGTGGGGCAAGAGGCGCCGGAACGCACCAGCTTTATCGGCGTGCCCTCGCCGGCGGGGGCGATGCTGGTGCTGGTGCCGATGTATTTCGCCTTTGCCTCCGGGAACGGGGTGCAGGTGCCGAACGAGGCGATCATGCTCTGGATGGTCGGGATGGGCGTGCTGATGATCAGCCGCATCCGCACCCCCTCGCTCAAGCGGGTGACGGTCGCGGCGGAAAACGCGCGCTTCATCCTTGTCGGCGGGGCGGCGGTGGTCGCGGCGCTGCTGACCTATCCGTGGGTCACGCTGCTGACGCTGGCCGTGGCCTATCTGGTGTCCATCCTCTTCCTTTGGCGGCGGGGGGCCACGGTGCACCGGAAGGGGCCCTGAGGTCGACCCCTTGGCGACCCTGTCGCGCCGCAGGGCGGTGTCGCAGGCGCGCGGGTGCCGCCCGCCCGTGGCCTGACGCGGGTCGGGGCGGCGCGTCTGCCGCCCGCTGGCCTGACAACGCCGCCGCGGCGGCGGAGGGAACCAAAGCGGCGGCCGGTATGGCCCCGATGCCCAAGGGACCAGAGCGCGCCCTTTGCCTCCATCGCCCGCCATCCCCGCTTGCGGCCGCCCGCGCCACCCCCTAGCCTGCCCCGCAGCAAGACAGGGGAGGACACCGTCATGAAAGCCGTCCGTTGGGGCGTCCTGGGCAATGCCAAATTCGCCCGCGAACACATGGCCCCCGCCATCCACATGGCCGAGAATGCCGAACTCGTGGCGCTTGCCACGTCGAAGCCCGGCACGGTGACGGGCTGGGATTTCCACCCCGGCCTGAAGCAGGTCAGCTATGACGACCTGCTGGCCGACCCGACCATAGATGCGGTCTATATCCCGCTGCCGAACCATATCCATGTCGAATGGACGCTGAAGGCCATCGCGGCGGGCAAGCATGTGCTGACCGAAAAGCCCATCGCCATGCAGGCCGACGAGATCGCGCAACTGATCGCCGCGCGCGACACATCCGGCCTGCTGGTGGCCGAGGCCTACATGATCGTCCACCACCCCCAGTGGCTGCGCGCGCGCGAACTGGTGCAGGGCGGGGCCATCGGGCGCTTGCGCCACATCGACGCCTTCTTCAGCTACAACAACGCGGAAGAGCCCGAAAACATCCGCAACCGCCCCGAAACCGGCGGCGGCGGCATCCGCGACATCGGGGTCTATACCTACGGCTCCGCCCGCTTCGTCTCGGGCGGCGAGGCCGAGGACATCTCCTGCCGGATGATCCGCGAGAACGGGGTGGATGTCTGGGCGCAACTCGACGCGATGATGGTGGGGCCGATGGGCCGCGCGACCTATACCGCCATGACGTCGATGCGGCTGCAGAACCGGCAGGAGGTGACCTTCCACGGCGACAAGGGCCTTTTGAAGGTCGCCCATGGCCCCTTCAACGCCAACCTCTTCGCCGAGGCGCGGATCGAGCTGCATCAGGGCCAGACCGTGACCAGCGAACGCTGGCCCGCCGCCAACCATTACAAGCTGCAGGTGGAAAACTTCGGGCGAACCATCCGCAGCGGCGCGCCCTATCCCTGCCCGCTGGAATTCACGGTGGGCACCCAGCGCATGATCGACACGGCCTTTGCGGTGGCGACCGAGGTCCGTCTTTGACGACAGCTTCCGTCAGGCTGCATGTCCCTTCGCACATGCTGCCGGGCGGAGACGGAAGCCTGCCCACCTTCTACCGCCGCCTGCTGGATGAATTCGCCGCGCTCGGTGCCACGACCGAGGTGATGGAGCGTGACATCGACCGTCTGCGCCGCGGACCGGAGGGGGCGTGTTTCGATTTCGTCCATAACGGAAACATCCGGCGACGGCAGGCCCTCAACCTCGGGCCTGCCTATCTGGGCCGGTTCCATTACGTCGATCCGATGGGCATCTTCTTCGAAAGCAGCATCGCAGGGATGCCCTTTCGCCCCGAAACCATCCCGCGCGACAAGGCCGCGGCCTTTGTTGCGCTGCTGCGCGAACAGTGGGTCGTGACACGCCAGAGCCGCCACGACCAGCCTGCCACGCGGGAGTCGTTCGGTCGCGGCCATATCGCGGTCTTCCTGCAGGACTGGTCAGACCCCGTGGAACGCAGCCGGTTCATGGACGGGCTGCAGATGGTCGAAACCGTGCTGTCCGAAACGCGCGGGCGGCGGGTCGTCGTCAAGCCGCATCCCCGCAACTTCGGGCTTGAGACGGCCGAGATCTGCGCCCGTCTGGCCGAACGTCATCCGGATGTGTGCGTGACCGACGCCAACCTGCACGACATCCTCGCCGGGGCGGCGGTGTCCGTTTCCATCTCGTCCTCGGTCGCGCTCGAGGGGATGCTGCACGGGGTTCCGGCCATCCTGTTCGGCCTGTCGGACCTGCACCATTGCGCGGTGACCGTGCGGCAGGCCAGCGACTGGCCCGCCGCACTCGATCAGGCCATCGCACGGGACTGGCCGTTCGAGGCGTTCCTGTTCTGGTTCCTCAGACGCCAGAACGTCTGGGCCGCGCGCCCCTTCCTGCCCCGCGTGCTGGACCGCATGGCCGCCCAAGGCGCGGATTTCGCGGCGCTCGGGATCGGGCGGCCCTGACGGGCCGCCGGAGGGTCACTCCATCGCCTCCAGCTCGTCGATGAAGCCCGCGATCATCGACAGGCCCTTGTCCCAGAACTTCGGGTCGCTGGCATCGAGGCCGAAGGGCGCCAGAAGCTCCTTGTGGTGCTTCGACCCGCCCGCCTTGAGCATCTCGAAATACTTTTCCTGAAACCCAGGCAGGCCGTCGGCATAGGCGGCGTAAAGCGCGTTCACCAGCCCGTCGCCGAAGGCATAGGCATAGACGTAGAAGGGCGAATGGACGAAATGGGGGATATAGGCCCAGAAGGTCTCGTACCCGTCCATGAAGTCGAAGGCATCGCCCAGCGATTGCGCCTGCACGGACATCCACAGCGCGTTGATGTCGTCGGGGGTCAGTTCCCCCTCGCGCCGCGCGGCGTGCAGCTTGCATTCGAAATCGTAGAAGGCGATCTGGCGCACGACCGTGTTGATCATGTCCTCGACCTTGCCCGCGAGCAGGGTCTTTCTCTCGGCGGGGGTCTTCGCGCCATCGAGCAGCTTGCGGAAGGTCAGCATCTCGCCGAAGACGCTTGCCGTTTCGGCCAGCGTCAGCGGAGTCGATGACAGCAATTCCCCCTGACCGGCGGCCAGAACCTGATGCACGCCATGGCCCAGTTCATGCGCCAGCGTCATCACGTCATGCGCTTTACCGAGGTAGTTCAGCATCACATAGGGATGCACTGTCGTCACCGTCGGATGCGCGAATGCGCCCGGAGCCTTTCCGGGCTTCACACCCGCGTCTATCCAGCCTTTCTCGAAGAACGGCTTCGCGAGGTCTGCCATGCGCGGGTCAAACGCACCGTAGGCATCCAGAACGATGCGGGTGGCCGTGTCCCAGTCGGTCGTTTTCTTTGTCTCGATCGGCAAAGGCGCGTTGCGGTCCCAGATCTGAAGCTTCTCAAGCCCCATCCACTTCGCCTTCAGCCGGTAG
>JBEEOG010000411.1:0-12983 GCA_041191745.1 Pseudomonadota bacterium | reverse complement strand
ATCGACACGCCCCTGACCCGCACCGTCGCGCCATCGGCGGAAAAGCTTTCATACTCGATCTCGCCCACGGCGCCGCCATCGAAGGTAAAGGCGAAGTCGGCCCCCAGATCGGCGGGCAGTCGCTTGTCCACGCCGCGCCCGATCTCCTCGTCCGGCGTGAAGGCAAGGCGCAGGGTCGGGTGCTGCACCGCCGTATCCGACAGCAGGAACCGCGCGACGGACATCAGCACCGCCACACCCGCCTTGTCATCCGCCCCCAGAAGGGTCGTGCCGGAGGCCACCACGATGTCATGCCCCAGCTTTTCCGCCAGATGGGGCGAGATTTCGGGCGTCAGCACCAGCGTGGGCGCATCGGGATAGGTGATCGCGCCGCCATTGTAGCCGCGGATCACGCGGGGCTTGACGCCGGTCGCGTTGAATTGCGGCGCGGTGTCCATATGGGCCAGAAACCCCACCACCGGCCCCGCCACGGTGCCGGGGATCGTGGCCAGAACCGCCCCATAGTCGGTGATCCGCACGTCCGCGGCACCCATTCCGGTCAGCTCGCGCTCCAGCAGCCGCGCCAGCGCCAGCTGGATCGCGGTCGAGGGCTGGCTGGGGCTATCGGCATCGCTTTGCGTGTCGATGGCGCAATAGCGGACCAGACGGTCCTCGAGGTCGCGGGTCAGGTCGGGGGCAGTGGCGGTCATGGCATCTCTCCTGTCCTGCCGATCTGGCGGCGGGGCAGGGGGGAAGTCAACGGGGGGCGGCCCCCCGATGCCTGTCAGTTCAGCCAGATGGCAAACAGCATCGCATCCCCGCCCAGCATGGCCGAAAAGCTGTTCCAGCTTTCGCCGCTGACCAGCGGGCCCTTGTCCAGATAGGGCAGCGCGCCCTCGCCCTGAATCCAGTCCTTCAGGTCGACGGGGCGCGGTTCGCTGAAGACGCGGGCCAGATTGACGCCGCCCCCTTCGGACATCCGCCAATAGGGCACCAGCTTCTCGCCCTTCAGAAGCGCCTCGCCATCGGCCAGAACGGCCAGCCATGTCGCGCCCGTGCCGGCGGGCAGTTGCAGACCCAGTGCCGACGTCTGGCCATCCTTCGGCAGCCATTCCGCGTCGTCATCGGTTTCCTGCGCGACCGTGGCCCAGAACGTCCGGTTCTCGGCCACCATCGCAAGGAAATGGTCGCGGGCGGATGCCATGCGGGCGGCATCCGGCTCCTGCTCCAGCGCTTCGAGCATGACCCAGATCGCATCCACGGCGGGGGTCAACTGGAACATCTCTTCGAAGACGGGCGGGGCAATCGCGTCCATCGCCGCCTGCGACGCCGCGACACGGGTCAGCGCATCGGTCGGATCATAGGCCAGCACCAGATCGGCCACGCCCTGCAACAGATGGGTATAGGCCGCAAGCCACGCCGCATCGGCGCGGTCGAAGCGGATCACGGGGGCGGGGGCGGCTGGGTCGCGGTCAAACCAGCGCCAGCCCATGACGGCGGGCCCGACCAGCGGCAAAAGATCCTCGTCCGGCGTTCGTGCGCCGTCGGCGTTCACGTCGAACCACAGGTCCGCCAGACGGATTTCAAGCGCGAATTCCGCGCCCCCCGCCAACCCGTCGAGCGGCGCGCGCGCGGCCGCCAGCCCGTCGGACGCCTCGCGGAACAACTGCGCCACATCGCCGGGCGCAAAGACCGCATCGGGGGCCGATCCCTGATCCAGCCGCAGCAGGGGGACCATCCCCGTCGGGTCCTGCAGGCCGGAGCGGTAGCGCGTCTGGAACGTGCCTTCGATGGCGCGCAGGAAGCGCACCCCGCCAAGGGCGAAGCGTTCGGCGGGCGCGGGTGCGGGCAGGGCGGCCAACCGCGCCTCGGTCGCGGTCAGGCCCGCCGTGGCGATTTCGGCCGAGATATCCTGCGCGGCGGCGGGCAGGGCGCACAGGGCGGACAGGGCCAGCGCCGTGGCCAGAGGAAGACATCCGTTCATCGAAATCACCTGCATCTGATCGGGCCGCGCCATCGGGCCCGCGAAACGCAGAATGCGCGCCCGGGGGCGCGCATTCAACCGTTCCGTGCAAGGCGGTCGCGGATCAGGCGAGCGAGGGGTCGATGCCCTTGCAGGCCGCGACGAGGCCCTTCACCGCATCCACCGACTTGGTCATCATCGCCTGTTCGTCGGCATTCAGTTCGATCGCCACGACACGTTCGATCCCGCCCGCGCCGATCACGGTCGGCACGCCGACGTAAAGCCCGTCAAGGCCGTAGGCGCCCTTCACATAGGCCGCGCAGGGCAGGACGCGCTTCTGGTCCTTCAGGTAGGCCTCGGCCATCTCGATGGCGCTGGTCGCGGGGGCGTAGAAGGCCGATCCGGTCTTCAGCAGGCCCACGATCTCGGCCCCGCCGTCGCGGGTGCGCTGGACGATGGCGTCGAGCTTTTCCTGCGTCGTCCAGCCCATCTTCACAAGGTCGGGCAGCGGGATGCCCGCCACGGTGGAATAGCGGGTCAGCGGCACCATCGTGTCGCCGTGGCCGCCCAGCACGAAGGCCGTCACGTCGCGCATCGACACGCCGAATTCCACCGACAGGAAGTGGCGGAAACGGGCCGAGTCGAGCACGCCCGCCATGCCCACCACCATGTGATGCGGCAGGCCCGAGAATTCGCGCAGCGCCCAGACCATCGCATCGAGCGGATTGGTGATGCAGATGACGAAGGCGTTCGGGGCATGGGCCTTGATGCCCTCGCCCACCGATTTCATGACCTTGAGGTTGATGCCCAGCAGGTCGTCGCGGCTCATGCCCGGCTTGCGCGGCACGCCGGCGGTCACGATGCAGACATCCGCGCCCGCGATGTCGGCGTAGTCGTTGGTGCCCTTCATCACGGCGTCAAAGCCTTCGGACGGGCCGGACTGGGCGATGTCCAGCGACTTGCCCTGCGGGGTGCCTTCGGCGATGTCGAACAGCACCACGTCGCCAAGTTCCTTGATGGCGGTCAGGTGGGCCAGCGTGCCGCCGATCTGACCGGCGCCGATGAGGGCGATCTTGGGTCGTGCCATGGAAAGGTCTCCCGCTTTGCAGGGGGCGCGGGCCTGCGCCCCGATTGAGTCGGGCGCGTTGCTACGCCCGTAACGCCCGTCTGGCAAGCGTTACGGTATGCCGTGGCATGCGGCAAATGGCTGGGTGCGCTGGCCGCACCGCCCTGTTTGCGCTAAACCGGCAGGCAGGTCGCGGGGAGGAACGGGATGGAGGGCACGGGCTTCTGGCTGGCGGCGGTGGCGGCGGCGGTGCTGGTCGGCATGGGCAAGGGCGGCATTCCTGTCGTCGGAATGCTGGGCGTGCCGGTGCTGGCGCTGTCGATCTCTCCGGTCACGGCGGCGGGGCTTCTGCTGCCGGTCTATGTCGTGTCCGACATCTTCGGCCTCTGGGCCTATCGCCGCGACTTCGACCCGCGGGTGCTGGCGATCCTGATCCCGGGGATGACGGCGGGGGTGGGCGTCGGCTGGGCGACGGCGACCGTGGTGCCCGAAGCCTGGGTCACCGTGCTGGTCGGACTGATCGGGGCGGCCTTCGCGCTGAACCTGATCCTGCGCCCGAAGATGGACCTGACCCCGCGCCGGCCCGAGGTCGGCAAGGGCCTGTTCTGGGGCGCGCTGACGGGCTTCACATCCTTTGTCAGCCATTCGGGCGCGCCGCCCTATCAGGTCTATACCCTGCCCCTGAACCTGACGAAGACCGTCTTCGCCGGAACATCCACCATCGCCTTCGCCTATGTGAACGCGATCAAGCTGGTGCCCTACTATGCCCTCGGCCAGTTCTCGGCGCAGAACCTGCATGTCGCGGTGCTATTGATGCCCGCCGCCGCGCTGGCGGTCCTCGCCGGTGTCCGGCTTGTGCGCCTGCTGCCCGAGGCGCTGTTCTTCCGGCTGGTGACATGGGCGCTGCTGCTGATCTCGGCCAAGCTTGTCTGGGATGGCGTGGCGGCGATCTAGGGCGCGATCCATGCGGACGGCGCGCAGGCGCGCCGGAGCCTTTTCCCTCGCCTCCGCCTCCGCTCCGGCTCAGGGGGGAGGGTTTGCCACCCTCCCCCGACCCCACCCGCGGATATTTGGGCGAAGGGGATGGGGAGATCAGCTGGGCGTGCCTGCGGGCGGGGTTTCGTCCATCGCCTCGAAATCGCTGCCCGAGGCAAGCAGGCAGGTGCGCCCGTCGGGCAGGGTGACGGTCAGCGACCATGTGCCCGAAGGCGCGGCAAAGATCTCCATCACGCTGCCATCGGCGGCGAGTCCGATGGCGCGGCGGCCTTCGCCGAAGCGGTCGGCGAGGATTTCCAGCACTTGCGGACGGGGGGCGCATTGCGGTGCGGCCTGCGCGCCGACGGGAACGAGCGGAAGGAGGGAGAGGAGGAAGGCGCTGCGGGTCATCGGAAGCTCCACCATGGGCGCGCCGGACTGGCGCGGCAGGGCCAAGGCTGGGCCGCGAGGGTGAGCGGGCAGTTAACGCCGCGTGCGGGGGTGCTGCGACTTTTCTGCAATGCAGCGAATTTGCGCTTGCCGATTGTGTCGGAATGGTGCCTTGTCGCGCAAGAAAGTTACGTCGGGAAGAATCATGACCCAGCAGCGCCCCTACCGCTCCGTCCTCTATATTCCCGCGTCGAAAGAGCGGGCGCTGGAAAAGGCGCGCGATCTTGCCGCCGATGCGATCATCTTCGATCTGGAAGACGCCGTCGCGCCGGACGAGAAGGTGGCCGCGCGGGCCACGCTGGCGCGCGCGCTGGACGAAGGCGGCTATGGCGCGCGGGCGCGGATCTTGCGGATCAACGGGTTCGACACCGAATGGGGGCGTGCGGATGCGGCGGCCTTTGCGCGCCACGCGGGGGCGGATGCGATCCTCGTGCCCAAGGTCAGCCAGCCCGCCGATCTGGATGCCGTCGCGGCCGTGGCGGGGCAAAAGCCGCTCTGGGCGATGATGGAAACCGCCGCCGGCATGCTGAACGCCGCCGCCATCGCCGCCCATCCGCGGCTTGAGGGGATGGTGATGGGCACCAACGATCTGGCCAAGGAACTGGGCAGCCGCTTCCGCCCCGACCGTCTGGCGCTGCAGACGGGGCTGGGCCTGTGCCTGCTGGCCGCCCGCGCGCAGGGCCGCGTGATCGTGGATGGCGTCTACAACGCCTTCAAGGATGACGAGGGCCTGCGCGCCGAATGCGAACAGGGCCGCGACATGGGCTTTGACGGCAAGACGCTGATCCACCCCGCGCAGCTGGAGATCGCCAACGCGGCCTTTGCCCCGTCCGAGGCCGAGGTGACGCTGGCCCGCCGCCAGATCGAGGCCTTCGCCGAGGCGCAGGCGCAGGGGCAGGGCGTCGCCGTCGTCGATGGCCGGATCGTCGAGAACCTGCACATCGTCACCGCCAAGGCCGTGCTCGCCAAGGCCGAGGCGATTGCGGCGCTGGCCGAATAGGGGCAGGCTGCGCCGCAACGCAGCCAGCAGGAGGTTCTGCCCGTGACGCTTCTTTTCCTCGGACTCGCGCTCTGGTGGGGCGCGCATCTTTTCAAACGGATCGCGCCGGATGCGCGGGCGCGCATGGGCAATGCGGGCAAGGGGCTGGTCGCGGTCGCGCTGATCCTGTCCGTGGTGCTGATGTATTTCGGCTATGGTCAGGCCAAGGCGGCGGGATACCCGTGGTGGGACCGCCACCCCGCGTTGGTGGGGATCAACAATCTGCTGATGGTGCTGGCCTTCTACTTCTATGCCGCCGACGGGTCGAAGACATGGCTTGCGCGCAAGGTGCGCCACCCGCAGCTGACGGGCTTCAAGACATGGGCCGTCGCGCACCTGATCGCCAATGGGGATGCGGCCTCTTTCGTGCTGTTCGGCGGCCTGCTCGCCTGGGCGGTGGTCGAGGTGATCGTGATCAACCGCGCCCAGCCCGACTGGACGCCCCCCGCGCCGCGCCCCGCCTACAAGGAATTCGTCGCCATCGGCGCGACCGTGGTTGCCGTGGTCGTGGTGATGCTGATCCACAACTGGCTGGGCGTTCAGCCCTGGGGATGAGATGAAGCTTTACCGTTTCCTGTCCGACGACGACACCTCGGCCTTCTGCCACAAGGTGACGGCAGCCCTGAACAAGGGCTGGGCGCTGCATGGCGCACCCACCTATGCCTTTGACGCGGCGCGCGGCGTGATGCGCTGCGGGCAGGCCGTGGTGAAAGAGGTGCCGGGCGACTACAGCCCCGACATCAAGCTGGGCGAGCAATAGGCCCCCGCGCCCCCGCCCTTGCCCCCGCCGGAGGCGGGGGCGCTTCCTTCCCCGAACCCTGCGAGAGCTTTGCGATGAAAACCAACCCCGGCCGCTTTTTCGAAGACTACCGTCTGGGCGAGGTGATCATCCATGCCGTCCCGCGCACCATTTCGGGCGGGGAGCGGGCGCTTTACCACGCGCTCTATCCCGCGCGGCACGCGCTTTACTCGTCGGACGAATTCGCCCGCGCCTGCGGCCTGCCCGCCGCGCCGGTCGATGACCTGATCGCCTTCCATACCGTCTTCGGCAAGACGGTGCCCGACATCAGTCTGAACGCGGTCGCCAACCTTGGCTATGCCGAGGGGCGCTGGCTGGCCCCCGTCTGGCCCGGCGATACGCTGCGGTCGGAATCCACCGTGATCGGGCTGAAGGAAAACTCCAACGGCAAATCCGGCGTCGTCTGGGTCCGCACGCGCGGGCTGAACCAGCGGGGCGAGGCGGTGCTGGACTATGTCCGCTGGGTGATGGTGCGGAAGAACCGCATCGACGCCCCCGCGCCCGATGCGGTGGTGCCCGCCCTGTCGCCCGTCGTCGCGCCCGATGCGCTGGTCGTGCCGAAGGGCCTGACCTTTGCGGGCTATGATTTCGCGCTGGCGGGCGAGCGTCACCGCTGGGGCGATTATGCCGTGGGCGAACGGATCGACCACGTCGATGGCGTCACGATCGAAGAGGCCGAGCACATGCAGGCCACGCGCCTGTGGCAGAACACGGCCAAGGTGCATTTCGACGCGACCTTCCGCGACGATGGCAAGCGGCTGATCTATGGCGGCCATGTCATCAGCATGGCGCGCGCGCTGTCCTTCAACGGGCTGGCCAATGCCCAGATGGTCGTCGCGCTGAACGCGGGCGCCCATGCCAATCCCTGTTTCGCGGGCGATACCGTCCGGGCCTGGTCCGAGGTGCTGGACCGCACCGAGACCGCGGTCCCGGGCGTCGGCGCTCTGCGCCTGCGGCTGGTCGCGGTGCGTCACGGCGCGGCACCTTTCGCGCTGAAGGATGACGCGGGGAAATACCTTCCCGACGTTCTGCTCGATCTGGATTACTGGGCGCTGGTGCCGGTCTGACGGGCCGCGTTCGGGGGCCTTGATCGGCGCGGCGCTTCTGGCCAATATCGCGCCATGTTCAGGTCACTCGTACCCGCTGTTCTGGCCCTGTCGCTTGCCCTTCCGGCCCATGCCGAAGGGGTGTGGTCCACATCTCCGCCGGCCGCTGACGCGCCGCCCGTCGATGACGACATGGCGCTATCCATGGCGCAGGACGCGATGGTGACGGTGTTCTACCACGAACTGGGACACGCGCTGATCGACATCCTCGAACCGCCCGTGCTGGGTCTGGAAGAGGATGCCGCCGATGTGCTTTCGGCGCTTCTGATCAACGAGTTGTGGGACGAGGCCTCGTCGGAGGCCAAGCTGCGCGCGGCGGCGGGTTTCTGGGCGGCGAACCTTGCCGCCACCGCCGAGGGCGAGGAGATCCCGCTGAACTACGGCGTCCATTCGCCCGATGACCGGCGCTATTTCACCTATGTCTGCCTGTGGTACGGCGCATCCCCCGACACGCGCGAGGCGGTGGCGATCGAACTCGGCCTGCCGGAAGAGCGGGCGGTGACCTGCCCCGACGAATTCGATCTGGCGAACCGGTCATGGGGCCCCTACCTCGACGAAGCCTACGAGGCGGGGGCGGGGACATCGCTTGTCTGGACCGGCCCCGCGCCCGAGGAAGACCCCTTCGCCGCCGTGCTGAAGGACGAGGTGGACTATCTGAACACCGTCATGTCCCTGCCGCGCGAACTGACCGTCACCTACGGGACCTGCGACATGGCCAACGCCTTCTACGACCCTTCGGTCACCGGCATCACCATGTGCAGCGAACTGGCGGACTGGGCCTATCAGCTCGCCCTCTCGCAATAGCCGCGCGGCCGAGTCGGCATTGCGGCGGGGCCGTTCCGCAGCGCGGCGGATCACGCGCGCACTGTGATCACACGTCGAAAATTCGTGATCACAAACGGCACAAAAACGCCCCGTTACCGCAAACAGGCCGCAAATGCGGCGTCGTAGCGCGTGACTTGGGCGGAAAAGCCGCTATTCAGGGCAATAAATAAATCGAAGCGCGCCCCGGCCGTTCCTGATCGCACGGACGGGCCTGCCAGCGACGAAGGGAACCGTGATGGCCGAACCCAAGCGGGTCGAAAGACCCCTGTCTCCATTCATGATCGGGCCGTATTACCGCCCGCAGCTGACCTCGATCACCTCGATCCTGACGCGCATCACCGGAAACGGGCTGATCGTCGGCACGCTTCTGGCGGTCTGGTGGCTTCTGGCGGCGGCGACCTCGGCCGAGTATTTCGCGCTGGCCGATGCGGTCGTGACGTCATGGTTCGGCGATCTCGTGTTCACGCTGTCGGCCTGGGCGCTGTGGTACCACTACCTTGCCGGTGTGCGGCACTGGATCTTCGACGCGGGCCGCGGGCTCGACATCCCCACCGCCGAAAAGCTGGGCTGGGCGGTCGTCATCGGGTCGGTCGTGCTGACCCTCCTCACCATCCTCGTCGTGTAAGGGGGAAGCGATGCGCTATCTGACCGACCGCAAACGCGCCGTGGGCAAGGGTTCGGCCCGCTCCGGCACCGAGCACATGTGGTTCATGCATGTCTCCTCGATCGCGCTGGCGATCATGATCCCGTTCTGGGTCTACATCTTCGGCTCGGCCTTGGGGCAGGGGCATCAGGCGGTGCTCGACACCTTCGCGCGCCCCTTTCCCGCGATCCTGACGGGCCTCGTCCTTGTCGTCGGCATGCGCCATTTCGCGGCGGGCGCCCAGACGATGATCGAGGACTATTCCCACGGCGCCACGCGCCACGCGCTGGTGATCGGCGCGATCTCGCTGTCCTATGCCGTGATGGCGACGGGGCTTTACGCCCTTGTCCGCATCGCGCTCTGAAGGGTTCGACATGACTGCCTATCCTTACGAAGTGCATGACTATGACGTGGTCGTGGTGGGTGCGGGCGGCGCGGGTCTGCGCGCCACGCTGGGCATGGCCGAACAGGGCCTTCGCACGGCCTGCGTGACCAAGGTCTTCCCGACGCGCAGCCACACCGTCGCCGCGCAGGGCGGCATCGCGGCCTCCCTCGGCAACATGGGGCCGGATTCGTGGCAGTGGCACATGTACGACACCGTCAAGGGGTCGGACTGGCTGGGCGACACGGACGCGATGGAATACCTCGCCCGCGAAGCGCCCAAGGCGGTGTACGAGCTGGAACATTACGGCGTGCCGTTTTCGCGCACCGAAGAGGGCAAGATCTACCAGCGCCCCTTCGGCGGCCACACGACCGAATTCGGCGAAGGCCCGCCCGTGCAGCGCACCTGCGCCGCGGCCGACCGCACGGGGCATGCGATCCTGCACACGCTTTACGGCCAGTCGCTGAAGAACAACGCGGAATTCTTCATCGAATACTTCGCCATCGACCTGATCATCACCGACGGCGCCTGCACTGGCGTCGTGGCGTGGAAGCTCGACGACGGCACGATCCATGTCTTCAACGCCAAGATGGTGGTGCTGGCGACGGGCGGCTATGGCCGCGCCTATTTCAGCGCGACCTCGGCCCATACCTGCACCGGCGACGGCGGCGGGATGGTGGCGCGCGCGGGCCTTCCGCTGCAGGACATGGAATTCGTGCAGTTCCACCCGACCGGCATCTACGGCTCTGGCTGCCTGATCACCGAAGGCGCGCGGGGCGAGGGCGGCTATCTGACCAACGCCAACGGCGAACGCTTCATGGAGCGTTATGCGCCCCATTACAAAGATCTTGCGCCGCGCGACTATGTGTCCCGCTGCATGACGATGGAGATCCGTGAAGGTCGTGGTGCCGGCGCAAATGGCGACCACATCCACCTGCACCTGAACCACCTGCCGCGCGAAACGCTGGAACTGCGCCTTCCCGGCATCACCGAAAGCGCGCGCATCTTCGCCGGCGTCGATCTGCACAAGGACCCGATCCCCGTCCTGCCCACGGTGCATTACAACATGGGCGGCATCCCCACCAACTACTGGGGCGAGGTGCTGAACCCCACGGCGGACAACCCCGACGCCATCTTCCCCGGCCTGATGGCCGTGGGCGAGGCGGGCTGCGCCTCCGTGCATGGCGCGAACCGTCTGGGGTCGAACTCGCTCATCGACCTCGTGGTCTTCGGGCGCGCCGCGGCCATCCGCGCGGGCCAGATCGTCGATCCGAAAGAGGCCAACCGTCCGGTGAACCGCGCCGAGGTGGACAAGGCGCTGCACCGCTTCGACACGCTCCGCCATGCCAACGGCGCGATCCCGACCGCCGATCTGCGGCTCGAGATGCAAAAGACCATGCAGTCCGATGCCGCCGTCTTCCGCACCGAAAAGACGCTGGCCGATGGCGAACGCAAGATGACCGCCATCGCCGGCCGCATGGGCGACGTGAAGGTCACCGACCGCAGCCTTGTGTGGAACAGCGACCTGATGGAGACGCTGGAACTGGCGAACCTGATGCCGAACGCACTGGCCACGATCTATGGCGCCCATGCCCGCACGGAATCGCGCGGGGCGCACGCGCACGAGGATCACCCGAACCGCGACGATGCCAACTGGCGCAAGCACACGCTGGCATGGGTCGATGGCGACAAGTGCACGCTGGGCTATCGCGGGGTCCATGTCGATCCCCTGACGCCCGAGGATCAGGGCGGCATCAGCCTGAAGAAGATCGCCCCCGCCGAGCGGAAGTTCTGAGCCGTGGCCGCGCAGGCCCGCCCGACGGTCTGGCCGTCCGGTCCGCAAGGACCCGGACGCGCCCGCCTGCGGCCTGCGCCCCGGACTCGCGGGCGGGTGCAGAAAGCCGCCGCCCGTGGCCATGCCGCTTGCGGCAGGGGGATGGCGCACCCATCCTTGGCGCATCCTGTAACGGAGCGTCCCATGACCCGAACCCTGACCGCCCTTCTGGTGCTGGGCACCCTCGCCGCCTGTTCCCCGCGCGACATGGCCGACCGGATGAGCCGCCGCACCGCCGAAACCGTGGTGCGCCCGATCGTCGATGACGCGCTGACCGAACCGCAGGCGCTGGGCGTGACGCGCTGCATCGTGACCAACGCCCGCCCCGACGAGGTGCAGGCGCTGCTGCGCTATGTGGGCGTCTATGCCGGAAGCTCGACTGTCGCCACGGTGGCGGGCATCCTGTCGCGGCCGGAGACGCAGGGCTGCATCCGCGGCTCGGGCCTGCCGGTGCCCGTTCTGGGGGGGCTTTGACCATGCGCGCGCTGGCCCTGTCGCTTTTTCTGCCCGCGACGCTGGCCGCCTGCGGCCCCGTCAGCGTCGAACAGGCCGAACGCCTGTGCTATGACCGCGCGCGCCTTGCCGCCGGACCGCGGGGCGAGGTCGGCCTTGGCATCGCGTCGGATGGCAATGTGGCCTCGAACATCAAGCTGGAAATCTCGTCCGATTACATCGCGGGGCGCGATCCTTCGGCGATCTACGATTCCTGCGTCTACCGGAAATCCGGCCAGCCCCCGCGGCTGCCGCTCTACATGCGCCCGGACTGGAGGGGATGACGATGCCCCGCCGCCCGCGCCACACCTTGCAAGCCCGCCGCTGACGCGGGCCAGCCGTCGAAAGGAACAGAAGAATGGTCCAGTTCACGCTTCCCAAGAACTCCAAGGTCCGCACCGGCAAGACATGGCCGAAGCCGGAAGGGAAAAACGTGCGCAAGTTCCAGATCTACCGCTGGAACCCCGATGACGGCGAAAACCCGCGGGTGGACACCTATTTCATCGACATGGACAAGTGCGGCCCGATGGTTCTGGACGCGCTGATCAAGATCAAGAACGAGATCGACCCGACGCTGACCTTCCGCCGCTCCTGCCGCGAGGGGATCTGCGGCTCCTGCGCGATGAACATCGACGGGATCAACACGCTGGCCTGCATCTATGGGCTGGACGAGATCCGCGGCGACGTGAAGATCTATCCGCTGCCGCACATGCCGGTGATCAAGGACCTGATTCCGGACCTGACGCATTTCTACGCCCAGCATGCCTCCATCATGCCGTGGCTGGAAACCAAGACGAACCGCCCCGCCAAGGAATGGCGCCAGTCGATCGAGGATCGCAAGAAACTCGACGGGCTTTATGAATGCGTGATGTGCGCCTCCTGCTCCACCTCCTGCCCGTCCTACTGGTGGAACGGCGACAAGTATCTGGGGCCGGCGGCGCTGCTGCATGCCTATCGCTGGATCATCGACAGCCGCGACGAGGCGACGCCGGAACGTCTGGACGCGCTGGAGGATCCCTTCAAGCTTTACCGCTGCCACACGATCATGAACTGCGCCAAGACCTGCCCCAAGGGGCTGAACCCCGCCAAGGCGATTGCCGAGATCAAGAAGATGATGGTCGAACGGGTCGTCTGATCCGCACCGCCCCCTTGCACCCGAAAAGGCCCGAAGCGCTGCTTCGGGCCTTTTTTGCATGGGCTCGCACGGCCAAGGGCGGGCGGAGCGTCCGCGGCCCTGCCCTGCCCAACGCTAGAACCGCGCGGGAAGATAGGGGCGCAGCTCCACCTCGGGCGCGCGGCCTGCGATCAGGTCGGCGATGATGCGGGCGGTGATCGGGGCCAGCGTCAGGCCGATATGGCCGTGACCATAGGCATGCAGCACATCCGCCCCGCCCCGCGACGGCCCGATGACGGGAACGGAATCGGGGACC
>JBEEOG010000410.1:0-4362 GCA_041191745.1 Pseudomonadota bacterium | reverse complement strand
TTGTCGCCCCATTGCCGTTCGGTCAGCGCCTCGATCAGCGGCACGAAGACGCCGAGCACCCGCTTGTTCGGCGGCACCCATGTCTCCTGCATCCGCTTCAGCGCGGCGGCGGAGGCCGTGTTGCAGGCAAGGATGACCAGATCGCAGCCCTCGGCCCAGAGCCGTTCGGTCGCGGCGCAGGTCAGGCGGAAGATATCCTCGGCATCGCGCACGCCATAGGGCGCATGGGCATTGTCGCCCAGATAGACAAAGGGCACATCGGGCAGGCGCCGCGCCACGGCATCCAGAACCGTCAGGCCACCCAGACCCGAATCGAAGATACCGACCGCCATGCCTGCCCCCTGCCCGCTTGGCGGGCCTTTTCGTTACGCGCCCCGATCATAGGCCGGATGGCCTGCCTGCGGAAGATGCAAGCGTCCTTGGCCCGCGCCTGCGGCACATTCGCCGCAAGCCTGCAGAAAATCCGCCCCCGCGCGGATTTACACGCAGAAAAAAGCACTTAGATAGGCGCAGCCATGTTAGCGTGAACATGGGGCTGACAGGGACCGACCGTCGATGGACTGGGACAAGTTGCGGATTTTCCATGCGGTTGCCGACAAGGGCAGCCTGACCCATGCGGGCGAGGTGCTGCACCTGTCGCAATCCGCCGTCAGCCGCCAGATCCGCGCGCTGGAGGAAAGCCTGAACGTCACGCTGTTCCACCGCCACGCGCGCGGGTTGATCCTGACCGAACAGGGAGAGCTGCTGTTCGACGCCACGACCCAGATGGTCAAGCGGCTGGACGCCACCGCCGCGCGCATCCGCGACAGCGAGGACGAGGTGTTCGGCGAATTGCGCGTGACCACGACCATGGGCTTCGGCACGCTCTGGCTCGCCCCACGGCTTGCGGCGCTTTACAAGAAATATCCCGGCCTGAAGATCGACCTGATGCTGGAAGAGCGCGTGCTCGACCTGCCCATGCGCGAGGCCGACGTGGCCATCCGCATGAAAGAGCCGTCACAGGCCGACCTGATCCGCAAGCGGCTGATGAACATCCGCATGCGGCTTTACGCGACGCCGGAATATCTGGCGCAGAACGGCACGCCCGAAGGCATGGCCGATTTCAACCACCACCGCCTGATCGCCCAGCATCCGGGCACGGCGCAGGTGGCGGCGGGGGCAAGCCTTGTCCAGCAGCTGATGTCGAACGACATCCCCTCGACCTTGACGGTGAACAACTATTTCGGCGTGCTGCAGGGCGTGTTGAACCATATCGGCATCGGCGTCCTGCCCGATTACATCACCGAGGATTTCCCCCATCTGGTGCGCGTCCTGCCCGACACCGAAAGCGGCGAGGTTCCGGTCTTCCTCGCCTATCCCGAAGAGCTGCGCCATTCCAAGCGCGTGGCCGCCTTCCGCGATTTCGTGACCGAGGAAATCTTCACCTACCGCAAGCGCCAGACAGGCGATCAGGCGGCCTGAACGGCAGCTATGCACGGGATGCATGGCGGCTTTGCCGCACATGCGACATCCCCGCCCTTGCGCGACGGGCAAAGGCAACATAGATGCATCCCCGAGGCGGTGATCGAGACACTCTCTTGCCGCCTCATACCTCCCTGTTGGACTATGGCCGAGCTTCTTGCTCGGCCTTTTTTTTACTTTCGCGCCAAGGGGGCGGCGGGTTCCGCCCCTGCCTGTCAGGCGGGCAGGTTTTCCCGCGCCCTGCGCAGAAAGGCGGCATCCTTCGCAGATGCAGCAAGACGGATCGCAAGGTCATAGGCCGCGCGCGAGTCGCCGATGCGCCCCACACGCGCCAGAAGCGCGGCCCGCGCGGCGTGAAAGGGCTGATACTCCGCCAGTTCGGGGCCAAGCGCTTCGACCTGCGCCAGCGCGCGCGGCGCATCGCCGGTTTCGGCCAAGGCGACGGCACGGTTCAGCGCGATCACGGGCGTCGGTTCCATCCGGTAGAGAAGGTCGTAAAGCGCCGCGATCTGCGGCCAGTCGGGGCCGGCTTCGGCCATGTGGCAATCGGCAATCGCGGCCTTCAGGCAGAAGGGCCCCGCCCTGCCCCGCGCAAAGGCCCGCGACAAGAGCGCCCGACCCTCGTCGATCTTTTCCGCGTCCCACAGGCGGCGGTCCTGCGCGGCAGGGGGGACGGTCGCGCCATCGGGGCCGCTGCGCGCCGCGCGGCGGGCATCGGTCAGAAGCATCAGCGCCAGCGCGCCTTCCACCTCGGCCTCGTCGGGGCGCAGGTGAAGGATCAGGCGCATCAGGAAGATCGCCTCGGCAGCAAGGTCGCGGGCATCGTCGGGCCCTTCGGCATAGCCCGTGGTGAAAATCAGATAGGCCACCGCCAGCACCGCCGACAGCCGCGGGTCCCACTCCTCGGCCCCCGGGATGGCGAACGGGATGCCCGCCTTGGCGATCTTGGCCTTGGCGCGCGACAGGCGCTGGCCCATCGCGGGCTCGGAATCGAGGAAGGCGCGCGCGATATCCGCCGTGCTCAGCCCGCAGACGCTGCGCAAGGTCAGCGCGACGCGGCTTTTCGGCTCCAGCGCGGGGTGGCAGCAGGCGAAGATCAGGGCCAGACGGTCATCGGGAATCGCGGGGCGGTCGTCCAGCGCGGCCTCTTCCCCGGCAAGCCTTTCCATCGCGGCGGCGTGGCGTTCGGCGGTACGCTCGCGGCGGAAGGCGTCGATGGCCTTGCGCAGCGCAACGCGCAAGAGCCATGCCTCCGGTCGGGCGGGAACACCCCGCGCCCAATGGATCAGGGCCGATGCGGCAGCCTCGTGCAAGGCATCCTCGGCGCGCTGCACATCGCCAAGGCGGCAGGCAAGGGCCGCGACGAGGCGGCCCCTGTCGTGGCGCAGAGATTGGTCGAGCGCCTGCTGCGGTGTCATCAGTACTCCATCACCGGCCGCACCTCGACCGTGCCGATCCGCGCGACCGGAATTTCGGCGGCATAGGCCAGCGCGGCATCGAGATCGGGGGCCTCGATCAGGTAGAAGCCGCCCAGATGTTCGCGCGTCTCGGCAAAGGGGCCGTCCATCGTCTCGCGCCTGCCCCCGCGCAGGCGCAGGCTGGTGGCGGTCTCCACCGGCTGCAGGCCGTCACCGGCAAGGAAGGTGGCGATCCCCTTGGTCCTTTCGCCCACCGTGAAGAATTCCTGCAGATAGGAATCCCATTCGGGGGTGCCGGGCTTGGGTTCCTTGGCCGGGTCTGCATAGAGAAGAAGCATGTATTTCATGGCGTATGGCTTTCCTTCATGGGCGGAGCGGGCGCGTTTGCCCGACATCCTAGATCAAGGACGCGGCAGCGGTGCAGATTTCGACAGACGCGCGCGAAGAAGGTGAAATTTCCCGACCCGCCGCCCCGCCCCTAACCGCTTCCCCCCTTTCCCTTCTGCCCCCTTTCGCTTAGACGCGCGGGCAAGCAAGTCGCCCACCGATGCCACAGGGGATGCCGCCATGACCGAACCCAGCCTGACGCCCGACCTGATCGCCAGCCACGGGCTGAAGCCGGACGAATACCAGCGCATTCTGGAAATCATCGGGCGCGAGCCGACCTTCACGGAACTCGGCATCTTTTCGGCGATGTGGAACGAACATTGTTCCTACAAGTCGTCGAAGAAATGGCTGCGCACGCTGCCGACCACGGGGCCGCAGGTGATCTGCGGGCCGGGCGAGAATGCGGGCGTGATCGATATCGGCGACGGCCAGGCCGCCATCTTCAAGATGGAGAGCCACAACCATCCCTCCTACATCGAGCCCTACCAGGGCGCCGCCACCGGCGTGGGCGGCATCCTGCGCGATGTCTTCACCATGGGCGCGCGGCCGATTGCGGCGATGAATGCGCTGTCTTTCGGGGAGCCGTCGCATCCGAAGACCTCGCACCTCGTGAAGGGTGTGGTCGAGGGGATCGGCGCCTATGGCAATGCCTTTGGCGTGCCGACGGTGGGGGGCGAGGTGCGGTTCCACCGCGCCTATAACGGCAACTGCCTTGTGAATGCCTTTGCCGCCGGATTGGCGGATGCCGACAAGATCTTCTATTCCGCCGCGTCGGGCGTTGGGATGCCGGTGGTCTATCTGGGCGCGAAGACCGGCCGCGATGGCGTGGGCGGGGCGACCATGGCATCGGCCGAATTCGACGACACGATCGAGGAGAAGCGCCCGACGGTGCAGGTGGGCGACCCCTTCACCGAGAAGCGGCTGCTGGAGGCCTGTCTGGAGTTGATGGCGAGCGGCGCGGTGATTTCCATTCAGGACATGGGGGCCGCGGGCCTGACCTGTTCGGCGGTAGAGATGGGCGACAAGGGCGGGCTTGGCATCCGGTTGCAACTGGACAATGTGCCCCAGCGCGAGACGGGCATGACGGCCTATGAGA
>JBEEOG010000409.1:0-9456 GCA_041191745.1 Pseudomonadota bacterium | reverse complement strand
GACATCAGCGGCAAAGGGGCCAGCGCCACGATTTCGGGAAAGCTGAACCATTTGTCGAAGATGCGCGGGCTGACAAGGGGCGTGGCCATCGACACCGCCCCCATCCCCAGCACGACACCCCAGATGCCGCCCTTGGCCCAGCCCACTGCCT
Source organism: Pseudomonadota bacterium (assembly GCA_041191745.1). Classification (GTDB taxonomy): domain Bacteria; phylum Pseudomonadota; class Alphaproteobacteria; order Rhodobacterales; family Rhodobacteraceae; genus Paragemmobacter. Next base: position 9,305 of record JBEEOG010000409.1, on the reverse strand, counting down.
TGACCTGCAGCGCGCCGTCGGTCTTCAGGATCGTCCATGCCGCGCCGATGAAGCTGTAGGCCACCGTCAGCGCCCCCGCGCAGAGCGTGGCAAAGGCGACCTCGGCCCAGCCCCAGTTCAGCCCCATGATGTAAAGCCCCAGCATGAAGCCCTGCGACATCGACGTCATCAGCGATCCGGCGAAGAACGCCCCGTCCCACCGGCCCTTGTGCGTGAGCGGGGCCTTGGCGCGGAATTCGAAGGCCACGCCGCGCAGGATCAGCCCGATCAGCATCACCGCGACGGGCAGGTAAAGCGCGGTCAGGATCGCGCCATGCGCGACGGGAAAGGCCACCAGCAGGATGCCGATGGCCAGCACCAGCCATGTCTCGTTCGCATCCCAGAACGGCCCGATGGAGGCGACCATGCGGTCCCGCTCGTCGGGTTCGGAGAAGGGGAAGAGCAGCCCCACGCCCAGATCGAAGCCGTCGAGCACGACATAGAGCAGGATCGACACGCCCATCAGCGCGGCGAAGATCAGGGGAAGCATCTCGGGGTCGAACATCGGATCACTCCGCCGGTTGCAGGGCAGGGGCGAGGGGCGGGGTGAAGCCCGCGCCCTTTTTCGCCAGATGGAAGATCACGCCGACATAGGCCACCAGCAGCGCCGCATAGACGGCGAGGTAGGCGAGAAGCGTCGTCAGCACCATGCCGCTGGCGATGGGGCCGACCGCATCGGCGGTGGTCAGCACCCCCTGCACCAGCCACGGCTGGCGCCCGATCTCGGTCACGTACCAGCCTGCCAGCGTGGCGACCCAGCCCGAGAAGGTCATGGCGGTCAGGCCGATCAGGTAGGGCCGCGGCATCCCGTCCATCCCGCGCTTCCACAGAAGCCACGCCCCCGCCCAGGACATGACCAGCATCAGCATGCCGATGCCCACCATCACGCGGAAACCCCAGAAGACGGGCGCGACGGGCGGGTGCAGCACGGTGCCATCCTCGGCCACGAAATCGTTCAGGCCGGGCACCACGCCTGCGGGATCGTGCTTCAGGATCAGCGACGCGCCCGAGGGGATGCCGATCTCGAAATGGTTGGTGCGGGCGGCCTCGTCCGGCAGCGCGAAGAGGACGAGGGGGACATTCGGCCCCGTCTCCCAGTTGCCCTCCATCGCCGCCACCTTCTGGGGCTGGTGTTCCAGCGTGTTCAGCCCGTGCAGGTCGCCGGCGAGGATCTGCAGCGGGATCAGCACCGCGCCCATGCCCACGCCCACGCGCAGGCCCGTGGCCACGGCGGGGATGCGGTCGCCGCGCAGCCAGCGGAAGGCCGACAGCCCCGCGATCAGGAAGGCGACCGTCAGGCCAGAGGCCAGCAGCATATGCGCCAGACGGTAGGGCATGGACGGGTTGAAGATGATCGCCCACCAGTCGGTCGCATAGACGATCCCGTCGCGCAGTTCGAACCCTGCGGGCGTGTGCATCCAGCTGTTCAGGACAAGGATCCAGAACGCGCTCATCGTCGTGCCGAAGGCGACGAGCGTCGTGGCCGTGGTGTGCAGCCACCCCGGCACGCGGGAGGCACCGAAGAGCATGATGCCAAGGAATACGGCTTCGAGGAAGAAGGCCGTCAGCACCTCGTAGGCCAGAAGCGGCCCCGCGACATTGCCCACGGTTTCCATGAAGCCCGGCCAGTTGGTGCCGAACTGGAAGGACATGGTGATGCCCGACACCACCCCCATCGCGAAGGACAGCGCGAAGACCTTTACCCAGAACATGTAAAGGTCCATCCATTTCTGTTCGCGCGTGCGGTTGAAGCGCAGCTTGAAGAACAGAAGCACCCATCCCAGCGCGATCGTGATCGTCGGGAAAAGGATGTGGAACGAGATGTTCGCCGCGAACTGGATGCGGGAGAGTAAAAGCGTATCCATGATGCACCTATGCCTGTCCCGCTGCATATGGGGCAGGGCGGGCCGCTTCACAGGGGGATGCGGCAGCCCGCCCCATGCGACAGGATGGACCGCCGCGGGCGGGATGGGGGCGCGCCTGCCGTGGCGCGGGTGCGGGAAGGGGTCCCGGGTCAGGCCCGGGACGGGGTCGCACGGCGGGGTCGGGGTCGGTCAGCCGCCGGTATGGCTCATGTGGCGGGTCATCTGGCCCGCGACGGTCTGGCGCGAATAGTCGAAGTCATGGCCTTTCGGCTTTTTCGCGATGGCCGCACGGATCGCCTGTTCCAGCACCGCGTCGTCGGGGCTGGCCCGCAGCGGCGCGCGCAGGTCGGCCATGTCTTCCTGACCGAGGCACATATAAAGCTCGCCCGTGCAGGTCAGCCGCACGCGGTTGCAGCTTTCGCAGAAATTGTGCGTCAGCGGCGTGATGAAGCCGATCCTCTGGCCCGTTTCCTCCAGCCGGACATAGCGGGCGGGCCCGCCCGTGCGGTCGGGCAGATCGGTGACGGTGAAGCGCTCCGCGTAACGGCGGCGCAGGTCCTTCAGGCTCCAGTACTGGTCGAGCCGGTCCTCGTTGCCCAGATCGCCCATCGGCATGACCTCGATCCATGTCAGGTCATGGCCTTCGCGGGCGCACCAGTCGGTCAGGCTGAACTGTTCGTCCTCGTTGAAGCCCTTGAGCGCCACGGCGTTGATCTTGACCCTGAGGCCCGCTTCCCGCGCGGCAGCGATCCCGTCGAGGACCTGCGGCAGACGCCCCCAGCGGGTGACGGCGGCGAATTTCGCATCATCCAGCGTGTCGAGCGAGACGTTGATCCGCTGCACCCCGCATTCGGCCAGTTCGCCCGCATATCTGCGAAGCTGCGAGCCGTTGGTCGTCAGCGTCAGTTCGCGCAACGCGCCCGTGTCCAGATGGCGCGACATCGCGCGGAAGAAGGTCAGGATGCCCTTGCGGACGAGCGGCTCTCCGCCGGTGATCCGGAGCTTTTCGACGCCCATCCGCACGAAGGCGGAACAGAGGCGGTCCAGCTCCTCCAGCGTCAGAAGGTCGGCCTTGGGCAGGAAGGTCATGTTTTCCGCCATGCAATAGACGCAGCGGAAATCGCAGCGGTCGGTGACCGAGACGCGCAGGTAGCTGATCGCACGGGCGAAAGGGTCCACCAGCGGGGCAGGGCTCTGCCCCGCGCGGGGCAGTGCGGGCGGTCGGGCGATCGGGTGGTCCATGCGCCCAAGGTAGGAAACCGCCACCCCGCGCGCAAGCGCCGAGAGCGCGGCGGACGGACGGCGGAACCGCGACCATCGTCGGGGTCAACTCCCCGATCGGCCGGTTTCCGCCCCGTTCCGGTCTTCTTGCGCGCCGTCCGGCCATCTGCTGGCCGACGTCACCGTGACGGCGGATCGTGCGGCGCGGGTGCAGGCGCCCGCATTCCCCTTGCCTCGCCTCCGCGCCTGCGCGCTGCGGCTCGCGCAGGGGGCCTGCGCGGCCCCCGTCGCCCGCGGGGCGCGGGCGACCCCCCCTGCGGGATATTTGGCGAAGGGGAAGGGGAAGGGGAAGGGGATGGGGATGGGGATGGGGATGGGGATGGGGATGGGGAGCGCGATCAGCCCAGATATTTCCCCGCTTCCTTGCGGGCGAAGGGCTTGAGCCCCGCGCCATGCGCGTCGAGGAAGGCGCGGGCGCGGGGGGCATCGTGTTTCGACAGGTCCCGCACCCACCAGGCGATGGCCTTCTGGATGAACCAGTCGCGGTCGGAAACATAGGACGCGGCCCAGCGGAGCGCGGTGTCGCGGATCGCAAGGTCGGCCGGCTTGGGAAAGTTCATCTTGGCCCAGGGCAACGTGATCACAAGCGCGGCGCGGCGGGTCCACATGTTGGGATGCGTCGTCCAGCCTTCGACCGTGGCCAGACGGGCGGGATCGGCCAGCAGGCGCTTCTGCCCCGCGGTGGTGGCATGGTCGGCGATGGCCCAGGCGTCGAAGCCTTCGGCCCAGCGGCAGATCAGCGCCCAAGCGCCGTCATCGGGGCGCAGGCGGGCCTGCGTGAGAAGCTTGGCCGCCGCGACGCGGGCTTCGTGGATGTCCGTCTCCCACAGCTGCGCGGCAAGGGCCACGCGCGCGTCCACATCGCGGTCGGCGCGCCATGTGGCCACGAGGTCCTCCACCTGCGGGACGGGGATGCCGAGGTAGCGGCGCGGGGCCTTGTGATAGGCTGCCATCTCGGCCGCCCTGGCCGGATCGGCCAAGGCTTCGAGCGCGGCGATTTCCACGTCCGCCGTCATTCCACCGTGACCGATTTGGCCAGATTGCGCGGCTGGTCCACATCCGTGCCCTTGGCGATGGCGGTGTGATAGGCGAGCAGCTGGGCAGGCACGGCATAGAGGATCGGCGCGAAGAGGGGCGGCACCTCGGGCAGGGTGAGGGTTCGCCACGTGCCCTGTCCCGCCTCGGCCACGCCCTGCGCGTCCGAGATCAGGAGCACCTTGCCGTTGCGGGCCATCACCTCTTGCATGTTCGACACGGTCTTGTCGAAAAGCGCGTCGCGCGGGGCCATGACGATCACCGGAACGCGCTGGTCGATCAGCGCGATGGGGCCGTGCTTGAGTTCGCCCGAAGCATAACCTTCGGCGTGGATGTAGCTGATTTCCTTCAGTTTCAGGGCGCCTTCCAGCGCCAGCGGGAACATCGGCCCGCGCCCGAGGAAGAGGATGTCCTGCGCTTCGGCCAGTTCCTCGCACACCGCGGCGATGGCGGGCGAGAGGCTGAGCGCGTGGTTCATCAGGCCGGGGATGTTGCGCAATTCGGCCAGCCGCGCGGCAAGCGCCGCCGCATCGAGCCGCCCGCGGTCAAGGGCCGCCTTCAGCGCCATCAGCGCCAGCACGGTCAGCTGGCAGGTGAAGGCCTTGGTGGAGGCCACCCCCACCTCTACCCCCGCGAGGATCGGCAGCGCGAGGTCGGATTCGCGCGCGATGGAGGAGGTGGGCACATTCACGACCGAGACGACACGTGCCACCTTGTCCCTGACATGGCGCAGCGCCGCCAGCGTGTCGGCGGTTTCGCCCGACTGGCTGACGAAGATCGCCATCGAGGCGGGCGAGAGCACGGGGTCGCGGTAGCGGAATTCCGACGCGATGTCGATGTCGGCTGGGATGCCCGCCACCTGTTCGAACCAGTATTTCGCCACATGGCAGGCGTAATGGGCCGTGCCGCAGGCGACCAGCGTCACGCGGTCCACGCCCGCGAAGGACAGCCCCTCGGGCAGGCGGAGCGCGCCGTCGGCGGTGGTGTAATGCTTCAGCGCGTCGGCGATGACGACGGGCTGTTCGGCGATTTCCTTCGCCATGAAATGCTTGTAGCCGCCCTTTTCGATGCGGGCCGCGTCGATCTGGATGCGGGTTTCGGCGCGGTTGGCGCGGCGGTCATGGGCATCGAAGATCTCGGCCCCCGCGCGGGTGATCACCGCCCAGTCGCCTTCCTCAAGATAGGTGATGCGGTCGGTCATGGGGGCAAGCGCGATGGCGTCGGAGCCCACGAACATCTCGCCCTCGCCATGGCCGATGGCGAGCGGGCTGCCCTTGCGCGCGGCGATCATCAGATCGTCATGGCCATCGAACAGGAAGCAGAGCGCGAAGGCCCCGTGCAGGCGCTTCAGCGTTTCGCGCGCGGCATCGACGGGGGTCGCGCCGCGGTCGAGATGCATCTGCGCCAGAAGGGCGACTGTTTCGGTGTCGGTCTCGGATTCCTGCACATAGCCCGCGGCGGCAAGCTCGGCGCGCAGGTCGCGGAAATTCTCGATGATCCCGTTGTGGACGACCGCGACGGGGCCGGCCTTGTGCGGATGGGCATTGGTGACGGTGGCCGCGCCATGGGTGGCCCAGCGGGTGTGGCCGATCCCCGCCTTGCCGGCGAGCGGGGCGTGGACGAGGAGGTCGGACAGGTTCACAAGCTTGCCCACCGCGCGGCGACGGTCGAGATGGCCCGCGTTCACCGTGGCGATGCCCGCGCTGTCATAGCCGCGATATTCCAGACGCTTCAGCGCCTCGACCAGCAGGGGGGCGACTTCGTGACTGCCCAGAACACCAACGATACCGCACATTTACAGCTGTTCCTTCAGCTTGGCCGCCTTGATCGCGCGCAGCCGTTCCATCATCCGCGTCGCAAGACCGGGTTTCGTGACCTGTTTCGCGCGGCCAAGGGCCAGCGCCGCGGGCGGCACATCTTCGGTGATCACCGAACCCGATCCCGTCAGCGCGTCGTCGCCCACCGTAACGGGCGCGACGAGCATCGTGTCCGACCCGATGAAGGCCCGTTTGCCGATCACCGTGCGGTGCTTCATCACCCCGTCGTAATTGCACGTCACCGTGCCCGCGCCGATGTTGGTGAATTCACCCACATGCGCGTCGCCCAGATAGGTCAGGTGGCCGACCTTCACGCCCTCGTCCAGCACGCTGTTCTTGATCTCGACGAAATTGCCGACATGCACATCCTCGGCCAGTTCGGCACCGGGGCGCAGGCGGGCGAAGGGGCCGACATCGGCGCCGCGGCTGATATGGCAGCCTTCCAGATGGCAGAAGCCCTTGACCTCGGCCCCGCTCTCGATGGTGACGCCGGTGCCGAAGATGACATGCGGCCCGATGATCGCATCGCGCCCGATCACGGTGTCCAGCGCGAAATAGACGGTTTCCGGCGCGGTGAGCGTCACGCCGTTCTCCAGCGCCTCGGCCCGCGCGCGCGACTGGAAGAAGGCCTCGGCGCGGGCCAGTTCGGCGCGGGTGTTGATGCCCAGCGTCTCGGCCTCGTCGCAAAGGACGAGGCCCGCCGAAAGCCCCTCTGCACGGGCCAGCGCCACGATGTCGGTCAGGTAGAACTCGCCCGCCGCATTGGCGTTGCCGACGGCCGCACACAGCCGCATCAGCGTGGCCGCATCGGCGCAGATCACGCCGGAGTTGCAGAGGGTTATGCTGCGTTCTTCAGGTGTTGCATCCCTGAATTCGACGATGCGTTCCAGCGCGTCGCCTTGCGCGATCAGGCGGCCGTAGCGGGCGGGATCGGCGGCGTGGAAGCCAAGGACCACGACCGCATGGCGCGCGCGGGCGTCCAGCATCGCCTCCAGCGTTTCGGGGCGGATGAAGGGGGTGTCGCCGTAAAGCACCAGCGCGTCGCCCGCGGCATCGGCCAGCAGGGGTGCGGCCTGCAGCACGGCATGGGCGGTGCCCTTCTGCTCTTCCTGCCGGACGCAGGCCACATCCTCGTCAAAGGCGCGGGCGGATTTCTCCACCGCCTCGGCCCCGTGGCCCGTCACCACGATCGTGCGTGCGGGCGAAAGCGCGCGGCCCGCCTGCATGGCATGGTGCAGCATCGGCGCGGCCCCCAGACGGTGGAGCACCTTGGGCAGGTCGGAATTCATCCGCGTGCCCTGTCCGGCGGCCAGAATGACCAAAGATACCTGCATACTGCCCCTTCCTTTCCGGTTGCGCCCGTTTTACCCCCAAAGGGCGGGGCCGCAAGGGGTGGCCTGTCACATCGGATTACGGGTTGTTGCAGGCCATGCGGACAGTTGTCTTCGATCTCGACGGAACCTTGGCCGATACCAGCGGCGATCTTCTGGCTGCGGCCAATGCCTGTTTCCGCGCGCTGGGCCATGGCGACATGCTCACGGGCGCGGATAGGCTGACAGCCTTTCACGGCGGGCGGGCGATGCTGCGGCTGGGCTTCTCGCGCCTCGGTCGGGTCGACGAGGCGATGGTCGACGCGCAATACCCCCTGCTCCTCGACGCCTATCGCGGTGCCATCGACACCCATACCCGCCTCTATCCCGGTGCGGTGGCGGCGGTGGAGGAACTGCGCCGCGCGGGCTTTGCCGTGTCGGTCTGCACGAACAAGCCCGCCGCGCTGGCGGAACTGCTGCTGGTGCGGCTCGGCTTGCGCGACCTGTTCGGGGCGATGGTCGGGGCCGATACGCTGCCCACGCGCAAGCCCGATCCCGCGCCCTATGTGGCGGCGGTAGAGCGGGCGGGGGGCATCGTCGCGCGGTCCATGCTGGTGGGCGATACCGAGACCGACCGCAGGACGGGCCTCGCCGCGGGGGTTCCGGTGGCGCTGGTGACATTCGGCCCCGAAGGCCGCGCCATCGCGCGGCTGGAACCCGAGGCGCTTCTGGACCATTTCGACGACCTGCCCGCGCTGGCCGAAAGGCTGATCCCGTGACCGAAGCCGAATCCCTGCCCGCGCGTCCGCCCGTGTCGCGCCATGCCGTGACCTTCGTGCTGATCACGGTGCTGATCGACATGGCGGGTTTTGGCCTGATCATCCCAGTCACCCCCGCCCTGATCAAAGAGGTGGGCGGCGTGGGCCTTGCCGAGGCGTCGCTGATTGGCGGCTGGATGTTCTTCGCCTTCTCCTTCACCCAGTTTCTGTTCAGCCCACTGGCGGGCAACCTCTCTGACCGTTTCGGCCGCCGCCCGCTCCTGCTGTTGGCCGTGTTCGGGCTGGGGGTGGATTACGTCTTTTCCGCGCTCGCGCCCTCGATCGGGTGGCTGTTCGTGGGGCGGGCTATCGCGGGCATGTGTGGGGCAAGCTGGATCATCGCCAATGCCTATATCGCCGACATCACCCCGCCCGAGGGGCGGGCCAAGGCCTTCGGGCTCATGGGTGCGGCCTTCGGCGTGGGCTTCGTGATCGGCCCCGCCATCGGGGGGCTTCTGGGCGAATTCGGCCCGCGCGTGCCCTTCTATGTTGCCGCCGCACTGTCTTTTGCGAACTTCGTCTATGGCTGGGTCGTCCTGCCCGAAACGCTTTCGCCCGAAAACAGACGCCCCTTCGACTGGCGTCGGGCCAATCCCTTCGGCGCCTTCGCCATCTTCCGCACCTATCCGGGCGTCCTGCCGCTCTGCGGGGTTCTGTTTCTCTTCTTTTTCGCCTCCTCGGTCTATCCGGCGATTTGGCCCTTCTGGGGCATCGCCAAATTCGGCTGGTCCGAAGCGATGGTGGGCGCGACACTGGCAATCTTTGGCCTTGTCATGGCGGGCTTCCAAGGCGGCTTGACGGGGCCTGCGGTCAGCCGCTTCGGCGAACACCGCGTGGCGCTGATCGGGTTGGTCTGTGCGATCATTGCGGCGATGGGCTACGGGCTGGCGTGGTCGCTGCCCGTGGTCGTGGTGCTGATGGTCATCCACGGACCCGAGGGGTTCGTGCATCCGATGCTGACGGCCATGATGTCAAAGGCCGTGCCGGAAAACGCACAAGGCGAATTGCAGGGGGGCATCTCGGCCATTACCAACATTGCCATGCTGGCGGGTACGGTGTTCTTTTCGCAGGTCTTCGGCCTTTTCATGCGCGACGGTGCCGCATGGCGCACGCCCGATGCGGGCTATTTCATCGCGGCGG
>JBEEOG010000408.1:0-15878 GCA_041191745.1 Pseudomonadota bacterium | reverse complement strand
TCGGTATGGTTCTTCACCATCTCGCGCAGGATCTGGTCGCGCGGGCCGAAGGCGCGGCGCGTCCCGTCATCGAGCACCAGAAGCAGGTCGCATTCCTGGATGGCGGCGGGGCGGTGGGCCATGATCAGGGCCGATCCCCCCGCCTCCTTCAGCCGCCGGATCGCCGCGTTCAGCGCCAGCGATCCGTCATTGTCGAGGTTGGAGTTCGGCTCGTCGAGGATCAGGAAGACCGGATCGCCATAGAGCGCGCGGGCAAGGCCGATGCGCTGGATCTGCCCGCCCGACAGCCGCCCGCCGATGGCCGACACCCGCGTATCATAGCCTTCGGGCAGTTTCAGGATCATCTCATGCGCGGCGGCGGCCTGCGCGGCGGCCACGACCTTTTCGGCATCGGGCCTGCCCAGACGGGCGATGTTGTCGGCGATCGTGCCGTCGAACAGCGTCACCTTCTGCGGCAGGTAGCCGATATAGCTGCCCAGCACGTCGGGGTCGTACTGGTCGAGCGTCGCGCCATCCAGCCGGATCTTGCCCGCCGCCGGACGCCACAGCCCCGTCAGCGCGCGCGCCAGCGTCGATTTCCCCGCGCCCGACGGGCCGATCACCCCCAGCGCCTGCCCGGGCTGCAGGGTGAAGCTGACCATACGCAGCACGGCCTGCGTCTCTCCCGGCGGGACGACGGTCAGCCCCGCCACCTCGATCAGCGCGCGGGGGCGGGGCAGGGCGGTGCGCGGCGCCTCTTCGGGGATGGAGGCGAGGAGTTGCGCCAGACGGTGCCGCCCCTCGCGGGCGCGTGTCACGATGGCCCACTGGCCCACGGCCTGCTCGATCGGCTGCAAGGCACGGCCCAGCAGGATCGACGCCGCGATCATCGCACCGGCGGACAGTTCGTTGCGCAGCACCAGCCACGCGCCGAGGCCCAGCATCGCCGATTGCAGGAACAGCCGGAAGGTCTTGGACAGCGACGCATAGGCCCCGCCCGTATCCGCCGCCGCGATCCCCTGCGCCAGTGCGACAGAGCGGGCGGCCTGCCAGCGGTCGAAGGCGGCCCCCGTCATGCCCAGCGCGCGGACCGTCTCGGCCTCGCCCTTCAGAAGATCGGCGGCGCGGTCGGCCTTCATCCCCGCACCGGTGGCCTGCGCCAGCGGCTCGCGCGTGCGGATCTGGTTCAGAAGCGCCACGATGACGATCAGCGCGCCCCCCGCCAGCGACAGGTAGCCGAGGACCGGATGGAAGATGAAGATCGCCGCGATGAAGAGCGGGGTCCACGGCATGTCCATGATCGCGGGCAGGACGGGCGAGGACCAGAGCCGCTGCACCGCCTCCACATCGCGCTGCGCGGCCAGCGCGACCTGATCGTCGGGCAGGACCATCAGGCGGCGCAGGGCGGCGGAAAAGACGCGCCGGTCAAGCCGGTCCTGCAGGCGCGCGCCCACGCGGGCAAGGATGCGGCCGCGGACATGGTCCAGCACGCCCATGATCAGGAACAGGAAGGTGACGATGACGGACAGCGCGATCAGCGTCGCCTCGGACCGGCTGCCCAGCACGCGGTCATAGACCTGCAGCATGTAAAGCGGCCCCGTCAGCATCAACAGGTTCACGAAGACCGAGAACAGCACCGCCGCCGCGATCAGGCCGTTCTGGCCGGACCGCGCGGCCCGCAGTTCCGCATATCCGCGCGCCAAATCCGCCTGCGCCATGTCTCGTTCTCCTTCTGCGGCAAGGATGGGCCGCGCGCCGCGCCTTGGCCAGCGCCTGATGCGTGTCTCCGGCACCTTTCCGCCTTGCCGTGCCTGCGGCGACACGCTGCGCGGTTGTCTTGTCGGGATCACAGGACTAGGTCTTGTCAACGACGCATGCAGGGGGTTTTTCCGGCTGCCGGATAGTTCGGGACCGTTACGCAATGACACTTAGAACCGCGCCCCTTACCTTCGGGTTTCCTGTCGGTCGGCGGATCGCGCAAATCATTCCGTTCTGCCTTGCGGCCGCTGTGACGGCCTGCGGGCCTGCGCCCGTGGCGCAGGGCATCGACGATCCCTACGAGGCGCGCAACCGCCAGATCCACGAGTTCAACCGCGGGCTCGACCGTGCCTTCGTGCGCCCTGCGGCGGATGCCTATTCGATTCTGCCCGAACCGGTGGAGCGGGGGGTGTCGAACCTTGCGGCGAACCTCGATGCGCCGGGGGATGTGGTGAACAACCTCCTGCAGGGCCGCCCCGCCCCCGCCGCGCAGAACACGCTGCGCTTCGCCGTGAACACGGTCTTCGGGATCGGCGGGCTGTTCGATGCGGCCACGGCGCTGGGCGTTCCCGCCGCCCCCACCGATTTCGGCGAGACGCTCTATGTCTGGGGCGTGGGCGAGGGGAACTATACCGAGGTGCCCTTCCTCGGCCCCAAGACAGAGCGCGACCTTGTCGGCACCTTCGTCGATATCGCGGCCAATCCCGTCCGTCTGGCGCTGCCCAGTCCCGAAAGCGGCTATGCGACGGCGGTGTCGGTCGGCTCAAGCCTTGGTGATCGGGCGCGGTATTCCGATACGGTCGATTCCATTCTATATGAAAGCGCCGACAGCTACGCGCAGACGCGCCTGCTCTATCTGCAGAACCGGCGGTTCGCTCTGGGTCAGGGCGCCGACGACGCCAGCGGCGACGCCTTCGTTGACCCGTACGAGGATCCTTATGCGCAATGACGCCCCCCACCTTCGCCTGTCGCGGCGCGGCTTTGCCGTGGCAATTGCCGGTGCCGCCGCGATGGCGCTGCCCCTGCCCGCCGCCGCGCTGGATGTGGGCGAGGCGCGGTCGCTGATCGACAACGCCGTGGCCGACGTCAATTCCATCATCAACTCGGGCAAGCCCGAGGCGGCGATGTTCGCCGATTTCGAGCGGCTTTTTGTCAAATACGCCGATGTGCCCGTGATCGCGCGCTCGGCGCTGGGTCCGGCGGCGCGTCAGGCCAGCCAGGGGCAGATGCAGGCCTTCACCAAGGCGTTCCAGGGCTATCTGAGCCGGAAATACGGCCGCCGCTTCCGCGAATTCATCGGCGGCCAGATCGAGGTCGTGGATGCCAAGCCCATCAAGAGCTATTTCGAGGTGATCTCGGTCGCGCGCCTGCGCGGCGAGGCGCCCTTCGACCTGCGCTGGCATGTCTCGGACAAGTCGGGGCGGAACCTGTTCTTCAACATCATCATCGAAGGCGTGAACATGCTCGCCTCGGAACGGACCGAGATCGGCGCGATGCTGGACCGCCGCGGCGGCGACATCGACGCGCTGGTGGCCGATCTGAACGCCGTCTGATCCGGCAGTCCCTGCACAGGCAAAGGCCCCGCCCGATGCGGGGCCTTTTTGCGTTCAGTAAAGCCCCAGCAGGTCGCGCAGCATGGTTTCCACCGGATCGCCCTGCCCCTGCGGCGCGGGGCCGAGGGTTTCGACCGGCTGGGCGATCTGGCCCTGCGGCACGCCACCCGTGGCGGCGGGGTCATAGACGGGCGCGGTGGCCGTGGCCCCCGGCGGCAGGGGCTGGGGTTCCACACCGGCACCGGGCGGAGACCGGTATTCGGGCACCAGCATGGGCAGCGGGCGCGGCGGCACGCCGTCATGCACGCGCACCATCACCTCGCGCCAGATTTCGGCCGGAAGCCCGCCACCGGTGACACCCGTCAGGGGGGTGTTGTCGTCGTAACCCATCCAGACGCCCGCGACGTAATCGGCGGTGAAGCCCACGAACCACGCATCCCGCGCGGCCTGCGTCGTGCCCGTCTTGCCCGCCACCTGCCGGTCGGGCAGGCGCGCGCGTCCGCCGGTCCCCGACTCGATCACCTGCGACATCATATAGGTCAGATACTGCGCGGCCTGTTCCTGGATCACGCGTTCGCCCATCCCGCCCGAGGCGCCGATCAGCGGCTCGCTCTCGCCCTGCAGGGTCAGTTCGCGCAGGCCATAGGGCGTGACCGATGATCCGCCGTTCAGGATGCCCGCATAGGCCCCCGTCATTTCCAGCAGCGTCGATTCCGATGCCCCCAGCGCCAGCGCGGGGCCTGCGGCCAGATCGCTGTCGATGCCGAAATCGTTGGCGATCTTGCGGACCACGTCGCGCCCCACGGCTTCGGACACCTTCACCGCGGGGATGTTGCGGCTTTCGGCAAGCGCCTGCGTCAGGGTGATCAGGCCCTTGAATTCCTCGTCATAGTTCTTGGGCGTCCACGGGCCGGAGCCGGGGATGTTCAGCGTCAGCGGCGTATCCTCGACATAGTCCGACGGGCTCCAGCCCAGATCCATCGCGGCGGCATAGACGAAGGGCTTGAAGGCCGATCCCGTCTGGCGCAGCGCCTGCGTGGCACGGTTGAAGCTGCCCGCCGCTTCGGTCCGGCGCCCGCCCACCATCGCGCGCACCGCGCCATCCGCGCTCATCACCACGATGGCGGCCTGCGCCTTGGACCCTTCCTTGAGCTTCGTCTCGAAGATATAGGCCAGCGCCTCTTCGGATGCCTTCTGCAGCCGCTGGTCCAGCGTGGTGCGGATGATCACATCCTCGGTCGTCTGCGAGGTCAGGAAGGCGGGGGCCGTCTCCATCACCCAGTCAGCGAAGAAGCCGCCCGATTTCGTCGCCGCCGCCTCTGACAGGCGCGCGGGATTGGCGCGGGCCTCGGCGGCCTGTTCGGCGGTCAGATAGCCCTGCTCCTCCATCAGCCCGACGATCACGTTCGCCCGCGCGCGGGCGCGTTCCATGTTGTTCGTCGGCGCGAAATAGGACGGGGCCTTGAGAAGCCCTGCCAGCATCGCGGCCTCGGCAGGGTTCACCTGATTGGCGGACTTGCCGAAATAGCGCTGCGCCGCCGCTTCGAAGCCGCGCGCGCCCGCGCCCAGATAGGCGCGGTTGAAGTAGATCGTCAGGATTTCTTCCTTGGAGTATTTGAACTCCATCGCCATCGCATAGGGCACTTCCTTGATCTTGCGGGCGATCCCGCCCCTGCGGCAGTCGGCCTCGTAGTCGGCTTCCGATTTCCACAGGGCCGGATCATAGGCGACGCCGAGGCAGAGAAGCTTGGCCACCTGCTGGGTGATGGTCGATCCGCCATTGCCCTCCAGCGGGCCGCGCCCTTCGGACAGGTTGATGCGGATGGCGCTGGCGATGCCGCGGGGCGAGATGCCGAAATGGCGGTAGAAGCGCCGGTCCTCGGTCGCCACCACCGCGTCATGCAGGAAGGGCGAGACGGTGTCGGCCGTGATCATGCCCCCGAAGGTTTCGCCGCGCCACGCGAAGACGCGGTCGTCGCGGTCCAGAAGCGTGACCGACCCGCGCGCGCGGGCGTCGATCAGGTCGGTGACGGGGGGAAGCTGGACATAGAAGAACAGGATCGCCGCCCCGAGGATCGAGGCCGTGACGACGCCCGTGGTGATGCCGATCGTCCACAGGATGCGCCAGAGAAAGCGCAGGATGGCGGCAAAGAAGGCCACGACCGGATTGCGCGGGCGGCGCGGCGGGGTTTGGCGGCGCGCAGGCCGCGCGGGCGGTTTCGAGGGCGGCTTGCCCGCGCCGCCGCCGACCGGACGGCGGGGGCTGCCGCCACCGCCGAACAGGCGGCTGAAGAGGCCCGTCTTGCCGCTGCCGGACGCGGACGCGCCGCGCCGCGCGCCCGAAGGCGCCCTGTTTGCGGGGTAACGGCGGTCCGCGACCAGCGGCCCGCGCCCCTTTTCCGATCCTGCCATGCCTCTGCCCGTCCGTCGTCGCTGCGCGCGGTTTGATTGTCGTCAATCTACCCAAAGGCGACGGGAATGTGAAATGGCCGCGATCACGATTCGGAAACCAATAGCGCACAAAATTTATGCATTACCCATCAGAAGTGCAAAAATTGTGCAAAATTCACCGAAGCGGGCCTGTCGAACCCCCCGCTTTCCTTGTCGTTCCGCCCCTCTGCCTTCCTTGATGGCCGCAAGGGCCCCCCGCGGGCCCCGCCACTGGAAGGGGAACGACGTGAAACTCATCATCGCAGCGATCAAGCCGTTCAAGCTCGAGGAGGTGCGCGAGGCGCTTACCGCCATCGGCGTGCGGGGCATGATGGTGACCGAGATCAAGGGCTTCGGCTCGCAGTCCGGACACACCGAAATCTACCGCGGCGCGGAATATGCCGTGAATTTCGTGCCGAAGGTCCGGCTCGAAATCGTGGTCAGCGACGGGCTGGCCGATCAGGTCGTGGAGACGATCCGCGCCACCGCCAAGACCGACAAGATCGGCGACGGCAAGATCTTCGTGCTGGATGTCCAGCAGGCCGTGCGCGTCCGCACGGGTGAAACCAACGACGACGCGCTCTGAAGTGCCGCAAGGGAAGGGGATACAAAAGAAATGAAGAATACAACGAAACTTGCGGGCCTGTCCGCTCTGGCGACGGCGGCCTTTGCCGCCCTGCCGGTCTGGGCGCAGGAAGCCACGGCCGAGGCGGCCGAGGTGGCGACCGAGGCCGCGGCCGAGGTTGTCGATGTCATGGACAAGGGTGATGTGGCGTGGATGATGACCTCCACCCTGCTCGTGCTGTTCATGATCGTGCCGGGACTTGCGCTGTTCTACGGCGGTCTTGTCCGCGCGAAGAACATGCTGTCGGTGCTGATGCAGTGCACCGTGATCACCGCGCTCGTGATCGTGGCTTGGGTGTTCTGGGGCTATTCGATCGCCTTCGGCGATGCGCCCTCGGCGTATTGGGGCGGGCTTGGCAAGATGTTCCTTGCGGGTGTCACCCATGAATCGATGGCGGCGACGTTCACCGCCGGCGTGGTCATTCCGGAATTCGTCTTCATCGCCTTCCAGATGACCTTTGCCTGCATCACCGTGGCGCTGATCGTCGGGGCCTTTGCCGAGCGGATCAAGTTCAGCGCGCTGATGCTCTTCGCCCTGCTCTGGGTCACCATCGTCTACTTCCCTGTGGCCCACATGGTCTGGGATTCGGACGGCCTGATCTATGGCTGGGGCGCGCTCGACTTCGCGGGCGGCACGGTCGTGCACATCAATGCCGGTATCGCGGCGCTCGTCGGCTCGCTGATGATCGGCAAGCGCGTGGGCTACGGCAAGGACAACATGGCCCCGCATTCGATGACCCTGACCATGGTCGGCGCGGCGATGCTGTGGGTGGGCTGGTTCGGCTTCAATGCCGGTTCCAACCTCGAGGCGAATGGCGGCGCGGCGCTGGCGATGATCAACACCTTCACCGCGACGGCGGGCGCGATCCTGGCCTGGGTCATCCTCGAGCTGGTGCTGCGCGGCAAGGCGTCGATGCTGGGTGCCGTGTCGGGCATGGTCACCGGTCTGGTCGCCATCACCCCCGCCGCGGGCTTCTCGGGTCCGGTCGCGGCGATCTTCCTCGGCGCCATCGCCTCGGTCGTGGCGTACTTCTTTGTCTCGACCGTGAAGCACAAGCTGAACTACGACGACAGTCTTGACGTCTTCGGCATCCACGGCGTCGCGGGCATCATCGGCGCGATCGGCACTGCCTTCGTGAACGACCCGTCGCTGGGCGGCATCCATTACGGTGGTGCGGCGCTGGGCGCGCAGGTGATCACGCAGATCAAGGGCGTGTTGGTGACGGTCGTGTGGTGCGGCATCGCGTCCTTCGTCCTCTACAAGCTGGTCGACATGATCGTCGGCCTGCGCGTGAAGGAAGAGGAAGAGCGCGAAGGTCTCGACCTCACCTCGCATGGCGAGCGGGCCTACAACCTGTGATCCGGTCGGGGCCGCCATGCGCGGCCCCATCCCTGCATGACGCGCCGAGGGACCTCCTCCCCCCGCAGGCGCAGAGCGGCCCGCGCGGAACCCCCGCGCGGGCCGTTTGCTTTGGCGGGCCTCAGCCCAGCGCCAGCACCGGCCCGTCGAGAAGCCGCATCAGATCGCCGAAATACCCTTCGGACCGCGCAGGCTGCGTCGGGTCGGAGGTGATCGCCACGGCCAGCCGGCGGTCGGGATGGGCGGCGATGACCTGCCCGCCGAAGCCCCGCGCCAGCATCCAGCCCGTCTGCGACAGGAACCAGCCGTAACCGTAGCCGAGGCCGGAAAAGGGCGACCGCGTCCGCACCACGCGCGAGGCGGCGATCCAGTCGGACGCGATCACCTGCCGCCCGTCATGGCGCCCGCCATCGCGGACCGTCACCGCCACGCGCAGCATGGCGCGCGGGGTCAGCGCCATCTCGTTCCCGCCGAAATAGAAGCCCTGCGGGTCGCGCGTCCAGGCGGGCACCTCGATCCCGAGGGGCCGGCCCAGCCTGTCGCGGGCAAGGTCCAGCAGGCTTTGCCCCGTCGCCCGCGCCAGCGCCGCGCCCAGCACATGGGTCGTGCCGGTGGAATAGATCATCCGCCCGCCATTCGGCGCGATGCGCGGCTGGCGCAGCGCATGGGCGACCCAGTTGCCCGATGCGACCCACGCGCCATAGTTCCCGCCCGACGTGCTTTGCAGCCCGCCCCTCAGCGTGACGAGCTGTTCCAGCGTCAGCGCCCCCGCCCCTTCGGTCGCGTCCGGCGGCAGCAGGGCAGGGGCGACAGCGGATAGCGGGGCCGAAAGCGACGCCACCTCGCCCCGTTCCAGCGCCGTGCCGAGCAGCAGGGCAAGAAGGCTTTTGGAACAGGACTTGATGTTTGCCGCACGGTCCAGCCCGCGCCCGCGCGGGGCATCGGCAAGAAGCAGGTCATCCCCGCGCTGCACGAGGATGGCGTGAAGCTGGTCCAGCCCTGCCGTCGCCGCGCGCAGGTCATCCACCGTCGCCGCGCGGGCAGGGTGCAGGAAGGGCAGCGTCAGCGCCGCAGCGGTGCCAAGGGCGAAGGCGCGTCTTGTCGTCATTGCGGGGCCTGTGCGCGGGGGGCTGTGCGACCCCGATCCTGCCCCGCCGTCCTGCCGGATGCAAAGCACGGGCCGCGCACATCCCTTCACGATGGCGCCAACGCAAAAGGCCCCGCGCGGGGCGGGGCCCTTGGTCATCCTGTCGGTCCGGTCAGCCCGCGACCTGCGCGATGGCCGTGGCAAGGATCGGCACCGTCCGCGCGTTCAGGCCCGCGATGTTGATGCGCGAATCGCCCACCATGTAGATCGCATGTTCGTCGCGCAGGCGGATCACCTGCTCCTCGGTCAGGCCAAGGCGCGAAAACATGCCGCGATGGGTGGCCACGAAATCGAAGCGGTCGGAATTGGTGGCCTGTCGCAGCGCGTCCGCAAGGCTCTGGCGCAGGGTCAGCATGTTCAGCCGCACCTCCTCCAGTTCCGCCATCCAGTCGGCGCGCAGGGCGGCATCTTCAAGGATCATCGTCACCAGTCGCGCGCCGTGATCGGGCGGGAAGCTGTAGTTCTGGCGGTTCAGGAAATTGAGGTTGCCCTGCAGCACGCCCTTGCCTTCGCCTGTGCCGATCCCGATCAGGATGCCCGTCCGTTCGCGGTAGATGCCGAAGTTCTTGGAGCAGGAGGCGGCGATCAGCACCTCGGGGAAGGCTTTCGCCACCTTGCGGGTCGCTTCGGCATCCGCTTCCAGCCCGTCGCCGAAGCCCTGATAGGCAAGGTCCACCAGCGGGATCGCGCCGCGCTTTGCCAGCACCGCGATGACCTGATCCCACTGGCCCGCATCGAGGTTCGCACCCGTCGGGTTGTGGCAGCAGCCATGCAGCAGCACGACATCGCCCGCAGCCACACCTTCCAGATCCGCCATCAGCCCCGCGAAATCGACGCCACGTGTGGCCGCGTCGAAATAGCGGTATTCGGCCATCTTCATGCCGAGGTATTTGATGATCGACGGATGGTTCGGCCATGTCGGGTTGGACAGCCACACCGTGGCCTGCGGAGCGGCCATGCGGACCAGTTCCAGCGCCTGACGGATCGCGCCCGTCCCGCCGGGCGTGGCGACGGATGCCACGCGGTCCATGCCTACCGCATCGCCAAGGATCATCCCCGCCAGCGCCGCGTTGTAGGCAGGCTCGCCCGCCAGCGCGGTATAGGTCTTGGTCGTCTCGACCTCCCACAGCTTTTTCTCGGCGGCCTTCACGGCGCGCATCACGGGGGTCAGGCCGTTCGCATCCTTGTAGACGCCGACGCCAAGGTCGATCTTTGTCGTCCGCGCATCCTCGCGGAACAGGGCGATCAGTTGCAGGATCTTGTCCTGCGGCTGCGGCTTCAGCTGGTCGAACATCGTCTATCCCTTTTCCACGGGCAGGTCGTCATACATGCCCCATTCCGCCCAGGACCCGTCATAGAGGCTGTGGTTCCTGTGGCCGATCCGTTCCAGCGCAAGGCTGATGATGCAGGCCGAAACGCCGGACCCGCAGGTGGTGATGGCGGGCTTGGCAAGGTCCACCCCCGCCGCCTCCAGCACCGCGCGCAGCTCTGCCACGGGCTTCATCGTGCCGTCCGCGTTCAGAAGCGTCGCATAGGGCACGTTCTTCGCGCCGGGGATGTGCCCCTGCCGCAGGCCGGGGCGCGGCTCGGGGTCGTCGCCGCGGAAGCGGCCCGGCGGGCGGGCGTCGATGATCTCGGCCTCGCGCAGCTTGGAGGTATGGGCCACCTGCGTCACGTCCTTGACCAGATGGTTCTGGCGGCTGACGGTGATGTGGCGGTCGCGCAGGACGGGGGGCATGTCCTCGACCTCGCGCCCTTCGGCCCGCCATTTCGGGAAACCGCCGTCCAGCACCGCCACATCGGTCTTGCCCATCAGGCGGAAGGTCCACCACACGCGGGCGGCAGAGAACAGGCCCGACCCGTCATAGACCACCACCTGATGCCCGTCGCCCACGCCCATGGCGCGCATGCGGCTGATGAACTTCTCGGGCGGGGGGGCCATGTGGGGCAGGCTGGAGCGCTGGTCCGAAATCTCGTCGATGTCGAAGAAGCGCGCGCCGGGGATATGGGCGGCATCGTATTCCGCGCGGGCATCGCGCTGCGCGGCGGGCAGATACCACGAGGCATCGAGGATCCGCAGGTCGGGATCCTTCAGATGCGCGGCCAGCCAGTCGGTCGAGACGAGCGTTTTCGGATCGTCGGTCATCGGCGCTCTCCACGGGGAAGTTCCGCGGGAACTAGCCGCAACGTGCCAATGTGGCAAGGGTGGAACACCATTCGCAGGCTTGTGCCAAAGGCCGCACCCGCGCAGGTCAGATGTCGCGCTTGCTCTGCTTCAGCAGCCGTGCCTTTTCGCGGTCCCAGTCGCGCTTTGCGCTGGTTTCGCGCTTGTCGGCCAGCTTCTTGCCCTTGGCGATGCCGATCTTCAGCTTCACGATGCCGCGGTCGTTGAAATACATGCGGATCGGCACGATCGTCATGCCTTCGCGCGCGGTGGCGTTCCACAGGCGCGAGAGTTCCTTCTTGGACACCAGAAGCTTGCGGCGGCGGCGTTCCTCGTGCCCCCATGTCTTGGCCTGCAGGTAGGGCGCGATGTAGCCGTTGATCAGCCACAACTCGCCCCCTTCGACCGAGGCGTAGCTTTCGCCGATATTGGCGCCGCCCTGCCGCAGGCTTTTCACCTCGGACCCCATCAGGATGATGCCCGCCTCGATATCGCTTTCGATGTGATAGTCGAAACGCGCGCGGCGGTTTTCCGCGATCAGTTTGGAATTGGGGTCGGATTTCTGTGCCATGACCGGCCCGAGATAGGCGAAGGGCGGGGCGGAGTCCAGATTGCCCCTGCCGTCCGCCTGCTGTCAGCCCGCGCGCCGCCCGCGGGTCAGCGCGTAAAGCCCCGCGCCGACGACCAGCGCGGACCCCGCCAGCGTGGCCGCGTCGGGCCGCTCGCCGAAGACGAGGATGCCGAGGATCATGGCAAAGACCAGCCGCGTGTAGCGGAAGGGCGTGACGGCCGCGACCTCGCCCGTCCGCATGGCGACGGTCAGGGCGAAATAGGCAAAGACGCCGAAACCCGTGGTGCCCGCGACCAGCGCCCAGCCCGTGGCATCCGATGCCGTGAGCCCGCCCGAAAAGGCCAGAAGGATCGCCCCCGCCACGGCCAGCATCGCAAGGCCGTAGATGCCCAGTTGCAGGTTCGACAGCACGCGCGGCGCGGCGCGCGTGGCCAGATCGCGCCCCGCAAAGCCGATCAGGCCAAGCACGGTAACCAAGGACAGCGCATCGAACCCGTCAAGGCCCGGCCGCAGGATGACCAGCACCCCCGCGAAGCCGACAAGGATCGCCGTCCAGCGCCGCCAGCCGACCCGTTCCCCGAACAGAAGCGCCGCCCCCGCCACCACGACAAGGGGCGTGGCCTGCAGGATGGCGGATGCGACCGACAGCGGCGTCAGCGCGATGGCCAGCGAATAGAAGAGCCGCCCCGTCACCTCGAACCCCGACCGGATCAGCAGGGGGCGCGACAGGGCGGCGGGATGCAGCACCGCCTCGCCCTTGCGCGCGGCGAGGATGGCGAAGGTCGCCGATCCGACAAGGCCGAACACCAAGAGCACCTGACCCAGCGGCATGTGCAGGGCGGCGGCTTTCAGGAACATGTCCTCGACCGCGAAGCCCGCCATCGCGGCCACCATCCAGAGCGCGCCCCGCAGATTGCCGGACGCGCCCCGTTCGTCAGCCGTCACAGGATGCCCGCATGTTCCATCGCGGCGCGGATGCGGGCCTTGGTGGCATCGGTCAGGCCGACCAGCGGCAGGCGCACCTCTTCCGTGCAGCGGCCCAGAAGCGACAGGCCGTATTTCGCCCCCGCAAGGCCGGGTTCGAGGAAGATCGCCTCGTGCAGGGGCATCAGGCGGTCCTGATAGTCCAGCGCCTTGCGGTAGTCGCCTGCCAGCGTGGCCTGCTGGAATTCGGCGCAGAGCTTGGGCGCGACGTTGGCGGTGACGGAAATGCAGCCCACGCCCCCATGCGCGTTGAAGCCCAGCGCCGTTGCATCCTCGCCCGACAGCTGGATGAAGTCCGGCCCGCAGGAGGCGCGCTGCATCGACACGCGCTCGATCTTGCCGGTGGCATCCTTGACCCCGATGATGCGGGGCAGCTTGGCCAGCGTCCCCATCGTTTCGGGCGTCATGTCCACGACCGAACGGCCGGGGATGTTGTAGATCACGATGGGAAGCTGGCAGCAGTCATGCAGCGCGGTGTAATGCGCGATCATCCCCGCCTGCGTGGGCTTGTTGTAATAGGGCGTCACGACCAGCGCCGCATCGGCGCCGACACGCTCGGCATGCTGGATCAGGCGGATGCCCTCGACCGTGTTGTTCGACCCTGCCCCCGCGATCACCGGCACGCGGCCGGCGGCGAATTTCACCACGGCCTCGATCACCGCCTCGTGCTCTTCATGGCTGAGCGTCGGGCTTTCGCCGGTGGTGCCCACGGGCACAAGGCCGGTCGATCCGCTGTCGATCTGCCAGTCGACAAGTTTCTTCAGCGTGTCCAGATCAAGTTCGCCGTTCTTGAACGGCGTCACCAGCGCGGGAATGGACCCTCGGATCATGGAACGCGTCTCCTGTCGATTGGGCTTGAGTCGCCCTGTTGCAAACGTCTGCCCGTTTATCCGCAGGACCGGACCTTGCCAAGCGGGGGCCTGCTGACGCGCTTGTGGGTTGTCGCTTGGTTGGTTTTTCGGCACAGTCACCGCCAAACCCTCATCAGAACAAAAAGACGATGGACGAGCAGCAGACCAGATCGCGGTCCGTGCCCTTGGCGCGGATCATCCTGTCCCTTCACCTTGCCTTCGCGCCCCTGCCCGCGCTGGCCGACGCCGCCGATGCGCTGGCCGCCGCCCTGTCGCGGGCGGCGGCGGGGGATTGGGCATCCGCCGTCAGCGCGGCACAGCCTGCGGGGTCGGTCGGGGCCGACATCATCGAATGGCACCGCCTGCGCGCGGGCGAGGGGCGGCTGGGCGATTACGAAGCCTTTCTGCAGCGCCGCCCCGACTGGCCGGGCCTGCCGCTGCTGAAGGAAAAGGGCGAGGAGGCCGTGGCACGGTCCACCGATCCCGCCCGCGTGCTGGCCTATTTCGGATCGGACCTGCCCGAAACGGCGGCAGGCTCGCTTGCCCTGATCGGGGCGCTGCAGGCGCAGGGCCGCACCGCCGAGGCCGAGGCCGAGGCCTTTCGCGCCTGGACGACCCTGCCCTTCGGGCGCGAGGCGGAAGAGCGGCTGCTCGCCGCCTTTGGCCCCGCGCTGGCGGTCGCGCACGAGGTGCGGCTGGATCGCCTGCTGTGGGAAGGCCGCCATGCCGAGGCGGAGCGGATGCTGCCGCGCGTCGGCAGGGGATGGGCGGCGCTGGCGCAGGCGCGGATCGCGCTGCAGACGGATGCCGACGGCGTCAACGCGCTGATCGACCGCATCCCCGCCGATCTGCAGGGCGATGCGGGGCTGGCCTATGACCGCTTCGACTGGCGGCTGCGGCGCGACATGACGGATGCGGCCGCCGAACTGGTGCTGGAACGGTCGCGCGATGCGAAAAGCCTTGGCGATCCCGACGGCTGGTCGGACCGCCGCGCCGACCTGGCCCGTGCGCTTCTGCGCGAGGGCAAGGCGCAACTGGCCTATCGCGTGGCCGCGAGCCACCACACGGCGGGGGGGCAGCACTTCGCCGACCTCGAATTCCTGTCGGGCTTCATCGCGCTGCGCCGCCTTGGCGACGCGCAGACGGCGCTGGGCCATTTCCGCGCGCTCCGGCAGGCGGTGGGCACGCCGATCTCCATCAGCCGCGCGCATTACTGGGAAGGCCGCGCGCTGGAGGCGCTGGGCGACGCTGCCGCCGCGACCACGGCCTATCGTCAGGCCGCCGAACACCAGACCGCCTATTACGGCCTTCTGGCGGCGGAACGGCTGGGGCTGACGCTGGACGAACGGCTTCTGGCCGACCGCCGCCCCGCCGACTGGCAAGGCGCGGCCTTTGCGGGGTCCAGCGTGCTGGAAGCGGCCAAGCTGCTCGACCGTGCGGGGAACAGGACGCTGGCGAAGCGCTTCTTCCTGCATCTGGCCGAAAGCCTGAACGCGCAGGAGCTGGACCAGCTTGCCGACCTCGCCCTTCGTCTGGAAGAGCCGCATATCGCCGTGGTCATCGCCAAGCAGGCGGCGGAGCGGGGGGTGATCCTGCCGCGCGCCTATTTCCCGATCCCCGATTTCGTCGATGGCGACCTGCCCGTGAGCCGCGCCTTCGCGCTGGCCATCGCGCGGCGCGAAAGCGAATTCGACCCCGCCGCGCGGTCGCAGGCCGATGCGCGGGGGCTGATGCAGGTCCTGCCGTCCACGGCCAAGCTGGTCGCGCCCCGCGTAGGGCTGACCTTTGACGCGCGGCGGCTGAACGATCCGGCCTACAACGTGCGGATCGGCACGGGCTATCTGGCGGAACTTGTGGGGAAATTCGGCCCCTCGGTCGCGCTGGTGGCGGCGGGTTACAATGCGGGGCCGGGGCGTCCGACGCGCTGGATCGGCACGCTGGGCGATCCGCGCGACCCGTCGGTCGATGTGGTGGACTGGGTCGAGATGATCCCCTTCACCGAAACCCGCACCTATGTGATGCGCGTCGTCGAAAGCCTTGTCATCTACCGCGCAAGGTTGAGCGGGGTCGCAGGCCCCGTGGACGTGACCGGAGAGTTGCGGGGCTGAGGAGGCCCGTCCCCCGTGCGAGTGACCCGCCGTTCCGTTCTGGCCTCCGCGCTTTCGGCCCCGCTGGCCGCGCCCCTTGTGGCGCGCGCGGCGGATGCGCCCGTGGTCGTGGTGGGCGCGGGCATCGCGGGGCTGACGGTGGCTTCGGAACTGGCCGCGGGGGGGCGGGCGGTCGTGGTGCTGGAAGCACGCGACCGCATCGGCGGGCGCATCTTTACATCGCGCGCCTGGCCCGATCTGCCGGTGGACATGGGCGCAAGCTGGATCCACGGGGTGACGGGCAATCCTGTCACCGCCCTCGCCCGTGCGGCGGGGGCGCGGATGGCGGGGACAAGCTACGACTCGGCCC
>JBEEOG010000407.1:0-3004 GCA_041191745.1 Pseudomonadota bacterium | reverse complement strand
TGGTATGGCCATCTGAAGTTCAAGACCGCGCCGCTGGCGGTCGTGATCTTCGCCAGCTGGGGCATCGCGCTGTTCGAATACATGCTGCAGGTCCCCGCGAACCGCATCGGCCACGGCCATTTCAGCGCGGCGGAGCTCAAGACGATACAGGAAGTGCTGACACTGTCGGTCTTTGCCGTCTTTTCGGTCTGGTACCTGAAAGAGCCGCTGGGCTGGAACCATCTGGTCGGCTTCGGCTTCATCGCGCTGGGGGCGTGGTTCGTGTTCCAGAAATGGTAATGCCCCCGACTGTGCGCGGGCGCACCCCGCCCCCTGCCCCGCCGCGCATGGACTTCGCCCCGCGACAGGCGTAGCGCTTGGCCATGGCTGACACACGCTTCCTCGACCGCACCGCGCCGCCCCACATCATCACGCTGATCCTGCTGGCGGGGCTGTCCGCGCTTGCGATGAACATCTTCCTGCCCTCTCTTCCCGGCATGGCGGCATGGTTCGACGCGCCCTATGCGCTGATGCAGCTGTCGGTGGCGCTTTACCTTGCGCTGTCGGCGGTGCTGCAAATCCTCATCGGCCCGATCTCGGACCGCTATGGCCGGCGCAAGGTGCTGCTGGTGTCGCTGGTGCTCTTCCTGATCGCGACGGCAGGCACGCTGCTCGCGCCGAACGCGACGGTCTTTCTGGCTTTCCGCATGGCGCAGGCCGTGATCGCGGCAGGCATGGTCCTGAGCCGCGCCGTGGTGCGCGACATGGTGCCCGACGCGCAGGCGGCCAGCATGATCGGCTATGTCACCATGGGCATGTCGGTCGTGCCGATGGTCGGCCCCGTGATCGGCGGCGTTCTGGACGAGGCCTTTGGCTGGCAGGCCAATTTCGCCCTTCTCGGCGTCCTCGGGATGCTGGTCCTTGCCCTTGTCTGGGCCGATCTGGGCGAGACGGCGACGATCCGGCGCGTCTCGCTGGCCGACCAGATCCGCACCTACCCCGCCCTGCTGCGGTCGCAGCGGTTCTGGGGCTATGTCGGCTGCGCCTCTTTCGCATCGGGTGCGTTCTTTGCCTATCTGGGTGGCGCGCCCTATGTGGGCAACGTGGTCTTCGGCCTGAGCTCGTCGCAGATCGGGGTCCTGTTCGCGATCACCGCCGTGGGCTATGCGGCGGGCAATTTCGTCGCGGGCCGCTATTCGGTGCGCGTGGGGATGAACCGCATGGTGCTGGCGGGTGCCGCCATCACCGTGGCGGGGCTTGGCCTGTTGCTGGCGCTGACGCTGGCGGGGATCCATTCGGCGGTCGTCTTCTTCGGCTTCACGGCCTTTGTCGGCTTTGGCAACGGCATGACGCTGCCCAACGCCAATGCGGGCATGATGTCGGTCCGGCCCGACCTTGCCGGCACGGCATCGGGTCTGGGCGGGGCGATCCAGATCGGCGGCGGCGCGGCGCTGGCAGCACTTGCGGGCGCGCTTCTGCACCCCGGCACGGGCGAGTTGCCGCTGGTCCTGCTGATGCTCGGCTCGGCCCTGCTGTCGCTTCTGTCGATCCTGCTCGTCATCCGCCGCGCCCGCAGGCTGGGGCTGTCGGGCTGAGAGGCTTGACGGCGACGGGTCTGTCTTGCGAAAGGTTTGCAAAACCGCCTGCCAGATGCAGCGCGTGATTTGCAAACGGGGGGCGGGATGGCCGCGCAGAAACTCTATGCCGGTGCCAAGCTGCGCGAGATGCGGGCGCGTTTGGCGCTGACGCAGAAGTCCTTCGCCGACAAGCTGGGCGTGTCCCTGCCCTATCTGAACCAGATGGAGAACAACCACCGCCCCGTCAGCGCCGCCGTGGTGCTGGCGCTGGCGCAGGAATTCGGGCTGGATGTCACCGAACTGACCGTGGGCGAAAGCGAGCGGCTGGTCAGCGACATGCGCGAGGCCCTGGCCGACCCCGTCTTTGCCAAGGCCGCGCCCCCCCTGGCCGACCTGCGCCTTGCCGCATCGAACGCGCCCGCGCTGGCGCGCGCCTTCCTCGACCTGCACCGCGCCTACCGCCAGACGCATGAACGCCTTGCCAGCCTTGACGAGGCGCTGGGGCGCGAGGATGCCTCGCTGCGGCCCTCCCCGTGGGAGGAGGTGCGGGACTTCTTCCATTACTGCGACAACTACATCGACGCGGTCGATCGCGCGGCCGAGCATTTCGTGACCACCGCAGGCGGGCGGCGCGACGTGATGGCGGCGGCGACGGCGGCACTGGAAAAGCGCGGCATCACCGTGCAGCTGTCCGACGATGCCGACCTGCGGCGATACGATCCGCAGGCCAAGCGGCTGGTCCTGTCGGGGCGCATCGCGGGGCCGACGCAGCGCTTCCAGCTTCTGCATCAGGTGGCGCTTCTGACCCAGAACGACCTGCTGGAAGCGACGCTGGACCTTGCCCGCTTCGCCACGCCCGAGGCGCGCGACATCGCCAAGATCGGGCTGGCCAACTATTTCGCGGGCGCGGCGCTTCTGCCCTACCGCATCTTTCAGGATGCCGCGCTGTCGGTGCGGCACGATCTGGAACGGCTGGCCGACATCTTCGGCGCCAGCATCGAACAGGTGGCGCACCGCCTGTCCACCCTGCAACGGCCCGGCGCGAAGGGTATCCCCTTCTTCTTCGTCCGCGTCGATCAGGCGGGCACGATCACCAAGCGCCATTCCGCCACGCGCCTGCAATTCGCCCGCTTCGGCGGGGCCTGTCCGCTGTGGAACGTGCACAGCGCGTTCGAGACGCCTGGCCAGTTCCTGCGGCAACTGGCCGAAACGCCGGACGGGGTGAAATACCTCTGCCTCGCGCGCGACGTGTCAAAGCCGGGGGGGGCCTTCCTTGCCCCCGTGCGCCGCTATGCCATCGGTCTGGGATGCGAGGTGCAGCACACCGGATCGGTCGTCTATGCCGACGGGCTGGACATGAAGGGCCGGTTCGAACCGATCGGGATTTCCTGCCGCATCTGCGAACGCACCGATTGCCACCAGAGGTCCGTCCCGCCGCTGGAGCGCCG
>JBEEOG010000406.1:0-3736 GCA_041191745.1 Pseudomonadota bacterium | reverse complement strand
AACATGGCCCCTCCGCAATTGTGTCGCCCTTCACCTAGCCCCCCCGCCCCCGCCCCGCAAGTCCGGCGCGGCGGTAACACCTGTGGCAGAGAGCCATGAGGGCGGACAAAATTTTGCCCTGCTCTCTTGCCAGACTGGGGATGGAAGGGTGATGAACGCGACGGTCCGCCCGGCGGACCGGACGCGACACCCGATGACCCGGGGGGCGGGGCACGATGCGAGTATCCGGCGAAGGCCGAAAATTCCTGTTCCTGCAGGGGCCGCATGGTCCCTTTTTCCGGCGTCTGGGCGAGATGCTGGCCGCTTCGGGGGCCACGGTGCGGCGCGTGGGGTTCAACCGTGGCGACCGCGCCTTCTGGCCGGACGAGGCGACCTTCATCCCGTGGCGCGGCACGGCCGAGGACTGGCCCGCCGAGATCGCCCGCATGCTGGCCGAGGACGGCTATACCGACCTTGTCCTTTACGGCGACACCCGCCCGATCCATGCCGCGGCCGTGACAGCGGCCCGCGCGCGGGGGATCATGATCCATGTCTTCGAGGAAGGCTATCTGCGCCCGCACTGGGTGACCTATGAACGCGGCGGGTCGAACGGCCATTCGCGCCTGATGACCCTGACCGTGGCCGAGATGCAGAAGGCGCTCGCGCTGGTGGACAATGACCAGCCCGACGCGCCCGCGCGCTGGGGCGACATGCGCCAGCACATGTTCTGGGGCGCGCTCTACCACTGGTTCGTCTGGGCGGGGTTCTGGGATTTCCGCAACTACAGGCCCCACCGCGAGATGACCGTCTGGCAGGAATTCCTGCTGCACGGAAAGCGGTTTCTGGCGCAGCCCTTCCATCACTGGGAACGCGTCGCGGCCACCCTGCGTATCCGCATGGGCGGCTTTCCCTATCACCTCGTGTTGTTGCAACTGGAACATGACGCCAGTTTCCGTGCCCATTCCCCCTTTGCCAGCATGGCCGATTTCGTCGAGGTGGTGATCGACGGCTTCGCCAGGGGCGCGCCGCCGCATCACCATCTGGTCTTCAAGGCCCATCCGCTGGAAGACGGCCGTGTCGCGCTGAAGCGCGAGATCCGCCGCCGCGCCGCCGCGCATGGCGTGGCGGAGCGCGTGCATTTCGTGCGGGGGGGCAAACTGGCCCAGCTGCTGAACCATGCGCGCAGCGCGGTGACGGTGAATTCCACCGCCGCGCAGCAGGCGCTCTGGCGCGGGCTGCCGACGCGCACCTTCGGCCGCGCGGTCTATGCCAAGCCGGAATTCGTCTCGGCCCAGCCGCTGCCGGAGTTCTTTTCGCGCCCCACGCGCCCCGATACCCGCGCCTACCGCGACTACCGCCGCTACCTGCTGGAAACCAGCCAGGTGCCGGGCGGCTTCTATTCGGCCCGCGGGCGGCGCGAATTGCTGCGGCAGGTGGTCGACATGATGCTGTCGCCCGAGGATCCCTATGACGCGCTGACCTCGGGGAACGCGTCCCCGCGGCAACAGTTGCGGCTCGTGACATGACGCGGTGAAGAGTTGTTGGCGTTTTCCCCCGTGATCCGCTAGGGTTGTCGGCAAAACTTGAGGTATCTCCAGTCAAAGGAGCCCGAGCAGTGGGAATGTCAGTGAAGAAAGGGGCCAAGGTCTTGGCCCTGATGGCGCTTGTTGGCGCAGTCGGCGCCTGTGGCCTGCCGCGCAGCGGGCCGAACAAGGCAGAGATCTTCAAGGGATCGGTCCTGAAGGAAGGCGACGCCTTCGTCGTCACCGTGAACAGCCGCGTGACGCGCGCGACATCGGTCATGCCGGCCTTCGGCTTCGGCGCGGATTTCGAACGCGCGGGCCTGATCGGATCGGACACCATCGCCCCCGGCGACGTGCTGAGCGTGATCGTCTTCGAAAACGTGGTGGACGAACCGCTTCTGGGCAGCAGCGGGCAGCGGACGACCAACCTTGGCGAATTGCAGGTGGACGGGGACGGCTTCATCTTCATCCCCTATGCCGGACGCATCAAGGCCGCCGGCAACTCGCCCGAGGCGCTGCGCCGCATCATCGCCGAAAAGCTGGACACCCAGACGCCCGACCCGCAGGTGATGGTCCAGCGTCTGGCGGGCGACGGATCCTCGGTCTCGGTCGCGGGCGCGGTCGGCGGGCAGGGCGTCTATCCGATCGAACGGCCCACGCGCACCCTGACGGGGATGCTGGCGCAGGCGGGCGGCGTCGCCATCAATCCCGAAGCCGCGATCGTGCGGATCACGCGCGGCGGCCATACCGGCAAGGTCTGGCTGGTGGACCTGTACGAAAACCCCGCGCTCGACATCGCGCTGCGCCCGGGCGACCGGATCGTGGTCGAAGAGGACACGCGCGCCTTCGTCACCCTTGGCGCGACCGGCACGCAGACCCGCGTCGATTTCGAGACGCAGACCCTGTCGGCCATCGAGGCGCTGGCGCTGGTGGGCGGGCTGAACACCTCGCTCGCCGATCCGACGGGCGTCTTCGTCTTCCGCAACGAACCGGCCGAGATCGCCAATGCCGTGCTGGGGCGCAACGACCTCGTCGGGGCGCAGCGGATGGTCTATGTGCTGGACCTGACCCAGCCCACCGGCATGTTCGAGGCGCGCGATTTCCTGATCCGCGACGGCGACACGGTCTATGTCACCGAAGCGCCCTATGTGCAGTGGCAAAAGGCCATCGGCGCGGTGTCCGGCACCGCAGGCGCGGCAGACGGCTTGGCCAGCATCGGGTCCTCGTCGAACTGACCGCGATGCAGCCGCATGACGAACAGACCGCCGCCGGGGCCATTCCCCGGCGGCTTTTCTTTCGCAACGGCGGCTTCCTGATGCAGCCGCGCCTGCGCCGGATCATGGAACTGGCGGGCCACAGCCTGCATCTGGCAGGCCAGCCCCGCAGCGGCGACGGCGTGGTGGTCTGGGGCCGGTCGCCCCGTGCGGGGCGGGGCGAGGCGCTGGCCGCCCGCCATGCCCTGCCCCTCGTGCGGGTCGAGGATGCCTTCTTGCGATCCATCCGGCCGGGGCGGGCGGGGGATGCGCCGCTCGGCCTGCTGGCGGACCCCTTCGGCATCCATTTCGACCCCTCGGCCCCGTCGCTGATCGAGCGCATCCTGACGCGTGACCCGCTGGACGATTCGAACCTGCTGCAGCGCGCGCGGGACGGAATGGCGCGGCTGATGCAGGCGGATTTGTCGAAATACAACATCCACCGCCCCGACCTGCCCCCGCCCGCACCCGGCTATGTGCTGGTGGTGGACCAGACACGGGGCGATGCCTCGGTCGTGCATGGCGGGGCATCGGCCACGACCTTTGCCGAGATGCTGGTGACCGCGCAACAGGACCATCCCGCCGCGCGCATCGTGATCCGCTGCCATCCCGAAACCGCGATGGGCCTGCGGCAGGGCCATTACGGCGCGGCGGATGCGGGCGGGCGCGTCACGCTTCTGACCGACCCCGTCTCGCCCTGGCGGCTGCTGGAAGGCGCGGTCGCGGTCTACACCGTCAGCTCGCAGATGGGGTTCGAGGCGATCCTGGCCGGACACCGCCCCCGCGTCTTCGGCCAGCCCTTCTATGCGGGCTGGGGGCTGAGCGCGGACGAAACCCCGCCCCCGCGCCGTGGACGCAGCCTGACGCGGGCGCAGCTCTTCGCCGCCGCGATGATCCTTGCGCCGATCTGGTACGACCCCTGCCGCGACCGCCTGTGCAGCTTCGAGGAAGCCGTGGACCAGCTGGAGGCCGAGGCCCGCG
>JBEEOG010000405.1:0-4194 GCA_041191745.1 Pseudomonadota bacterium | reverse complement strand
TCGCGGGGATCAGGGCTGGCGCATCACCGCCGAGGCGGGGGCCAGCGTGACCGACGCCGCCCGCCCCTCCAGCGACCATTCGAGGATCGCGGCCACCGTGTCGGGGGTCGTCCGGCCGATCACCACCACCTCGCCCTCCTGCGCGGCGCGAAAGGCGGCGCGGTCCAGATAGCGGCGCATGGTGGGGATCGATTCCCCTTCGGCATCCAGACGGCGGAAGACGGTGGCGGCGGGCAGCCCCTCGCGCCGCGCGATCTGGTCTGCGGTGTTCAGGCCCCGCTCGTAGGTCAGAAGCCCGCGCCCCTGTTCGGCAAGGATCGGCAGCAGCGCCGAGGCGAGGTCACGGTTGTCCTGGAACCCCTGCTCGGGCAGGTCGATCAGGCCCACGCTTTCGGGCAGGGCCGCGGCATGGGCCTGCAGCGTCTGCTCGGCATCCGCCGCCGTCGCGCCCGCGGGCAGGCCGGTCGCGGCAAAGACCACCTCCTGCATCCCCGCGCGGTAGATCGCGGCCGCCTCTGCCGCCGTGGGCGACAGCGGATCGAGCACGAAGGTCACGGGGAAGGGCAGCGCCGCCAGCGCCTGACGGTCAAGATCGGCCTCGCCCGTATCGGCCAGCAGGATGGCAAAGAGCGGCTTTCCCTCCTCGGCCTCGAAGGGGCGGGCATAGGTGTCGATCGGGCGGGCGGGGGCCTCCGGTTCGGGCACCACGACCACCTCGGGCAAGGGCTCGGCATCGCCGATGCGCGGCAGGCGGTCGGTGGCGACCGAGGCATCCCCCTCCAGCCCGTCCGCCCCGGTTCCGGGCAGGGCCGCGCCATCGGCCCCGGGCAGCGGCGGGGCGGCGTCCGGCGCGGGCATCTCGGCGATCTGCGGCAGAGGCGTGGGTTCCGGCACGGGTTCGGTTTGCGGGGCGGTTTCGGGCGTGGTTTCGGGCGTGGTTTCGGGGGCGGACGCGGGGGCTGAGGGGTCTGCCGCGGCTTCGCCCGCCGGTTCCGGCGACGGCGCGGTTGCCGTCTGGCCCGTGCCCTGCGCGGCGGGTCCGGTCGGGGTGTCTGCCGGCGCGGCCTCGGCGGTGGCGGGTGCGGTTGCCTGCTCGGTTGCCGGCGCGGCCGGCGGCGGGGCCAGCAGCGCGTCGTCCAGGGGTGCGGGGGGCGGCGGGTCGATATCCGGCAGGCTGCTGTCGGCGCGGGCGGCATCGCCCGTGGCGGGAAGCGGCGCGCTTTCGGGCGGCACCTCGGTCGCGGTGACGAGGGCGGGGGCCTGCCCCGGCGCGGCGGGGGCCTTGGGCGCATCCGGTGCCGTCGCGTCCGCCATGTCGAAGGCGGGGGCGCTGTCGGGCGCTGCGGCGGCGGGCGCGGTGGGTTCGGGCGCGGTGGCGGCCTGTGGGGCGGGTTCGGCGGGCGCCGCGTCCGGTGCCGCGGCCTGCGGCACGATGGGGGCGGGGGCCTCGGGCACGGCGGCGGCGGGTCCGGAAGCGGCGGTTTCCGCACCGGCCGGTTCGGGCGCATCAGCCGCGGCGGGGGCGGTTTCGACCGTTGCCGGCAAGGGTGTGATCTGGCTGACGACCGCCAGCCCTGCCGAGGCGACCACACCACCCCAGACCAATCCCGATACGAACCCTCGGACCAAACCTGCCTCCTGTTCCCGCCTGCCTTGCGGGCCTTGCGGGGCGTCGGTTTCCCTTGACGCCCCTGTGCGGACCTGACCATGTATAGCCCGACCCTACGGGGTCTTCATCCCCTATCCCGCAAGGGCCTGCAAGATGCTGCTTCTGATCGACAACTACGACAGCTTTACCTACAACCTCGTCCATTATCTGGGCGAGTTGGGGGCCGATGTCGTGGTCCGGCGCAACGATGCGCTGGACGTGCAGCAGGTCATGGCGATGAAGCCCGCGGCCATCGTGCTGTCCCCCGGTCCCTGCGATCCGGCCCAGGCGGGGATCTGCCTGCCCCTGACCACCGCCGCGGCCGAGGCGCGCATCCCGCTGCTCGGCGTCTGCCTCGGCCACCAGACCATCGGTGAGGCCTTTGGCGGCAAGGTCGTGCGCTGCCACGAGATCGTGCATGGCAAGATGGGCAGCATGCACCATGCGGGCAAGGGTGTGTTCCGTGGCCTGCCCTCGCCCTTCCTTGCCACGCGCTACCACTCGCTGGTGGTGGAACGCGACAGCCTGCCCGATTGCCTCGAGGTGACGGCATGGCTCGAGGATGGCACGATCATGGGCCTGCGCCACAAGGAGCGGCTGATCGAAGGCGTGCAGTTCCATCCCGAAAGCATCGCGTCGGAACACGGCCACCAGCTTCTGCGGAATTTCCTTGACGAGGCGAAGGCCGCGGCGGTTCCGGCATGAGCGACGCGCTGCGCCCCCTGATCGGGATCGCCGCGACCCGCCCCCTGACCCGGGCCGAGGCCGAGACGGCGTTCGAATGCCTGTTCAACGGCGAAGGCACGCCCGCCCAGACGGGCGGTTTCCTGATGGCGCTTCGCACGCGGGGCGAGACGGTGGACGAATACGCCGCAGCGGCCAGCGTCATGCGGTCGAAGTGCCACCGCGTACGCGCGCCCGCGGGGGCGATGGACATCGTGGGCACGGGCGGCGACGGCAAGGGCACGCTGAACATCTCGACCGCGACGGCCTTTGTCGTGGCGGCGGCGGGGGTCGTGGTGGCCAAGCACGGCAACCGCAACCTGTCGTCCAAATCGGGTTCCGCCGATGCGCTGACCGAGATGGGCCTGAACGTCATGGTCGGCCCCGAGGTGGTGGAACGCTGTCTGGCCGAGGCGGGGATCGGCTTCATGATGGCGCCCATGCACCATCCCGCGATGCGCCATGTCGGCCCCGTACGGATGGAGCTTGGCACCCGCACGATCTTCAACATCCTCGGCCCGCTCACGAACCCCGCGGGCGTGACGCGGCAACTGACGGGGGCGTTTTCGGACCGAATGATCCGCCCGATGGCCGAAACGCTGCTGGCGCTCGGGACGGAAAAGGCGTGGCTCGTCCACGGGGGCGACGGGACGGACGAAATCTCGATCGCCGCGCGCACCAAGGTCGCCGCCGTGCAGGGCGGGACCGTGACGGAATTCGAGATCGGGCCCGAAGATGCGGGCCTGCCCTATCACCCGTTCGAAGCGATCCTCGGCGGCACGCCGGCCGAGAATGCCGTGCAGTTCCGCGCGCTTCTGGATGGCGCGACGGGGGCCTACCGCGATGCGGTGCTGCTCAATTCCGCTGCCGCGCTGGTGGTGGCGGACAAGGCCGTCTCGCTGACCGACGGGGTCGCGATGGCCCGTCAGGCCATCGACAGCGGGGCGGCGCGGGCCAAGGTGGCGGCGCTCGCGCGGCTGACCTCGGCTGCTTGACGACGCAAGGAAGACCGATGACGACGACCATTCTCGACCGCATCAAGGCCTATACGCTGGAGGAAGTCGCCGCCCGCAAAGCCGCCCGCCCCCTGGCCGATGTCGAGGACGCCGCCCGTGGCGCCCCTGCGCCGCGCGGCTTCGCCCGCGCGCTGCGCGATGCGGCGAACATGGGCTACGGCCTGATCGCCGAGATCAAGAAGGCCAGCCCATCCAAGGGCCTGATCCGCGCCGATTTCGACCCGCCCGCCCTTGCCCGCGCCTACGAGGCAGGGGGGGCCACCTGCCTGTCGGTGCTGACCGACGGGCCGAGCTTTCAGGGCGCGGACGAATTCCTGACGCAGGCGCATGAGGCGACCGCCCTGCCCTGCCTTCGCAAGGATTTCGTCTACGACCCCTACCAGATCGCCGAAGCCCGCGCGCTGCATGCCGATTGCATCCTGCTGATCATGGCCTCGCTCTCGGACACGCAGGCGGCGGAGCTTGAGGCCGCGGCCTTCGATCACGGCATGGATGTGCTGATCGAGGTGCATGACCGCGCGGAACTCGACCGCGCGACGCGGCTGCAAAGCCCGCTGATCGGCATCAACAACCGCAACCTGCACACCTTCGAGGTGACGCTGGACACGACACGCGACCTTGCCCGCCGCGTGCCCGAGGACCGGCTGATCGTGTCCGAAAGCGGCCTTTTCGTGCCCGAGGATCTGGCCGACATGGCCCGCTACGGCGCGCGCTGCTTCCTGATCGGGGAAAGCCTGATGCGGCAGGCCGATGTCGAAGCCGCAACCCGCGCGATCCTTGCCAGACCCCTGACCGCGCAGGGCGGGG
>JBEEOG010000404.1:0-10994 GCA_041191745.1 Pseudomonadota bacterium | reverse complement strand
GCCGAGGATCTCGCACATGCCCCGCACCGCATCGCGCAGGGGCAGCGCCGTCTCGTCCAGCTCGACCGACACACCCGCCTCGGCCGCCATCTCGTTCAGGGATGACGCAAGCCCCCCGCGCGTGGCGTCCCGCGCGGCGCGCGTGGCGGGGGCGGCGGCCAGAACCGCCTCCATCAGGTGGCCAAGGGCCGCGCAATCACTTTGCAGGTCCGTCTCCAGCGCCAGATCGCCGCGCGCGGCAAGGATCGCCGCGCCGTGATCGCCCAGATGGCCGTTCACGATCGCCACATCGCCGGGCCGGATCAGCGCAGCACCCAGATCGCGCCCCGCAGGGATCACCCCCACGCCCGCGGTGGTGACAAAGACCCCGTCGCCCTTGCCGCGTTCGACCACCTTGGTATCGCCCGTCACGATCCGCACGCCCGCCGCCTGCGCCTCGGCCTGCATGCTGGCGGCGATGCGGCGCAGCAGCGCGATCTCGGTCCCTTCCTCGATGATGAAGGCCGCCGACAGCCAGAGCGGCCGCGCGCCGCCCACGGCAAGGTCGTTCACCGTGCCGCAGACCGCGATCTTGCCGATGTCGCCACCCGGAAATTCCAGCGGGGTCACCACGAAACTGTCGGTGGTGAAGGCCAGCCGCGCGCCCGCCTCCTGCAGGGCCGCATCCATCAGCCGCGCCTGATCCTCGGTTCCGGGCGGCTGGAAGACGGATGTGAAGACGCTCTCGATCAGGTCGCGCATCGCCCGCCCGCCGCCGCCATGCGCCAGCGTCACCAGACCGTCCCGCATGATCCGCCCTCCGTCCATCACCTGCCCCCCCACTTCATCTGTTCCCAAATATCCCACGGGGGGTTCGCCACCGCGTTCGCCACTGGTCCGAGAACCGATGGCGAACGGGGTGTGAAACCCCCCGCTTCCGCCCGATCCCGCTATTCCGCCGCGACCGACCTTGCCCCGCCATATTGCCAATAGGCCGCGCAGGCCCCTTCCGACGACACCATAAGCGCCCCCAGCGGCATGTCCGGCGTGCAGCCCGTCCCGAATTGCGGGCAGGCGGTGGGCTTGATCCGCCCCGTCATCACCGCCCCGCAGGCGCAGCCTTCGGGTTCGGGCACGTTGCGCGGGCCCGCGCCATAGCCGATCCCGAACTTCGCTTCGGCATCGAAGGCCGCGTAGCGGTCGCGGATTCGCAACCCGCTTGCATCGATCTCGCCCAGTCCGCGCCATTCGAAGGTGGGGCGGCGTTCATAGACATCGGCGATGGCGGCAAGGCTGACGGCGTTGCCATGTTCGGGCACGACGCGGGCATACTGGTTTTCCACCGCCGCGCGGCCCTGTTCGATCTGCACGAGCACCATCAGCACCGATTGCAGAAGGTCGGTCGGTTCGAACCCCGCCACCACGATGGGCTTGCCGTAATCGCGCGCGATGAAGTCATAGGGGTGGATGCCGATGACCATCGACACATGCCCCGGCCCGATGAAGCCATCGAGGATCATGTCGGGGTCGTCCAGCAGCGCGCGGATCGGCTCGGGCACGGTGATGTGGTTGCAGAAGACGCTGAAATTCCCCAACCCCTCGCGCGCGGCCTGCTGGATGGCCAGCGCGGTCGACGGCGTCGTCGTCTCGAACCCCAGCCCGAAGAAGACCACCTCGCGCGCGGGGGTGCGACGGGCGAGTTCCAGCGCGTCGAGCGGCGAATAGACCATGCGGATATCCGCCCCGCCCGCCTTGGCCTGCATCAGGCTCTTGCGGTGGCCCGGCACGCGCATGGCATCGCCGAAGGTGCAGAAGATGACCCCGGGGCGTTCGGCGATCTCCACGCATTCGTCCACCCGCGACATGGGCAGGACGCAGACGGGGCAGCCGGGCCCGTGGATGAATTCCACCCCGCCATGGATCAGCTTGTCGAGGCCATAGCGAAAGATCGAATGCGTATGGCCGCCGCAGATTTCCATGATGTGGACGGGCTTGGCGCGGGTGGCGCCCAGCCGGTCGCAGGTCCTTGCGATTTCGGCCAGCAGGGCCTTGGCGGCGACGGGGTCGCGGAATTCGGATGCGAATTTCATCCCCGCCCCTCCAGCGCCAGATCGCCCGCGCGCATCTGGTCCAGCGTCTCCTGCGCCTCGCCCAGATCGCGCAGCGCCTGCAGGGTCTTTTCCGCCTCGTCCTCGTCGATGACCGCCATGGCGAAGCCCACATGGATCAGCGCCCATTGGCCCACCAGCGCCTGCAGGTCGTTGCCCGCGACGCAGGCCACCGACACCTCGCGCCGCACGCCCGAGACATCGGCCATCGCCATCAGGCGGTCCGCGTCGGTGATGGCCGTGATCCGGCCGGGAATCCCAAGGCACATGGGTCAGTCCTCCTCTTCCTCGGCCGCGACGCGGCTCGACGGGTCGGCGATGCCGTAGCGGTCCAGTTTCGCGCGCAGCCCCACCCGCGACAGGCCCAGTTCGGCGGCGGCGCGGCTCTTGTTCCAGCGGTGGCGGGTCAGCGTCTCGCGCAGGATCCGCATCTCGATCAGTTCGACGCGGTCCTTGAGGTGGCCGCCCATCAGCGCCACCTGCGCCTCGCGGTCGGCCCCGCCTTCGCCCGGCGCGGCCTGCAGGATGTGGCGCGAGATCAGGTCCGCCCCCAGCACGCTGTCGGCGGCAAAGACCAGCATCCGCGTCACCTCGTTCCTGAGTTCGCGCAGGTTTCCGGGCCAGTCGTAGTTTTCAAGGAAGGTCAGCGCCGCGGCGTCGAAGCCGTGGCTCGCCTTGCCGTGTTGCAGCGACAGTTCCGACAGGTAGTGCTGCGCCAGCACCGCCACATCGCCGCGCCGCGCGCGCAAGGGGGGCAGGGCCAGTTCCGCCACCGCCAGCGCCGAGTAAAGGTCGGGCCGGAACGCCCCTTCGGCCACGCGCGCGGCCAGATCGGCCCCCGCCCCCGCGATCAGCCGTAGGCCCGAGGTCAGCACCTCCTGCCCGCCCAGGGGGGTATAGGTCCCCTCGTCCATCAGCCGGTGCAGCGCCAGTTGCAGCGCGGGCGTCAGCGTCTCGATCCCGCCGAGGAAGAGCGTCCCGCGATCGGCCTTCTGTACCAGCCCGATCTTGGCCACCCCGCCCGGCAACACGCCGCGCTTGGCCCCGAAAAGTTCAAGCGCCACAAGGTCTTCGGGCATGCCGGCAAGGTTCAGCGCCAGATAGGGCCTGTCCGAGCGGAGCGAGGCGAAATGCATCGCCCGCGCCAGCCGCGACTTGCCCGTGGCGGGTTCGCCCGTCAGCAGGACGGGAATGTCGAAGGTCGCGAACAGCCGCGCCTGATCGACCAGCGCGTTCATCGGGCTGGTTGGGGCGCGCAGGATCGTCTCGAAGCCGAAACCGTCGCGCAGGGCGCGCCGGCGCTTGTCCAGCTTGGATTCCACCGTCTGGGCCAGAAAGCGCATCTCGAGCGCCATCCGCTCGTTCTCGCGCGCGAGCTGGAAGAGCTTGGTGCCGTTGCGCGCCGCCATCAGAAGCTGGTCGGGATGCCATGGCTTGGTCAGGAACTGGTGGATGCCCGCCTCGTTGATCGCCTGCGCCATCGCGGCGGGGTCGGTATAGCCCGTGACGATGATCCGCACCGCCTCGGGCCAGCGTTCGCGCAGCTCGGTCAGGAATTCCACCCCCGTCCGGCCCGGCATCCGCTGGTCGCAGATGACGGCCTGCACCCATTCCTCCTCCATCAGCGACAGCGCCTGATCGGCATTGCCGGCGGTCAGGCAGTCGAACTCGTCCTCCAGCGCCATGCGCATGGCCTGCAGGCTGTGGGGTTCGTCATCGACCAGAAGGATGGCGGGGCGCGGCGGGCCGCCGGCGGCGGGGGCGGGCATCACAGCACCTTGGCCGCGCGGGCGTGGGTCAGCCATTTCAGCCAGTCCTCCATCCCCTCGCCCGTGCGGGCCGAGACGCGCAGGATGGTGATCCCCGGATTGACGCGGCGCAAATTCGCCGCATAGGCGTCAAGGTCCGATCCGCAATGCGGGGCAAGGTCGATCTTGTTCAGGATCGCCACCTTCGCGGCGGTGAACATGTCGGGATATTTCAGGGGCTTGTCCTCGCCCTCGGTCACCGAGAGGATGGCAATCTTGGCATCCTCGCCCAGATCGAAGGCGGCGGGGCAGACGAGGTTGCCGACATTCTCGATGAACAGGAACGATCCGGGCGCCAGCGCTAGATCGTCCATCGCATGGCCCACCATATGCGCGTCCAGATGGCAGCCCTTGCCGGTGTTGATCTGGATGGCCCGCGCCCCCGTGGCGCGGATGCGGTCGGCATCGGCGCTGGTCTGCTGGTCGCCCTCGATCACCGCAAGCGGGGCCGCGCCCAGACGGCGGATCGTCTCGCACAGAAGCGTCGTCTTGCCCGATCCGGGCGAGGAGACGAGGTTGACGGCCAGCGCCCCCAGCGCGCGCAGCACGCGGCGGTTGGCGGTGGCGTAGCCGTCATTCTTGGCGAGGATCGAGGTTTCGACCTCGATCAGCCGCGCCTGCGACATGCCGGGCACCGACACGCCCGCCGCGCCGAGGCCGTAATGGTGCCCGTGCGCGTGCCCGTGCCCGTGGTCGTGCCCGTGCCCGTGCCCGTGATGGCCGTGGCCATGGGCATGGAAATGCCCGTGCCCGTGCCCGTGGTCATGCCCGTGGTCATGGGCATGGCCATGCTCCAGCACCTTGCCGTCCGCCGTCACCGTTCCCGCGCATCCGCACACCGTGCACATCACGCCACCTCCATATCCTTGATCCGCATCTCGTCGCCGCCATCGGGCATCAGCCGGCCGCCGCCGCAGCGGGGGCAGGGGTCCAGACGGTGGCCGATCTCGACCGTTTCCATGCAATCATAGCAAAGCGCGCGTCCGGGCAGGTCGATCATCTCGAGCCGCGCCCCTTCGGCGGGCGAGCCGCGCATGACCACATCGAAGGCGAAGTCGAGCGCGGGCTTTTCCACCCCCGCGAAGCGACCGATTTCCAGCCGCACGACCGTCACCCGCGCGAAGCCGTGGGCGCGGGCCTGATCCTCGATCACCTGCCGGATGCCTTCGGCCAGCGACATCTCATGCATCGCGGGGTTCCTCGATCCTGACGCCCATGCAGGGATCGTGCAGGGCCACGACGAGGGGCGCAAGATGGCGCATGTCGCGCGGCAGTGCCTCCAGCGCCGAGGCCAGGGGCCCGTCCGGCGCGGTCGCGTGGTCGGTGGGCGTGACACGCTCGATCCGGCTGACAAGCCCGCCCGCCTGCGACAGGGCCAGCGCATATTGTCCCCGCGCGGCAGGCACCAGCGCCACCCCCGCCACAAGGCGCGGTGCGGGCAGGCGGCGGGCCAGCGCCGCTTCGGCATCGGCCAGCATCCCCAGCACGCGCCAGAGCGGGCCGCGCCCGTGCAGCGCCTCGACCGCGCGCAGAAGCGGATGGGCGATCTGCCGCGCGGCGGCGGAATTCTCGACCGCGCCGCGCGACAGGGCGTTGGCATCCCCCGCCACGGGCAGCGGGCGCGCGGATGCCTCGCCCGCGTCGAAGGCCATGGCGATGCGCGCCACCAGCGGAGCCATGCCCTGTCCCGCCGCCAGCCATGCGGTCAGCGCCTCGGGGCTGTCGGGCAGCCGCCGGACGGGGCCGAACAGCGCAAGGCCCTGATCCGCCGTCGGCGCGCGGGGCGACAGGCCCGCCAGCGGCGGCAGCGTCACCATCAGGCGCAGCATATGGTCGCGCAGGATCTCGTCCCGCAGGGCATCCGCGTCGCCCGTGTCGGGCAGACCCAGCGCCAGCCGCGCCGCCATCCCCTGCGCCACGCGGCACAGGTTGAAGAGCCGCGGCAGGGTCGATGCGACCTCGGCCACCGGACGGCCCAAGAGCAGCGCGCCCAGCGGCAGCTCTGCCGGACGGATCACCCGCCAGCCGGTCACGTCGGGGGCAAGGGTCAGCGCCTGTTCCATAAGCTAGCCGTCCGAGGCCAGAC
The DNA here is from genome assembly GCA_041191745.1 of Pseudomonadota bacterium. Taxonomy (GTDB): domain Bacteria; phylum Pseudomonadota; class Alphaproteobacteria; order Rhodobacterales; family Rhodobacteraceae; genus Paragemmobacter. The sequence goes on along the minus strand of JBEEOG010000404.1, from coordinate 5,013 downwards.
CGCCCGTCAGCACCGCGCGGCGGGTCGGGGCATCGCTCAGGACGGGGGGCGCGTCATCCGTCGCGGCTATCTCGGCCGCCTCGGCCGCGGCAAGGTCGGCGGTCCGCGCGGCGCGGATATCGGCGGCACGGTCGGTTCCGGCGCGGTTTTCCGCCCTGAAGAGTTCGGCCATCACCGCGCGGGCCACATCGGTCGCCTGCAACTGACTGGTGAAATCCGACATGGGCGAGAAGAGCGAGCAGGCGAGATAGGGCCCCACCTCGGGGCGGCTGTTGTGCAGGAATTCGTAATCGCCCGACGGGAAGGAGAGCACCTCCTTCTCGCCCGCGCGCAGGGCGGGGCGGCCCTCTTTCGGCAGAAGGACAAGGTTCATGAACCACGGCGCGACAAGGACGCCGAGGAAGCCTTCGGCATGCGGCACGAAGCCCACGGCTTCGACATGCAGCGCGTGGTTCACAAGCGGCACGTCGCGCATCTTGGAATGGAACACCTCGGCGAAATCCGACACCAGCCGCCGCGTCGCCGTGGCCATTGCCGCGGCCAGCCGCGCGCTTTCGGCGCCCGGGTCCTCGCGGACGAGGAACTGCGCCTTGGGCGCCGAACAGCCGGGGCAGGACCAGTCGTCGGGCAGCGCGACAAAGGGCGTTCCGGGCAGGACCTGCCGCGTGTCGTCGCCCTCGGACGGATCATAGGGGGTCCAGCAGATCTTGCATTCCATGATGGCTTGCGGGCTGATCTTGTCGGTCGCGCCCAGATAGCTGCCTTCGAAACGCGGGCTCATCGGATCGCCTCCAGCACCTCGCGGATGCGCTCCGCGCTGTCGGTCAGGTCCTCGGCGGCGGCGGCCACCACCTCGGGCATCGCCGTCACCTCGTAGGTGTCGAGGATCAGCGCGTCGGTGGAGTTGTAGAACTGCACCCGCCAGACATGGGGCAGGGCGGTCGCGGTGACGCGGCAGTTGCCGTATCCGCGCGACAGGATCGTGACCGCGCCTTCGCCCGTCGCCTCGGCCAGCCAGAGCAGGTCTTCCTCGGTATGGGGCAGAAGCGACAGGTTGATCGTGTGGACCATGTCGCCCGCCTGCCAGCGTGCGGACCTGTCCTGAAGCTCGGCCAGCAGGGCGGGGGCGTTCACCACCTGCGCGCCGCGAAAGGCCTGCGGCCCCAGCGCGGGGCGGTGCGGGACATGGGCGCGCGACAGGGCCATGACGGGGTAGGGCGCGATCTCGATCCGGTCCAGGCCTTCGCCCGCCAGCACCCAGACGCCGGCAAAGACCGATTCCTGCACCGCGATGGCCGGCACGCCGCGCAGCTTCATCGCCACCTCGCCCTGTCCCAGCGTCTCGGCCAGCAGCGCGCGGGCGGGGGCGGACAGATCGGCGGCGCTGACGCTGCGGGACTGGCCGTCGATGGCCACCAGATCGCAGGCCCCCGCGATGGCCGCGATCAGGGCCAGCGCCTCGGGCGGGGCGGCGCCTTGGTCGACCTCGGGGACATGGGGCGAATAGGTCCGCATCCCCGAGGGCAGCGGCATGAAGTCAAGCTCTTCGCCCGTGCCCTGCGAGCCGGGGCCGAACCCCTGCGGCGGAAGGTGGAAATTGGCCATGGGTCAGGCTCCTGTCGTGGCAAGGCCAAGGATCGCGGGAACGCGCGCCATGTAGTCGTCCCAGTCGCGGATCTTGGCGATGGCGCCCTGAAGCTGCCCGTTGCGGAAGAACAGGAAGCCCGGGGTTTTCAGCACGTTGTGCGTCTCGCGCAGGTCCGCCTCGATCGCGTCGCCCACCAGCGCGCAGTCGAAGGCGTTCTGGAAGACCATCCGCAATTCGGGCAGCACCACGGCGGCATCGGCGGTTTCGAGGTTGCGCGCCGCATCGCCCGGGATCAGCAGGCAATGCGCGCCGGGGCGGGCAAGGAAGGCCGCGACCTGTTCGTGGCTGGTCAGGTGCGGCCAGCCCAGTTCGGTCACCAGTCGGTCAAGCAGGGGATGCATCGGTCAGCCTTTCGCAAGGCCCGCGTCCAGCGCGGCCTGAAGGTGGGGGGGAAGGGTCGGGATGCGGTGGTCCAGATCGGCAAAGGCATCGCCCAGCGCGCCGCCCGCCATCAGCGACCGCAGGCCATCCAGCGCGCGGCGGATCGCCTTCGCCTCGGCCTCGGCCATCGTCTCGCGCGCGGCGCCGAGGAAGACAAGGATCCAGTCCCCCGCATCGGCATCGGGCGTCAGCGACAGGTCCACCAGTTCGGTCACCTCGCCGTCCAGCGCCAGACCCGCGATGCCGTCACGACCCAGAAGCTGCATCGGAACGCCAAGGCACATGTCACACCCCCTGCGGCAGGAAGCGCGCATCGCCGATGCGGCAGGCGGCATCCTCGGACGGGCGGCCCTGCTCATAAGCCCCCTGCCGGATCGACGGATCGGCAAGGTCGGCGCTGTCCGACCGGCCCTCGGTCGCGGGGATGCCCCAGAGCGCAAGCTCGGCCAGCGCAAGGTCGATGGCTGCGGGCACGCGGGCGGCTACCTCGGGGCGCAGGCCGCCGCCATAATCCTCGAGCTCCACCGGCTGGCAGCCGATCAGCGTCATCCGCGCGGGGCAGCGGCCCAGAAGCTGGGCGGTGGCGATCACGTCCTGAAACCCCGTCTGGTGCAGCGACATCTTCTTCGCGCCCATGAAGGCAGGCACCGCATCGTCGCGGATCACCTTCAGCGTGCCGGCGGGCAGGCCGTAATCGATGGCGTCGAAGACCAGAAGCGCCTCGGCCTCTTCGAGGAAGGGCAGGAGGTACAGGCCCTGCGTGCCGCCATCCATCAGCTTGACCGTGGCGGGCAGGGCGAAACGCTCGGCCATCGCCTCGACACAGCGGACGCCGAAGCCTTCGTCCGCCCACAGAACATTGCCGATCCCGAGGATCAGGGTTCGCATCGCCACATCCTTCTGTCCCCCTCAGCCGCGGTTCCGGCTGGTCGCGGGCTTTGCGCCCTGCGTGATGGGGTGATCATTGCATTTGCAGTCCCCCGCGTGGAGGCGATTCTTTTCCTGCGACGAAATGGGGCGAAATCGCGTTATCCTGCTGTATTGTCATGCAAAATCGGGAATACCACGGCATACCGGATGGTAAGAAGCTTTCCACATATGCGGCCGAACTGGTCGCCGCGCTTCGCCTGCGCCACGGGGCCCGACATGCGGCAGGGGGATCCCGTCCCGTCGGGGGACGGGGTCTGCGGGAAACGGAAACGGGCCCCGAAGGGCCCGCCCGATCAGCCGCGATGGGAGGAGGATCAATCCGGCCGGTCGTCCTTGAAGGTGCGATGCCCGCTGATCATCGTGGACACCATGCTCTGGCGCGACATGATATCCTCGCGGATGGCGGCGTAGATGTGGATCATGGTGAAGATCACGATGGCCCACATGCCCAGATGGTGCAGCGTGTGCAGGCGCTGGCTGTTCTGCACCCATCCCAGCACCCAGCCGAACAGCGTGTCGGGCAGCGACCCTTGCCCCGCGCCTTCGGCATAAAGCGCCCAGCCCGTGACGATCATGAAGGTCAGGCCCAGCGTCATGAAGAAGAACATGGCAAGCTGTGCGAGAGGGTTGTGGCCGATGTACTTCTTCGGCTCGCGCTCCAGAAAGCCGTACCAGCGCAACTCGAAGATCATCTCCTTCCACCAGCGCGCCTTCCAGACGGGCACGTAGAACAGCTGCCGCGCGTGGTGGTTGCCCACGAAGGCCCAGTAGATGCGCCCGACGAAGGCCACGGTCAGGATCATGCCGGCGGCGAAATGGGCGAAACGGATGTAGCCCATGACGAACTGGTCCGTCGCCTCGCCGATCTGCATCGACGGTAGGGGCGCGCCGATGAAATAGCCCGAAACGATCAGCACGAGGATGCAGGCCGCGTTGATCCAGTGCCACATCCGCACCGGCGCCTCGTAGACATAGACCGAGGTGCGCTTGCGGAGGCTTTCGAGGTCCTCCGCCGTGGCGTCGCCCGTCAGGCGCGCGGCCTCGTATGCGGGCGAGGTGGCGGGATCGGGACGCAGGATCGTGCCATCGGGTATGGGGGTTCCGGTCATGGTCCAGCCCCCTCAGCCGAAGGCGAGGACGAGGCCGCCCAGCGCCACGCCCGTGCCCAGAACGCGCTGCACCAGACGGGCAAAGCGCCCCTCGGCCACCGACCGCGCCAGCGCGATCCCCGCCAGATGCAGGGCCCCCGTGGCGATCAGGAAGCCCGCCAGATAGGCCAGCGCATGGCCCGACGCCTCGGTCGCGTGGGCATGGCCGTGGGCCAGCGCGAAACCGGCGATGGCGGCCAGCGAGGCGGCGGTGATCCCCGCCCCCTGTCCGCGCCGCGCCACCAGCGTCAGCAGGCCGAAGACCGCGACCGATGCGGTGATCAGCGTCTCGACCGCCGGAAGGCCGATGCCCGACCATGACAGGCCCGCGCCAAGCGCCATCGCCGCCATGAAGGCCAAGGCCCCCGCCCAGAAGCGGCGCGGCAGCACGAAGCCCGACCACAGGCCCACGGCCAGCATGGCCAGCAGGTGGTCCATCCCCAGGACGGGATGGGCCAGACCAAGCAGGAAGCCGTTCGCATCGCCATGCCCGGTATGGGCCAGCGCGGGGCTCGCCAGCAGCATGGCCGCCGTCGAAAGTGCAAGTCTTTTCATGGTGATCGCCTCCCTCAGCGGACCTTGACCGAGGTCAGTTCCTGACCGTCGGGCGACATGACATGGGTGGAACAGGCAAGGCAGGGGTCGAAGCTGTGCAGCGTCCGCAGGATTTCGACGGGTTCTTCGGGGCGTTCCATCTTGGTGTCCAGAAGCGACGCCTCGAAGGCCCCGATATTGCCGGCGCTGTCGCGCGGGCTGCCGTTCCATGTGGTGGGCACGACGCATTGGTAATTCTCGATGCGGCCGTCCTTGATCTTGACCCAGTGGCCCAGCGCGCCGCGCGGGGCTTCGGTCATGCCCACGCCCTTGGCCTCTTTCGGCCAGGTCGAGGGGTCCCACTTGGCGACG
>JBEEOG010000403.1:0-16758 GCA_041191745.1 Pseudomonadota bacterium | reverse complement strand
CGGCGGGGTTTGCGGTCGAACGGCGACCGGGGCATGGAAGGAAGCGGCACATGACGGCCGGGTATCTGGCGGAGCGGCAGGCATGAGCCGCAACCGCAGGGCGGGCATCTGGCTCATGATCGCGGCTGTGGCGGCCTTTGCCGCGCAGGACGGGTTTTCGCGCCATCTGGCCACCGAATACAACACGCTGATGATCGTGATGGTGCGCTATTGGGTCTTTGCGGGGTTCGTTCTGTTCCTTGCCATGCGGCGGCCTGAGGGGCTGCGCGCGGCGGTGGTGACGAAGCGGCCCTTCACCCACGGTCTGCGCGGCACGCTTCTGGTGGCGGAGGTCTGCCTGATCGTCTGGGGCTATACGCTGATCGGGCTGATCGAAAGCCATGCCGTCTTTGCCGTCTGCCCGCTTCTGATCGCGGCCCTCTCCGGCCCGCTGCTGGGCGAGCGGGTGGGCTGGCAGCGCTGGGTCGCCATCGGGGCGGGGATGGTGGGGGTGCTGATCATCCTGCGCCCGACCTCGGGCGTGTTCGCATGGGCGGCGCTGCTGCCCTTTGCGGCGGCGCTGATGTTTGCCACCTATTCCATCCTGACGCGCAAGGCCGCGCGGGACGAACCGGTTTTCGCGGGCTTCTTCTGGTCGGCCATGATCGGGGCGGTGTTCATGACCGCCATCGGCCTGCCGAACTGGCAGCCGGTCCATGGTGCCGATCTGGGCCTGCTGGCCATCTATTGCGCGCTGGCGATCCTGTCGCACTGGCTGCTGACCAAGTGCTACGAGAATGCCGAGGCGAATGTGGTCCAGCCCTATGCCTATCTGCAGATCGTCTTCGTCACGATCATCGGGATCGCGGTCTATGACGAACGCCTTGCCCCCGCCGTGGCGCTGGGAACGGTGGTGGTCGTGGCGGCGGGGCTTTATGCGCTGCTGACCGAGCGCCACCTTGCCGCGCGCATGCGGGCGGCGGCCGAAACGGGGGCAGGGACATGAGCGCGCCGAACGCCACCCAGCAGAACACGCGGCTGGGCATCTGGCTGATGGTGGCCACGACGCTGGTCTTTGCCATGCAGGACGGGATCTCGCGCCATCTGGCGGGGGAATACAACGTGCTGATGGTGGTGATGATCCGCTACTGGTTCTTCGCGGCCTTCGTCATCGCGCTGGCCGCGCGGGCCGACGGGGGCCTGCGCGCCGCCGTCAGGACGCGATACCCCAAGCTGCAGATCTTTCGCGGGCTTCTCTTGATCACCGAGATCTGCGTGATGATCGCGGGCTTCGTGATGCTGGGTCTGGTGGAAAGCCATGCCGTCTTTGCCTGCTACCCGCTGCTCGTCGCGGCCCTGTCCGGCCCGATTCTGGGCGAGAGGGTGGGCTGGCGGCGCTGGGCGGCGATCGGGGTCGGGTTTCTGGGCGTGCTCGTCATGCTGCAACCCGGATCGGGGGTGTTTTCGGTCTGGTTGCTGGTGCCGCTCGCCTCGGCCCTGATGTTCGCGCTCTACAGCCTGCTCACGCGCTATGTGGCGCGGGGGGATGCGGCCTCGGTCAGTTTCTTCTGGACGGGGGTCGTGGGGGCGGTGGGGATGACCCTCGTCGGCATCTGGTTCTGGGAGCCGATGCGCCCCGCCGACTGGGTCTGGATGGCGGTCCTGTGCTGTTCGGCGGCGCTGGGCCACTGGCTTCTAATCCGCGCATATGCCGTGGCCGAGGCGAGCGCGGTCCAGCCCTTCGCGTATCTGCAACTCGTCTTTGCCAGCGGCATCGGGCTGGTGGTGTTCGACGAGGATCTGCGCCTGAACGTGGCGCTGGGGGCGGCGCTGGTCGTGGCGGCGGGGCTCTTCACCCTGTGGCGGCAGCGGATCAGGTCGAAAGCCGCGTGATCGGGTCGCCCAGCGCGACCTCGCCATCCGCGACGATGGCGCAGAGGATGCCGCGCAGGCGCAGCGCGGGGTGGCCGTCTGCGGTGATCCATGCCTTGGCATCCGCGCCGTAGCGGGCCTTCCACTTCACGCAGCCGTCGTTGAACACGCCCGACACGCGCAGCGTCGCGCTGCCCGCGCGCAGCAGGGTGCCTGCGGGCAGGTTCGCTTCGGAAGTGTCGAGATCCGCGATGATCGTATCGCCCGGATGGGGCGTGGCGTCGCGGTCGCGCCAGACGAGATCGAGCACGCGGCGCGGCAGGATCGACACCTGAATGGCGGGATCGGGGCGGCCATCGGGCAGGCGCAGCCACGGCGCGACCGTCCAGCGTTCGCCCGGCACGCCCTGCGCCACGGTCAGCGTCAGGCGGTCGGGAAAGCGGCGCGCGTTCGGGGCGGGGCGGAAGCAGAGCTGGTCCACCACCGCCGCATCCTTCGGCGCGGCCAGCACATGGGGCAGCGCGGCCATCAGCGCGGCCATGGTCGCATGGGCAGTCATCGCAGGCGGTCCAGCAATTCGGCCGTCGGCCATGCGTCGGCGGGCAGGCCGAGGCGGGCCTGTTCCTTCTGCACCGCCACCCGCGTGCCTGCGCCGAGGATGCCGTCCACCGCCCCCACGTCATGGCCGAGCGCGGCCAGACGTTCCTGCAGCGCGCGCATCTCATCGGGTGGCAGCGCAGGGTCGGGGCTGCCCGCGAGATAGGGTTCCGCCCCCGCAAGGCGGGTGGCGAAATAGGCGGCGGTGGTGACGTAGACGAAGCTCTTGTTCCAGTCGAAGAGCGTGGTGAAATTCGGATAGGCAAGGAAGGCCGGCCCCTTGCGCCCCTGCGGCAGAAGGACCGATGCCTCCAGCCCCATCGGCAGCATGCCCTCGCGCAGCTGCACGCCCATCGCGGCCCATTGCTCGACCGGCAGTTGCGTGCCGAGCCCCGTCAGCGACCAGTCGAAGCTGTCGGGCAGCACCACCTCTTGCAGCCACGGCTCGTCCGCGCGCCAGCCGTGATGCTGCAGCATCCTTGCCCCCGACAGGATCGCGTCGGGAACGCTGGTCTTGAGCGTCACCAGCCCGTCGCCATCGCCATCCACCCCGCGCTCGAGGATGTCGCCGGGCAGCATCTGGACCATCCCGATCTCTCCGGCCCAGGCGCCGGTGGTGTTCAGGTCGAACTCGCCCAGACGGAACATCTCGAGCGCGGCCATGACCTGCGGCTGGAAGAGGTCGGGGCGGCGGCAGTCATGCGCCAGCGTGACGAGCGCGTTGCGCGTGTTGAAATCGCCCTGCACCGCGCCGTAATCCGTCTCGAAGGCCCAGAAGGCCAGAAGGATGGCGCGGGGGATGCCATACTCGCCCTCGGCCCTGTCGAAGACGCTATCCCACTGGTCGGCATTGGCGCGCCCGCGCACCAGCCTGTCCTTCGAGATCAGCGATTGCGAGAATTCGAGGAAACTCTTGCGGAACACGCCCTGCGACCGGTCGGCCTTGAGCACCGCGCCGTCCTGACGCACGTCCGCAAAGAAGGCGTCGGCCACATCGGCAGGCGTGCCCCGTGCCACGGCTTCGGACTTCATCGCGGCGACCCATCCGCCGAAATCGCCGCCGCAGGGGACAGCGGCCTGCGCGGGCAGCGCCACGAGCGCGGACAGGGCAAGCAGGGGGACACTCGGACGCATTCGGTTCTCCGTTCGGGCGGGCACAGGGATGGCGGGGCACAGTGTCAGCCACCGGCAGGGCGGGCAAGCCGCGCGGTGTTCAGAAAAGCGCGATCAGGGCGACGGCGGCCAGCATCAGGCCCCATGCCCGCCACAGCGCGGAACAGGCCGCGTCGATCTGGTCGGGGCCGATCTCGCGGCGGCCTTCGGGGTGGACCCAGGGAAACTCGCGCCGTTCGCCGTGATAGGAACGGGGGCCGGACAGCGCCACGTCCAGCACCTGCGCCATCGCGGCTTCGGGCCAGCCCGCATTGGGCGAACGGTGCAGCGGCGCGTCGCGCAGGACGGGGGCGGGGTCGGTCCAGCCATGCGACAGCGCGATCAGAAGCGCGGTCAGGCGGGCGGGGATCAGGTTCAGCAGGTCGTCGAAGCGCGCGGCGGCCCAGCCGAATTCCTCGTGCCTTGGCGTGCGGTGGCCGATCATGCTGTCGGCGGTGTTGGTGATCTTGTAGAGCAGGATGCCCGGCAGGCCGAGGATCAGGAACCAGAAGGCGGGCGCCACGATCCCGTCGGACAGGTTTTCGGCCGCGCTTTCGATCGCGGCGCGGCTGACATCGGACGGTGTCATGGCGGCGGTGTCGCGGCCCACAATCATCGACACGGCGCGCCGCCCGTCGCCCAGGGACAGGCGCAGCGCATCGCCCACCGCGCGGACATGATCGACCAGCGACCGCTGCGCCAGCAGGATCGCCGCCACGATGACCTCGAGCAGGCCGAAATCGGGGAGGGCGGCGATGGCCCAGCCCAAGGCCAGCGCGCCAAGGCCGAGGGCGGCCATCACCGCAGCCCCCTTGGCACGGCGGAAGGGGCCTGCGTTGAAGCGGCGGTCGGCCCAGCCGATCAGGCGGCCCATCAGCACGGCGGGATGCGGGTAGCGGTCCCAGAGCCAGCGGGGTTCGCCCAGCGCGGCATCCAGCAGAAGCGCGGGGATCAGGAGTGTCGCGCTCATGCGAGGGCCCTTTGCAGACGTGCCCAGCCCGCGCCATCGGGCAGGCCGAGGCGGATCAGGCGGTCGGACCACGGAAAGACGCGGGTCCAGATGCGGTGGCGGGCCAGACGGTCCTGCATCAGGGCAGCATCGCCCACGTCGTAAAGGCGGAAAAGCGAAGTGCCGCCCGCGACGGGCCAGCCTGTCAGCGCATCGAGCCGTGCCGCATCTTCGGCAAGGCGCACGCGGGTGGCATCGGCCCATGGCTCATCCGACAGCGCCGCCGCGCCGATGGCCAGCGCGGGGCCCGAGACACTCCACGGGCCGGTCATCTGGCGCATCCGTCCGACAAGGGCGGGATCGCCGATCACGAAGCCCAGCCGCAGGCCCGCCAGCCCCCAGAACTTGCCGAAGCTTTTCAGGACCAGCGTGCCGGGGCGGGCGGCATGGGCGATGTGGCTGGCATCGGGCATCACGTCGCAGAACGATTCGTCGATCACTGTCAGCGCGGCATCGGGCAGGGGGTGCAGGCGACCATCGGGGTTGTTCGGATGCACGATCACCGCCGCATCTGCGGCATCCGCCGTCACCGTCCAGCCCGCCGCGCGGAAGGCGATGGCATGTTCGTTGTAGGTGGGCTCCGCGATGCGGACCCTGCCTGCGGGGGCGAGGGCAGGGATGCGGGCGATGGGGGCCGAAGCGCCATGCGTGGCAAGGATCGCGGCCCCCTCCGGCACGCGCCAGAAGCGGCGGGCGGCGGCCAGAAGCGCCTCGTCCGCCCCGCGGTCGGGCAGGGCGGTCCATGCGTCGGCGGGCAGCGGCGGGGCGGGATAGGGGCGCGGGTTGATGCCCGTGGACAGGTCCAGCCAGTCGGCGCGCGCGCCGCCGTAGCGGGCCGCGGCGGCGTCGATGCCGCCACCGTGGTCGGGTGGCGCGATTCGGGCGGGCGGGTTCGTCATGCGCCCTTCAAACCCGCTTCGCGCGGGCAAGGCAACCGTCCGGCACCTGCGCGCCCCTGCGGCGGGGCCGGAACCGGAGGGCATTTTGCTGCATTTATGGCACGCTGCGCTTACATTTCCGCCACAGTTTTCCGGATGATTGAATTCCAGCCGGAGCGGTCCAGACTTATCCACAGCCGGAGGAGGCGACCATGCTGGAATTCCTGCCCAAAGACGTCCGTGACGGTCTGGAGGCCGCACGCCTGCGCGACCGCAAGCGCAAGGCCAGGCTGCGCGTGCAGGTGGGCGATGCGGTCTTTCCGGTGCTGCGCTTCTGGGAGAACGGCTTCGCGCTCGATGCCGCGATGGCGCCCAGGCTGCGCGGTCTGGTGGACCTGTTCGAGGGCGATCGTCACATCTTCCAGTGCCTGATCGTCGCCTCCACCCTCGACGGGGGAGAGCTGGTCTGCGATTTCAAACGCTCCAGCATGGTGCTGGACCGCCCCGCGCCGGATTACTGGCGGGGCGAGAACGCGCCCGTCGCGCTGATCCCCAAGGCGTGACTACTGCAGGTCGGCAAAGGCCGCCTGCAGGCGGCTGACGGCCTCCTGGACGGTCGCGCGCGGCGTGGCGAGGTTGAAGCGCAGGCAATGCGCGCCGCCAAGCCCGAAGCTTTCGCCAAGGTTCACCGCGATCCGCGCCTGTTTCTGCACGCGCGCCGCGAATTCGGGCGGCGTCATGCCGGTGCCTTCGAAGCTGACCCATGCGAGATAGGTCGCCTCGAGCGGCATGGACCGCACGCCGGGGATGGCGTTCACGCCGTCGTCGAACAGGCGGCGGTTGCCGTCCAGATAGGCCATCAGCTCATCCACCCATGCGGCCCCTTCGGGCGAATAGGCGGCGGTGGCCATGTGCATCCCGAAGCTGTTGCCGGAAATGCCCAGCGCCATCAGCGTGTCGGCGAAGCGCCTTTTCAGCGCGGGGTCGGCGATGATGACATTGCCCGTGTGGCTGCCCGCGATGTTGAAGGTCTTGGTCGTGGCCGTCATCATCACCAGACGGTCCGCGATGTCGGGCGCGGCCAGCGTCATGGGGATGTGCGTTTGTCCGGCAAAGATCAGGTCATGGTGGATCTCGTCCGAGACGAGGATCAGGTCGTGGCGCTTGCAGAAATCGGCGACGGCGCGCAGTTCGCCCTGCGTCCAGACCCGCCCGCCGGGGTTGTGGGGCGAACAGAGGATCAGCATCCGTTCCGTCCCCGTCATGCGGGCGTCCCAGCCAGAGGTGTCCATGACATAGCGGCCGTCTTCCACCGCCAGCGGGAATTCCACCACCTGCCGCCCCGCCGCGCGGATGGTGCGGGCAAAGGCGTGATAGACGGGCGTCGTCAGGATCACCCCGTCGCCGGGATTGGTGAAGGCCTGCAGGCAAAGCCCCGTGCCGTTCACCAGCCCGTGCGTGGTAAAGATGTCGCCCGCCGCGACCTGCCAGCCGTGGCGGCTGGCCATCCACCAGCGGATCGCGTCCAGATAGGCGCCGTCATCGCCGAAATAGCCATAGACGCCGTGGGCGGCCATATCCTCGACCGCGCGCTGCACGCAGGCGGGCGGGCGGAAGTCCATGTCGGCCACCCACATCGCAAGCCCCCCGTCGGGCGAGACGCCGCAGGCCTTCTCCATCCCGTCCCACTTCACGCTGTGGGTGCCGATGCGGTTGATGATCTCGTCAAAGCTCATGTCGGGGGGTCCGTGCTGGGAATGGCGCGACGATACGGGGGAGGATGTGCCGGATCAAGTGGTCTAATTGGATGTTTGTTCCGAAATGCTCAAGTTAAGTGGAATATTGTTCCGAAAATGTGGAAAATATCGGAACATTATTCCGGCAGGCCGCGCCGCCGCATCGTCATTGCGCCAAGCCTTCGGCTGTTCTAAATCGCAAGGATGATCCGTCCCATCCTGATCCATCCCGATCCGCGCCTCAAGAAGGTCTGCGAGCCGGTCGCGGCAGTCACGCCCGACATCGGCAAGCTGGCCGAGGATATGCTGGAAACCATGTATGACGCGCCCGGCGTCGGCCTTGCCGCGCCGCAGATCGGCGTGACCAAGCGCCTTCTGGTCATGGATTGCGTCAAGGAGGACGGGGCCGCCCCCCGCCCCATGGTGCTGGTCAACCCCGAGATCACATGGTCGTCCGAGGACCTGTCGACTTATGAGGAAGGCTGCCTCTCCATCCCCGACCAATATGCCGAGGTGAAGCGTCCCGCCCTTGTCCGCGTGGCATGGACCGCGCTGGACGGCACGCGGCAGGAGGAGGAGTTCGCAGGCCTCTGGGCCACCTGCGTGCAGCACGAGATCGACCATCTGAACGGCAAGCTGTTCATCGATTACCTCGGGCCGCTGAAGCGGCAGATGATCACCCGCAAGATGGAAAAGCTGAAGCGCGAAAAGGCGCGGGTGTAGGGGGTGGCGGTCCGTCCCTGCCTGCGCTGGCCGCATCCCTGCCTGAAGACGCCCGCCGCGACGGTGGACGCCATCACCGACGAGGTGCGCGCGATCTGGCGCGACATGGTCGATACGATGGAGGCGATGCCGGGTTACGGCCTTGCCGCCGTGCAGATCGGCGTGCCGCTGCGGCTGGCGGTGGTGGATTGTTCCACCGAACGCGGGCAGGCCATCCTGATGGCCAACCCCGAGGTGCTGCACGCCAGCGTCCAGCCCCGCGAACACGAGGAAGCCAGCCCCAACCTGCCCGGCGTGTCGGCGGTGATCGCGCGCCCCCGCGCGGTGACGGTGCGGTTCCTGAATGCCGAAGGCGCGGTGGAGGAGCGGGATTTCGTCCATCTCTGGGCGACCAGCGTCCAGCACCAGATCGACCATCTGGCGGGCAAGATGTATTTCGACCACCTCTCGCCCCTGAAGCGCAAGATGCTGGTCGCGCGGGCCGACAAGCTGCGGAGGCGCGGGTGAGGGTCGTCTTCATGGGCACGCCCGACTTCTCGGTTCCCGTGCTGGAGGCGCTGGCCGCGCGGCATGATGTGGTGGCCGTCTATTGCCAGCCGCCGCGCCCCGCGGGGCGGGGTCAGGCGCTGCGCCCGTCGCCCGTGCAGGCGCGGGCCGAAGCGCTGGGCCTGCCCGTGCGCCATCCCGCCAGCCTGAAGGGGGCCGAGGCGCAGGCGGACTTCGCGGCCCTTGGCGCGGATGTGGCGGTGGTGGTGGCCTATGGCCTGATCCTGCCGCAGGCGGTGCTCGATGCGCCGCGCATGGGGTGCCTGAACATCCACGCCTCGCTTCTGCCGCGCTGGCGCGGGGCCGCACCCATCCACCGCGCGATCATGGCGGGGGATGCGGAGACGGGCATCTGCATCATGCGCATGGAGGCGGGGCTGGATACGGGGCCGGTCCTGCTGCGGCAGGCCGTGACCATCGGGGCGGAAGAGACGACCGGAGAGTTGCATGACCGCCTGTCGGCGCTGGGCGCGGATCTGATCCTGCAGGCGCTGGACCGTCTGCCCGACCTTGTGCCCGAGGTGCAGCCGGATCAGGGCGTGACCTATGCCGCCAAGATCGACAAGGCCGAGGCGCGGGTGGACTGGCCCCTGCCCGCCGTGCAGGTGGACCGGCTGATCCGTGGCCTGTCGCCCTTTCCGGGCGCGTGGTGCCTGATGGGGGGCGAGCGGGTGAAGCTGCTTCGGTCCCGCGTGGTGGCGGGTTCCGGCGCTGCGGGGCAGGTGCTGGGCGGCTTCACCGTGGCCTGTGGCGATGGCGCGGTCGAGATCCTGACCGCGCAGCGCGAAGGCAAGAAGCCCCAGTCGCAGGCCGATTTCCTGCGCGGTGCCGCCCTGCCCGAACGGCTGGGCTGACCGGCCCCCGTCCGCCCGCCGCAATTCAGGCTTGGCGCGGCGGGCGCGGATCGCCATCTTGACGGCAACAGTGCCGGAGGCCCGCCATGCCGACCATCCTTGCCCTTCTGATCGTCGGTGCCGCCGCGGGCTTTCTGGCGACGCGGCTGATGCGCGTGCAGCTTGATGTCGTGACCACCGTCGCGCTGGGGGTCGCGGGGGCGCTGGTGGGCTGGTTCGTGCTGCGCGTCCTTGTTGCCGTGACGGGCTGGGTCGCAGGCTTCGTCGGCGCGGTGATCGGATCGCTGCTGATCGTCTGGCTGTGGAAGAAATACCGCGGCTAGCCGATCCGTCTGGCCGCATCCTTCAGCCGGAAACCCTTGCCCCCCGCCTGCCGCCAGAGCAGATCGCCCTGCCATGCGGCAAAGAGGATCGCCGCCCCCTCGGCCCCCTTGGCCCCGCCGCCGAGGTGCCGTGCCAGCGCGCCCTCGACCCGCGCGCGCCAGTCTTCGGCGCGGGCGCGGGCGGTGGCGTCGCGCAGGCTGGCCGACAGGATGGCGGGGTCGGGCATGGCTTCGGTCAGGGCCTTCAGCAGGGCATGTGGGCTTTCGGCATCGGCCCCCGCCAGCGCGGAATCGAGCCCGTCCCATGCCCAGAGCAGGGCCGCGCGGATCATGCCCGCACGGTTGCCATAGCGCTGGACGAGCGTGGCCGCCGCCAGCCCCGTCGCGCGGGCCAGGGCAGAGAAGGACACCGCGTGATCGCCCTGCACGGCAAGGATGCGAAGGATCGCGGCATAGACCTCGGCATCGGGAAGGGTGCGGGGGCGGGCCATGGTCAGCGCTTGGGCGATTGCGGGCGGGGCGGGCGGGACTTGTAGACAGGCAGCCGCCACCCGAAGCCGAGGCTTCCGGCCCGCAGCGTGAAGGTCACGACGGCGCAGAGGACCAGCGCGGGCGCCCCCGACATCCCCGCCATGCCCGCCAGAACGGCCGCGAGGCCGCCGGCAAAGGCGCAGGACACGTAAAGCTCGCCCTGTTTCAGCACCAAGGGCACCTCGTTGCAGACCACATCGCGCATCAGGCCCCCCATGCAGCCCGTGATCATGCCCATCACCAGCACCACGGGCCAGCCCATGCCTTCGGCCAGCGCCACGCCCACACCTGCGGGCACGGCGATGGACAGCGCCGCCGCATCCAGCCATTCCAGCGCGCGGTAGCGGCTTTCGAGGCGATGCGCCCCGAAGAAGACCGCGATGGCGGCGGCGGTCGTGACGGCAAGGAACAGCGGTTCGGCCAGCCAGAGCGGCGGCCGGTCGAGGATCACGTCGCGCAGCGTGCCGCCGCCCAGCGCCGTCAGGCTTGCGATGAAGAGGAAGCCCACGACATCCAGCTGCGACCGGCTGGCCACAAGCGCGCCCGTCAGGGCAAAGACGGCGACAGAGGCGTAATCGAGCAGGGCCAGCACCGCTTCGGGCGGAAGGGGCAGGCCCGCGGGGGTCATGCCTTGACCTTGAAGGGCGCCATGCCCGCGCGCGCCAGCGCGTCGGCGCGTTCGTTTTCCTCGTGCCCCGCATGGCCCTTGATCCAGCGCCACTGCACCTTGTGCGTCCTTTGCGCGGCATCGAGGCGCTGCCACAGGTCCACGTTCTTGACGGGGTCCTTTCCGGCGGTGCGCCAGCCGTTGCGTTTCCAGCCGTGGATCCATTCCGTCACGCCGTTCTTCACATAGGCGCTGTCGGTGACGATCGTGATCTCGGTCGGGCGCGACAGGGTCTCCAGCGCGGATATGGCGGCCAGAAGCTCCATCCGGTTGTTGGTGGTCATCGCCTCGCCGCCCGAGAGTTCGCGTTCCTTGACGGTCGCGCCGTCCTGACGGGCGATCATCAGCACGCCCCAGCCCCCCGGGCCGGGATTGCCGGAGCAGGCTCCGTCGGTATAGGCGAAAAGATCGGGCATCGGGGTTCCTTTGCCCTTTCCCTAGGGGCGGGCGCGGGCTTGGTCAACGGCCGCAGGACGGGCGAAGAATTTTCGTCCGAAAATTCTTCGCCCCCCGACCGGCGGTGCGTCATTCGAAAAGGATCGGCACGGCCAGACAGGCCAGCACGATGGTGGTCAAGAGGACGCGCAGGCGCATCCACCAGACGGGCGCAAGGCCCTGCCGCTGGAACGACCAGTCCAGAGCCAAAAGCCCCGCAAAGCCCGCGGCAAGGTTCACCGCCGCATCGCCCGGCTGGCCGTTGACCATGAAGAAGGCCCAGAGCGCGGGGATCACCGACAGGGCATAGCCCACGGACGCCTCGCGCCCCTGCGCCTTGGTGGCAAAGCCCCACAGGACGCCCGACATGAACGACAGGATCACCGTCCCGTAGGTCAGGCTGACATAGCTGCCCTTGAAGAGCGGCGGCAGAAGCCCGCCGTCCCATCCGGTCGAGGGCGGGTAAAGCACGTTCAGCGCCCCCCAGAGAAAGGGGATCAGTCCGGCAAGGCCGAGGATCAGGGCAGAGCGGGGGATCGGTGTCATGATGTCAGGGTCTGGATCAGGGCGGCGATGCGTTTCGTTCGGGTGGGCGCGGTCCGTGCGGTGTCGATCCGGTAGATCAGCCCGCGCCGTTTTCCGGCGGTCAGCGCCCCCCATGCCGCCGTCACGCCGGCGGCGCGCAGGGCTGTGGCGATGTCGTCGGGCGTGTCCACGCGGTCATCGGGGGCGGGGCGCAGGCGGACCTCCAGCACCTCGCCCGGCGCGATGCCCAGACGGTCGAGCAGGCTTTGCCCCGCCCAGAGGAAGGGGCCATCCACCACCGGCGCGCTGGCGAGGGCAAGGTTGACGGGGTGGTCGTTGATCTCGCCCTCGACCCGCTTTGCCTTGCGGGCGGCCAGCGCTGCGGCGGCCTCGGGCGGCAGGGGCAGGATCGTGTAGGTGGCCCTGCCCCAGACAAGCGGCACCACCTGCCCGTCGAAGGCCACCCAGTCGGGCGCGCTCATGCCGGTTCGCGCAGGATGCGGGGGACCTTGAATTCCACGGTCTCCACCGCCGTTTCCACCATCTCGACCGTGGTGGCGAAACGGGCGCGGAAGGCGTCGATCACCTCGTTCACCAGAACCTCGGGGGCGGAGGCGCCCGCCGTCACGCCCACGGCGCGGATGCCTTCCAGCGCGCGCCAGTCGATGTCGGCCGCGCGCTGGATCAGCTGGGAATAGGCGCAGCCCGCGGCGGAGCCCACCTCGACCAGCCGCTTGGAGTTCGACGAATTCGGCGCGCCGATCACCAGAAGCGCGTCGATCTTGGGGGCCACCGCCTTGACCGCCGCCTGACGGTTGGTGGTGGCGTAGCAGATGTCTTCCTTGTGCGGGCCGACAATGGCGGGAAAGCGCGCCTGAAGCGCGGCCACGATCCCTGCCGTGTCATCGACCGACAGCGTGGTCTGGGTGATGAAGGCCAGTTTCGCCGGATCGCGGACCACGAGCGTCGCCACATCCGCGACCGTTTCGACCAGAAGCACCTCGCCCGGCGGAAGCTGGCCCATCGTGCCCACCGTCTCGGGGTGGCCGGCATGGCCGATCATCACCATCTGCAGGCCGTTCTCGTGATGGCGCTGGGCTTCGTTGTGCACCTTGGTCACAAGCGGGCAGGTGGCATCGACCGCGATCATGTTGCGTGCCTGCGCGGCGGCGGGGACGGATTTCGGCACGCCATGGGCGGAAAAGATCACGGGGCGGTCGTCGGGGCAGTCGTCCAGTTCCTCGACAAAGACCGCGCCCTTGGCGCGCAGGTCTTCGACGACGAAGCGGTTGTGCACGATCTCGTGCCGGACATAGACGGGGGCGCCCCATTTCTCGATCGCCATCTCGACGATCTTGATCGCGCGGTCCACCCCGGCGCAGAAGCCGCGCGGCGCGGCGAGGTAGAGGGTCAGGGGCGGCAGGGACATGGGGGCAGCCTTTGGCAACGGGATTACCGCCAGAGGTAATGCGAAAGGCGCGTCAGGTCCACCGCAGTCGCGCGGGTCAGCCGAAAAGGCCCAGCGTCAGGGCGGCGACGACGGCATATCGCGCGGTCTTGGCGATGCCCACCAGCAGGATGAACAGCCACAGCGGCGTACGCAGCGCCCCTGCCACGGCGCAGGCGATGTCGCCCCCCGGCGCCCATGACAAGAGCAGCCCCCAGACGCCCCAGCGGTTGAACCAGCCCTCGGCGCGGGCCATCGCCTCGGGCGGGATCCGCAGGCGCGGCCAGCGTTGCAGCGCCGACAGCCCGCGCCCGATGAAATAGGTCAGGACAGAGCCCGCCGTGTTGGCGACCGACGCCACGATCAGGATCGGCCAGAGCGCATCGGGCCGCGCGGCCAGCAGGGCGGCAAAGGCGATTTCCGACTGGAAGGGGATGGGCGTGGCGGCAAGAAAGGCCGCCAGCGCAAGGCCGGCAAGGGCGGTCAGGGTGATCACTGCGCGGGGCCTAACGGATCCGCTTCGACCATTCCTCGGCCAGAAGCCGCATGCAGTTGCGGCTGGCAAAGGCGCGGGCGGGGATGATCAGGTCGGCCGCATCGCCTTCGAGCACGAGGTGATGGCGCGTGACCGCGACGCGGCGGGCCGTGCGCGCCGCGTGGCGGCGCGGGCGCGGCAGGTCGGGACGGTCTTCGATCGCGTGGTCGGAATGGACGGTCAGGGTGACGGGCACGGGGGCGGGCAGCGCTTCGGACGCTTCGGCGGCGGTGGCGCGCTGCACCTGCCAAAGCGCGAAGGCGGCCGGACCGCAGAGGATCAGCGCCAGTTCGATAAGCTCGAGAAGGGTGCTGTCGGGCACGGGCAGCTTTCCGGTCAGGAAGTTCAGTGCCAAGATAGAGGCGAAGCCCGCCGATACCAGAGCCTGCCAGCGCCTGCGCCGCGTCGCGCGGCTGCGCGTCAGGCGGGCGGCCACGTCCGTCGCGCTCAGCTCGTAGCGGAGCACCGCCAGCATCATGCTGGCGGTGTCATCCGTCTGCGGGGCCGGAACGGGACCGGCCGACGCGCCCGCTGTGGCAAGGGTGGCCATCACTTGCCTTCGACCGCCGCCTCTTCCAGCCGCTCGACAGGGCGCGCCTCGCGCGGCGGGCGGCCGATCACTTCGCGCAGCTCGTCCAGTTCGATGAAGTTGTCGGCCTGACGGCGCAACTCGTCGGCGATCATCGGCGGGGTGGAGCGGATGGTCGAGACGACCGAGACGCGCACGCCCTGACGCTGCAGGCTTTCCACCAGCGGGCGGAAGTCGCCATCGCCCGAGAAGAGGACGATGTGATCCACGCGCGGGGCAAGTTCCATGGCATCGACCGTCAGTTCGATGTCCATGTTGCCCTTCACTTTCCGGCGGCCCTGGCTGTCGGTGTATTCCTTGGCCGGTTTGGTCACCATGGTGAAGCCGTTGTAATGCAGCCAGTCCACCAGTGGGCGGATCGGCGAATACTCGTCGTTTTCAAGAAGCGCGGTGTAGTAGAAGGCGCGCAAGAGCTTGCCGCGGCGCATGAATTCCTGTCGCAGCAGCTTGTAGTCGATGTCGAAACCCAGCGCCTTTGCGGCGGCATACAGGTTCGACCCGTCGATGAACAGCGCAAGCCGTTCGTCCTTGTAGAACATCTATCGGTTTCCTTTCAAAATGTTGTCCGCCAAGAGTGGTTTCCGCGAGTGGTCGGAACGGATAAGCAAATCCGGTTGACGAACGGTTGACCGTTAACATGCATTGCAGATGGCTCAAGCGTCTCTATACGAAAGGGTACCACTTTTGCCGGACTCCCGCGAACAACTCTTGATTGCGCTGGGCGGTAACCTGCCTTGGGACGGACAACCTCCGGAGGCATCATTGCGCCTTGCGGTTGCGCGTCTTGTCTCGGCGGGGCTGGTCGGGCTGCGGCTGGGGCGGATCTACACCACGCCCTGCTTTCCGGCGGGGGCCGGACCCGATTACGTGAACGCCGCGGCGGCGGGACCAGTGCCCGAGGGCTGGGACGCGCGGCGCATCCTTGACCTTCTGCATCGGGTGGAGGCCGATTTCGGCCGCACGCGCGAGACGCGCTGGGGGATGCGGACGCTCGACCTCGACCTGCTGGCCGTGGGCGGGCAGGTCCTGCCCGATGCGGCGGTGCAGGACGCGTGGCGCGACCTCGATCCCGCGGCGCAGCGGCTGCGGGCGCCCGACCGGCTGATCCTGCCCCATCCGCGGATGCAGGACCGCGCCTTCGTGCTGGTGCCGCTGGCCGATGTGGCCCCCGGCTGGCGCCATCCGCGCCTCGGCCTGACGGTGGCCGAGATGCTGGCGCGGCTGCCGCCAGACGAATGTCGCGCCATCGTGCCGATGGACGGCTGATTCAGCGCTTGTCAATACCGGACCACGGGCTTACATAGGCCCCTCCATGCCCCTCATCCGAACTGGAGTCGCACATGGCCCGCGTGACGGTCGAAGATTGCGTTGACAAGGTGCCGAACCGTTTCGAGCTGGTGATGCTTGCCGCCCACCGTGCGCGCGAGATCGCTGCCGGTTCGCCGATCACCATCGACCGCGACAACGACAAGAACCCGGTCGTCGCCCTGCGCGAGATCGCCGACGAAACCCAGTCGGCCGAGGGTCTGCGCGAGCGTCTGATCGAAAGCCACCAGACCCAGATCGAGGTGGACGAACCCGAGGACGACCAGATGGCGCTGCTGATGTCGGGCGAGATCGACCGCCCGATGCAGGACGACATGTCGGAAGAGAAATTGCTGCGCGCCCTGATGGAAGCGCAGGGGGACAACTGAGCCGGCCCCTCGGGCCGGTCCTCGTGGGGCGGTGATGATCGACGTCGAAGACCTCATCGCCCTCGTCCGCAACTACAACCCGCGCACCAATGCCGATCTGATCCGCAGGGCCTATGCCTACGGGTTCAGGATGCATGACGGGCAGGTGCGGAAATCGGGCGAGCCCTATTTCACCCATCCCGTCGCGGTGGCCGCCATCCTGACCGAACAGCGGCTGGACGATGCCACCATCGTGACCGCCCTGCTGCACGACACGATCGAGGATACGCGATCGACCTATACCGAGGTGGCCGAACTTTTCGGGGCCGAGATCGCCGAACTTGTGGACGGCGTGACGAAGCTGACGAACCTGCAGCTTTCCTCGGCCCAAAGCCAGCAGGCCGAGAATTTCCGCAAGCTCTTCATGGCGATGTCCAAGGACCTGCGTGTCATCCTCGTGAAGCTGGCCGACCGTCTGCACAACATGCGGACGATCAAGAGCATGAAGCCCGAGAAGCAGGCCCAGAAGGCGCGCGAGACGATGGAGATCTTCGCGCCGCTCGCAGGCCGGATGGGCATGCAGTGGATGCGCGAGGAGCTCGAGGATCTGGCCTTCCGCGTCCTCAATCCCGATGCGCGCAATTCGATCATCCGCCGCTTCATCACGCTGCAGCGCGAGGCGGGCGA
>JBEEOG010000402.1:0-5024 GCA_041191745.1 Pseudomonadota bacterium | reverse complement strand
GAATGGCCATAGCCCAGACCGTCGACCAGCGCCGTCGCCGCATCCTTGCGCAGCCACGAGTTCACGAAGTCATAGAGCTTGTCTTCCGAACCCGGGCCGTCCTTGATGTTGACCCAGCCGCAGACGAAGGTCGAGGAGCCCTCGGTCGCCTCGCGCTGGAAGCCCACGGGGAAGTTCTCGGCCTGCAGGAGCGCCACGCCGTCATTCCACGACAGGGCCACCAGCACCTCGCCCGACATCATCAGCTGCGCCTGTTCGGCGGGGTCGGCCCAGTAGGCGCGGACATTCGGATGGACCTGACGCAGCCATGCGGCGGCGGCCTGGAACTGCTCTTCGCTGATGTTGGTCCAGTCGGTCACGCCGGTGGCCAGATAGGCCAGCGCCCAGACGTCGTCCGAGCTGTCGGGGATCGAGATGCGGCCCGCATATTTCGGGTTGGTGAAGACCTGCAGCGTCGCCACATCCTCGGCCGGGACCTGTTCGGTGTTGTAGGCCACGGCGGTCGCGCCCCAGTAGGACGGCAGGAACCACAGGCCGGTGTCATCCTTGAAGACGGGGTTGTTCAGGAAGGCGGGGTCAAGCTCCGCGAGCGCGGGGATGCGCGATTCATCCCACGGCTCGATCAGGCCCGCATCGCGGTACTTGCCCACTTTCTGCGAGCAGGGATGCACGGCATCGGGCTTGAAACCCGAGGCGACCTTCTGGAACGCCTCGTCGTCATCGCCGAAGAACGAGAAGGTCGGCACGTCACCATGCTTGGCGACGTAATCCGTGAAGAGCCCCTCGATCTCGAATCCCGACCAGTCGAGGATGGTCAGTTCGGGGTCGGCGGCCTTGGCGGCGGTCGAAAGCGCGAGCGCGGTTGCAGCGCTGGCAAGCAGGGTGGTGATGCGGGTCATTCAAGCTCCTCTGTGGGCTGTCGCGCACATTTCCCTCCGGTGCGCGTTGTTCGCGGACGCTAGTTTAGGACTGGCTCTCCCTCAAGCGCCTGATGCAGATTGTTGTCCGAATGGCATTCGACAAGGGATTCCCCGCGATTTTCCTTGGCAGGGGCCATGCTTCATCGCGTTTCGGTACGTGATGCACGGGGTTTCGGCACCGTGCGGACGGATCGGACAACAGATCGACACATGCAAATGCGAATCAAGGGGATCAGGATGTTCCGTGCGCTGGTGGTGGAAAAGGACGAGGCAGGTGCGACCCGCGCCTCGGTTCAGGACGTGGCCGAGGATCGGCTGCCTGCGGGCGATGTCACGGTGGCGGTGGAGTATTCCACGCTGAACTACAAGGACGGGCTCTGCATCGGGCCGGGGGGCGGGCTGGTGCGGACCTATCCCCATGTGCCGGGGATCGATTTCGCCGGCACGGTCGAGGCATCGGACGATCCCCGCTACCGCCCCGGCGACCGCGTGATCCTGACCGGCTGGCGCGTGGGCGAGGCGTGGTGGGGCGGCTATGCCCAAAAGGCGCGGGTCAAGGCAGACTGGCTGGTGCGCTGCCCCGACAGCCTGACCACGCGGCAGGCGATGGCGGTGGGCACGGCAGGCTTCACCGCGATGCTGTCGGTCATGGCGCTGGAGGCGCATGGCCTGACGCCCGCGCTGGGCGAGGTGCTGGTGACGGGGGCCGCGGGCGGCGTGGGGTCGGTCGCGGTGGCCCTGCTGGCGGCGGGGGGCTATCAGGTCGCCGCCGTGACGGGACGGCGCGAGACGGAAGCCTATCTGCGCGATCTCGGGGCGGCCCGCATCGTGCCCCGCGCCGATCTGGCCGAAACGGTCAAGAAGCCCCTCGAGTCCGAGGTCTGGGCGGGATGCATCGACAATGTGGGTGGCGCGATGCTGGCGCGCGTGCTGGGGCAGATGAAGGCCGATTGCTCGGTCGCCTCGGTCGGGCTGGCGGGGGGCGCGGACCTGCCGGCCAAGGTGACGCCCTTCATCCTGCGCGGGGTGAACCTTCTGGGCATCAACTCTGTCACCGTGCCGCATGACCGCCGCGTGGCGGCGTGGGAGCGGATCGCGGCGGAACTGCCGATGGACAAGCTTGACGGCATGATCCGCCCCGCGACGCTGGCCGACCTGCCCGCACTGGGGGCCGCGATCCTGAAGGGTCAGGTGCAGGGCCGCGTCGTTGTGGATGTGAACGCCTGATCCTGCGCGCCCCGCCGGACGGAGAAAAATCTTCGTCCGAAGATTTTTCGTGTGACGAAGAATTTTCGGACGAAAATTCTTCGCCCCCCGGTGTCGCGGGCGCGCCCCGCTTGCGCGCCCCGCCCGCGCCGGCCTAAGCTCGCCCCGGGTCCGGCCCGCCCGCGTGCGGGTCCGGTCCCTGCCGTCGGGGCCAGACATCCCGCCGGCCCGGCTGGAAGACCTGCCACGGCCCCGGTTCACCGGCCCGTGCAGGGCGGGCGGCGGGGTCGGGCACATGACGAAAGGGATGACCCGATGACTGCCACCACCCCCGCGCTTGACCTCGATTTCGTCCGCGCGCAATTTCCCGCCTTCACCTCGCCCGTCCTGTCCTCGCACGCGTTCTTTGAAAATGCGGGCGGCTCCTATCCCTGCCGTCAGGTGGTGGAGCGGCTGCACCGCTTCTACACCGACCGCAAGGTGCAGCCCTATGGCCCCTATCCGGGCGCCGAGGCGGGCGGGGCCGAGATGGACGAGGCGCGCGCCCGCCTGTCGGCCCTGATGGGCATCGCGCCGGAGGAGCTGTCCTTCGGCCCCTCGACCAGCGCGAATACCTATGTCCTCGCACAGGCGGTGCGGCACTGGCTGCGCGGCAAGGATGCGGCCATCGTCGTTACCAATCAGGACCACGAGGCGAATTCCGGCGTCTGGCGCCGTCTGGCCGAGGAAGGGATCGAGGTGCGGGAATGGCGGCTTGACCCCGAAACGGGGCTTCTGCCGCTGTCGGGCCTTTCCGCCCTGCTGGCCGATGGCAAGGTGCGGGTCGTCTGTTTCCCCCACTGCTCCAACGTCGTCGCCGCGATCAACCCCGTGGCCGAGATCGCCGACATGGCCCGCCGCGCGGGGGCGCGGACGGTGGTGGACGGCGTGAGCTACGCCCCCCACGGCCTGCCCGACATTCCGGCACTCGGCTGCGATGTCTACCTGTTCTCGGCCTACAAGACCTATGGCCCGCATCAGGGGATCATGGCGATCGGCCGCGACTGGGGGATGGAGCTTCCGGTTCAGGGCCATTTCTTCAACGCCACGCCGCTTTACAAGCGCCACACCCCCGCCGGTCCCGACCATGCCCAGATCGCCGCCTGCGCGGGCATGGCGGATTACATCGAGGCGCTGCATGACCGCCATTTCGGCGGCGGGGGCGATGCGGCGGCCAGAAACCGCGCCGTGCATGACCTGATGCGCGCGGCCGAGGTGGAGGTGGTGGCCCCGCTGTTGGACTTCCTTGCCAGCCGCAACGACCTGCGTCTGGTCGGCCCGCGCGACCCCGTGCTGCGTGCGCCCACCGTGGCGGTGGAACTGCAGGGCCCCGCAGAACCCGTGTCCGAGGAACTGGGCCGTCGCGGCATCGCCTGCTGGGGCGGGCATTTCTATGCCGTCCGGCCCCTGCAGGCGATGGGGGTGGACCTTGACAAGGGTGTCCTCAGGATGAGCCTCGTGCATTACACATCCGCCGAGGAGGTGGCCCGCCTGATCGGCGAACTGGAAGCGGTCCTCTAGGGGCGCGGGCGGCGCGGGTCGCGCGGGGCCTGTCGGGCGCGGGACGGGATTTCCGCGCCCTGTCCATGTCTTGCCCCTTGAACTTGCGGGGGCAGACATAGGTTCTGCGCGGAAGAACGGACCGCGCCCTGATGACACCCGCCCCCCTGATCCTGTGGTTCCGCCGCGACCTGCGGCTTGACGACCTGCCGATGCTGCAGGCCGCGCTTGCGACGGGCCGCCCGCTGGTGCCTGCCTTCATCCTCGACCCCGAGACGGAGGCGATCGGTGCCGCGCCGAAATGGCGTCTGGGGCTGGGGATCGCGGAGTTCGCGGCGCGTCTGGAACGGGCGGGGTCGCGGCTGGTCCTGCGGCGCGGGGCGGCGCTGGCGGAGCTGGAGCGGCTGGTGGCCGAAACGGGGGCGGCGGGCGTGATGTGGTCGCGCCTGTACGACCCCGCCGCCAAGGCGCGCGATGCGGGCGTGAAATCCGCCCTGCGCGCGCAGGGGCTGATCGCCGACAGCCATGCAGGCCACCTGTTGCACGAACCCTGGACGGTGCAGACGGGGCAGGGCGGGTTCTACCGCGTCTACACTCCCTTCTGGCGGGCGGTGCGGGGGCTGGCCGTCCCCGAACCTGCCCCCGCCCCCGCCCGCCTGCCCGCGCCCGCGCAGTGGCCTGCCTCCGACCGGCTGGCGGACTGGGACCTTGGCCGCGCGATGGATCGCGGCGCGGCGGTCGTCCTGCCCCATGCCCGCGTGGGCGAGGGCGCGGCGATGGACCGTCTGACCGCCTTCCTCTCCGGCCCCGTCGCGCGCTACGGCGAGGCCCGCGACCTGCCCGCGACGGCGGGCACCTCGCGCCTGTCCGAGAACCTGACCCATGGCGAGATCGGCCCCCGCCGCGTCTGGCACGCGGCATGGGCCGCGATGGAGCGGGGGGCGGCGGGGGCCGAGACGTTCCTCAAGGAACTCGTCTGGCGCGAATTCTCGTACCACCTGATGCACCACACGCCCCATATCACCAGCGCCAACTGGCGGCCGGAATGGGACGCTTTCCCGTGGCGGGGCGACGGGCCAGAGGCGCTGCGCTGGAAGCAGGGCATGACGGGCGAACCCTTCGTCGATGCCGCGATGCGCGAGCTTTATGTCACGGGCACGATGCACAACCGCGCGCGGATGATCGCGGCCTCGTACCTGACCAAGCACCTGATGACGCACTGGAAGGTCGGCGCGGACTGGTTCGCCGACTGCCTGATCGACTGGGACCCCGCGGCCAATGCCATGGGCTGGCAATGGGCGGCCGGATCGGGCCCCGATGCCGCGCCCTATTTCCGCATCTTCAACCCCGCCACGCAGG
>JBEEOG010000401.1:0-2976 GCA_041191745.1 Pseudomonadota bacterium | reverse complement strand
GGCGGGTGGCCCGGCCCGCGGCACCGGTGGCGCGGGGGGGGTGGCGCACGGCATGGCGTCCGGAGGCGCCCTCCCTCACCCAACCCTCTCCCCCGAGGGGAGAGGGGGCGCGGGGCGGGCGGATGGCGGGCCGGTGGTCCGGCCATAGGTTCATATGGCGCAGGGGGATGGCCCTGACGCGCTCAAACCAAGACGAATGGCAGGCCGGACGCGATGGCGGGACGGAACGGGCACGGCGCCGGGGCGCGCCCCCCTCACCCTACCCTCTCCCCCGAGGGGAGAGGGGCGCGGGGCGGGCGGCCTTGATGAACGGCAGGCCGATGCTTTGCCGCACGATCGGCAAAGCGCGAGGCGCATCAAGGCACTCAAGCCATGCGGGAACACGACCTACAGGCCGCCGCACCCTCTCCCCATCGGGGAAGAGGGTGGGGTGAGGGGACCTCCCGTCAGCAAGATCGGCTCCCCGTCCCGCCCCCGCCGGACAGGGCAAAGGCACAAGGACCAAGCCAGTCCGCGACCGGCCAGCCGCCGCTCCCTCTCCCCCTCGGGGGAGAGGGTCGGGTGAGGGGACCTCCCGACGCCGGACCCGCGTCCCGTCCGCAAGGACAGCCTGCGCGCCGTTCAAGGCAAGGCGGCGGCCCTCAGGCCACCGGCCGCGTCCGCAGGAACAGATAAAGCGGCAACCCGCAGCTGACACCGATGCAGAAGGTGGCGGGGATCGCCACTAGTGCCGACCAGTTCCTGCGGACCGACACCTCGGCGATGATCCAGACCGTCAACGTCACCGCCGCGATGGTCAGGTCCCATGTCAGGCCCGTGGTGGAGGCGTTCACATACCACGCGTCGATCAGCCCCGAGAGGCCGGTACCCGTCTCGCGCATGTAGGTGACGAACCAGTACATCGGATGCACCGCACCCCAGACCGCCAGCAGAAGATAGAGGACGCGCAGCGGGCTCACTGCGAAACCACGCCGATCCGCGCCTCGCCCGTCACGGTGATGCCGGGTTCGGGCTGCGGTGCCGTGGGCGGGCCATCGGCACCGCAGGCGGCCAGCAGGGCGAGGGAGAGAAAGAGGGCGGCTCTCGGCGGCATGTTGCACTCCGTTGGGCGAAGGGACGGGTCACGGGTCCGACCGCGCAGGTCACGGACAGAAGCTAACGCAAAGGGCGCGGCGGACGAGCGAAAACTTGCGCCCTGCCGGACGCGGGCGGCCGGTCAGGCCAGCGCCGCCTTCCAGCGGGCGATCTGGGCGCGCACCTGATCGGGCGCCGTCCCGCCGTACGAGCGGCGCGAGCGCACGGAATTCTCCACCCCCAGCACGTCGAAGACATCGGCGCGGATGCCCGCATGCACGCCCTGCATGTCGGCAAGGGTCAGGTCGGGCAGGTCGCAGCCCTTGCCTTCGGCCAGCGCGACGAGCGTGCCCGTCACATGGTGCGCCTCGCGGAAGGGCAGGCCCAGTTCGCGCACCAGCCAGTCGGCAAGATCGGTGGCGGTGGAAAAGCCCGATGCCGCCGCCTGCGCCAGCACGGCGCGGTTGGCGGTCATGTCGCCGACCATGCCCGTCATGGCGGCCAGCCCCAGCATCAGCGTGTCGGCGGCGTCGAAGACCTGTTCCTTGTCCTCCTGCATGTCCTTGGAATAGGTCAGCGCCAAGCCCTTCATGATGGTGAACAAGGCCACCGTCGCGCCGAGGATGCGGCCCAGCTTCGCGCGCAGCAGTTCCGCCGCGTCGGGGTTCTTCTTCTGCGGCATGATGGACGATCCGGTCGTCCAGCGATCCGACAGGCGCACGAAGCGGAACTGGGCCGAGGACCAGATCACCAGCTCCTCGGCGAAGCGCGACAGGTGCATCGCGCAGATGCTGCTGGCGGAAAGGAATTCCAGCGCGAAGTCGCGGTCCGACACGGAATCGAGCGAATTGGCCGTGGGCCGGTCAAAGCCCAGCGCCTTGGCCGTGGCATGCCGGTTGATCGGGAAGGAGGTGCCCGCCAGCGCCGCAGCACCGAGGGGGCATTCGTTCATGCGGGCCCGCGCGTCCTGAAAGCGCGACCGGTCGCGGGCGAACATCTCGACATAGGCCATCATGTGATGGCCCCATGTCACCGGCTGCGCCGTCTGCAGATGGGTGAAGCCCGGCATGACCCAATCCGCCCCAGCCTCGGCCTGCGCCAGAAAGGCCTGCATCAGCGCGGTCAGGCCCGCAATCGCCGCGTCGCACTGGTCACGCACCCAGAGGCGGAAATCGACCGCCACCTGATCGTTGCGCGACCGCGCCGTGTGCAGGCGGCCTGCGGGTTCGCCGATGATCTCTTTCAGCCGCGCCTCCACATTCATGTGGATGTCTTCGAGTTCGGTGCGGAAGGGGAAATTCCCGCCCTCGATTTCTGACAAGACGGTGAGCAGCCCTTCCCCGATCGCCTCGGCGTCTTTATTGGAAAGGATGCCCTGCGCCGCGAGCATCGCGGCATGGGCGCGCGATCCGGCGATGTCCTGCGCGTAAAGCCGTTTGTCGAACCCGATCGAGGCGTTGATCGCCGTCATGATCGCGTCCGGCCCTTCGGCGAAGCGCCCGCCCCACATCTGGTTGGCGGATTTCGGCGTGTCGGATGGGGACATGGGCTTCGGCCTTCGGAGGGTGAGGGATGCGGAAATTTCTGGCCGTGCTTTATACGGCCTTGGTGATCGGTGCAAATCCCGCCCTGTCCGGTGCGGCGCTGGCGCAGGATGCGGCCAGCCTGCGCGAGGGCGACATGAAGAAGCTTGCCCTTCATGCCGCGCCGCGCCCCGTGCCTGCGGATGCGGTGTTCCTCGATGCCGATGACGCGCCCGTGCCGCTGGCCGACTGGCAGGGGCAATGGGTGGTGCTGAATTTCTGGGCCACATGGTGCGCGCCCTGCCGGAAAGAGATGCCCTCGCTTCTGCGGCTGCAACAGGCGCTGCCGGAGATCGCCGTGCTGCCCGTCGCATCGGGG
>JBEEOG010000400.1:0-4307 GCA_041191745.1 Pseudomonadota bacterium | reverse complement strand
AGCAGCGCACCGCCCGTCACCGTCACTGCGCGACCCCGTAGCGCGCCACCCAGTCCGCCGCGATCCGGCCCATCCAGCTGGCATGGGGTTCCAGAAGCGCCGGACCCATCCGGTCGGGCGGCAGCGTGGCGGCACCCAGCGGCAGCGCGTCGAACCGCGCGCGATCATCGGCGGGCAGCGAGGAAAGGTCCAGAACCGTCTGGAATCCCAGCACTTCGGGGTTTTGCGCCTGCGCCTGCACGGCGGGATCAAGGATCAGATTCGCCACCACCAGCGCGCCTGCACGGGCACTGGCGTTGAAGGGGATGGCCACGAAAGAGGCATTGCCGATCGTGCCGCCGTCGAAGGTGAAGGTCCGCACCGTTTCGGGCAGGGTGCCGGCGGCGATCTCGGCACTCGCGCGGCCGGGGTTGAAGGCAAAGGCGATGTCCACCTCGCCATCGGCCAGCAACTGGCCCAGCGCGGGTTCGTTGGGCGGAAAGGCCTTGGCCGCGCGCCACAGATGCGGGTGGATGCCGTCGAGGAAAGCCCAGAGCGGGGCCACGGTCGCCTCATAGGCCGCCTCGTCCACCGGCTGTTGCAGCAGGGCGGGATCGGGCAGCACGCCGTAAAGCACCTGTTTCAGGAAGGTGGTGCCCAGATAGTCGGGCGGCTGGGGATAGGTGAAACGGCCCGGATTGGCGGCGATCCAGTCCCCCAGCGCCTGCAGGCTGCGCGGCGGTTCGGCCACGCGCGCGCCGTCATATTCGAAGACCAGCTGCGCCATGGCCCAGGGCGATTCAAACCCCTCGGTCGGCAGGGTGAAGTCGGTCACGACGGCGGGCTTTCCCGCCACATCGACATAGCGCCAGTTCGGCAGGCTTTCGGCAAAGGGACCGTAGAGCAGCCCTTCGGCCTTCATCGCGGCGAAATTCTCGCCGTTGAGCCAGATCAGGTCCACCGCCCCGCCCGCGGTCTTGCCCGCGTCGCGTTCGGCCAGAACGCGGCTGACCGCATCGGCGGTGGAGGCGAGTTTCACATGTTCCAGTGTCACACCGTGGCGGTCGGCGGCCTGCTGCCCCAGCCATGCGATGAAATCGTTGATCTTCGGATCGCCGCCCCATGCGTGCCAAAAGACGGTCTGGCCCCGCGCCTCGGCCAGAACGGCCTCCCATGCCGGATCGGCAAGGGCCACGCGCGGCAAGAGTGCCCCCGCACCCGCAAGGATGACCAGTTTTCCGAAGCTTCTGCGCTGCATCTTCCACCTTTCACGCGTGGGCGGCTTGAGCCTGCCCCGACCAAGGCCCACAACTAGCATGCAGTGGGCAGTGTGAAAGCGTGAAATGCCCGCCATTTCGGGAATGTGAGGCGCGAAGGACATGCTGGACGGATGGGCACGCGCCGTGGTGCAGCCGCCGCTCGACAGGGCGGCGCGGGCGGTTGCGGCGCGGATGACGGCGGATCAGGTGACGCTCGCAGGCTTGGGCTTCGCGCTTGTGGCGGCCCTGCTGGTGGCGGCGGGGGCGGGGGCCTGGGCGCTGCTGCCGCTTCTGGCCAGCCGCATCGCCGACGGGCTGGATGGCGCGGTGGCGCGCATCCGTGGCAAGACGGATTTCGGCGGCGTTCTGGACATCGCCTGCGACTTCGCCTTCTACGCGGCGATCCCGCTCGGCTTCGTGCTGGCCGATCCGGCGGGCAACGGGCTGGCAGGCGCGGTGCTGCTTGCGGCCTTCTACATCAACGCGGCGACGTTCCTGGGCTTCGCGATCCTTGCCGAGAAGCGGGGCATGCAGACCCGCGCGCGGGGCGAGAAGTCGCTCTATTTCACCGCAGGGCTGATGGAGGGGACCGAGACGATCGCCTTTTTCGTGCTGATGTGCCTGTGGCCTGCGGGCTTTGCCTCTCTGGCCTATGCCTTTGCCGCCCTGTGCCTTGTCACGGCGCTGGCGCGGTTGCGGCTGGCGGCGCGGGTCTTCCGATAAGGAAAAGGGCGGACCCGCAGGCCCGCCCCCGTTTCCGCCCGTGACCGGCCTGTCAGCCGGCGGTCGCGGGTTCCTTCTTCTTCGTCTCGGTATAGACGAGCATGGGCTTTGCGCCGTTGTTCACGGCCTCGTCCTTGACCACGACTTCCTCGACCCCGTCCATGCCCGGCAGTTCGAACATGGTGTCGAGCAGGATGTCCTCCATGATCGACCGCAGGCCGCGTGCGCCCGTCTTGCGCTTGATCGCGCGCTTGGCGATGGCCGACAGCGCGTCGGAGGTGAAGGTCAGCTTCACGCCCTCGATCTCGAACAGGCGCTGGTATTGCTTCACCAGCGCGTTCTTCGGTTCGGTCAGGATGGTGACGAGCGCGCCTTCGTCCAGATCGTTCAGCGTGGCGATCACGGGCAGACGGCCCACGAATTCGGGGATCAGGCCGAATTTCAGCAGGTCTTCGGGTTCCAGTTCCTTAAACAGTTCCCCCGCGCCGCGGGCATCGGGATCCTTCACCTCGGCCCCGAAGCCGATGGCGCTGCCCTTGTTGCGGTGCGCGATGATCTTTTCCAGCCCCGCGAAAGCACCGCCGCAGATGAACAGGATGTTCGTGGTGTCCACCTGCAGGAATTCCTGCTGCGGATGCTTGCGACCGCCCTGCGGCGGGACAGAGGCGACGGTCCCTTCCATGATCTTCAGCAGCGCCTGCTGCACGCCCTCGCCCGACACGTCGCGGGTGATCGAGGGGTTGTCGGACTTGCGGGTGATCTTGTCGACTTCGTCGATATAGACGATGCCGCGCTGCGCGCGTTCGACATTGTATTCCGACGCCTGCAGAAGCTTGAGGATGATGTTTTCCACATCCTCGCCGACATAGCCCGCTTCGGTCAGCGTGGTGGCATCGGCCATCGTGAAGGGCACATCGAGGATGCGCGCCAGCGTCTGCGCCAGAAGCGTCTTGCCGCAGCCCGTGGGGCCGATCAGCAGGATGTTCGACTTCGACAGTTCGATGTCGGTCTTGGACGAATGGTTCAACCGCTTGTAGTGGTTGTGCACCGCGACCGACAGCACGCGCTTGGCATGTTCCTGCCCGATCACGTAATCGTCCAGAACCTTGCAGATCTCGCGCGGGGTGGGCACGCCATCGGCCGATTTCAGGCCGGTCGATTTCGTCTCTTCACGGATGATGTCCATGCAGAGTTCGACGCATTCGTCGCAGATGAAGACCGTGGGGCCTGCAATCAGCTTGCGCACCTCGTGCTGGCTCTTGCCGCAGAACGAGCAGTAGAGGGTGTTCTTGCTGTCGCTGCCCGAATTGTTCGCCATCGTATCCTCTGCCGTCCGCCGCGCTGGACGCGGCCCCATGTCGAAAGTCTAGGACAGACATTCGACCGTCACAATGCCAAATCGCCCCCCACGGCGCCGGGCCGCAGGGGGCGGGGCGGTCACTTCGACGTATCGTCGGCCTTGCCGCGGGATTCCACGATCTCGTCGATCAGGCCCCAGGCCTTGGCATCTTCGGCCGACATGAAATTGTCGCGCTCCAGCGCGGCTTCCACCGTCTGCAGGTCGTTGCCGGTGTGCTTGACATAGATCTCGTTCAGGCGGCGCTTCAGCTTTTCCGTCTCGCGCGCGTGGATCATGATGTCGGTGGCCTGACCCTGATACCCGCCCGAGGGCTGGTGCACCATCACGCGGCTGTTCGGCAGCGAGAAGCGCATCCCCTTTTCGCCCGCCGTCAAGAGAAGCGAGCCCATCGAGGCCGCCTGACCGATCACCAGCGTCGAAACCTTGGGCTTGATGTACTGCATCGTGTCATAGATCGACAGGCCCGACGTCACCACGCCGCCGGGGCTGTTGATGTACATGCTGATTTCCTTCGAGGGGTTCTCCGCCTCGAGGAACAGAAGCTGCGCGCAGATCAGGCTGGACATGCCGTCATGCACGGGGCCGGAGAGGAAGATGATCCGCTCCTTCAGCATGCGCGAGAAGATGTCATAGGCACGTTCGCCACGGCTGGTCTGTTCGACGACCATCGGGACGAGGGTGTTCATGTAGTGATCGACGGGGTCGCGCATCGGGCCTGCCTCTATATCCATGCAACGGGAATAACGTCCGGGTCTTGAGCAAGTCTTAGTGGTGGCGTGCGGGGGCTGCAAGGGCAGGGGGCCAAAAGCTGCGACGCGGGGGCGCGGGCGGTTGATGTGCGCCCCTGTCCCGCTAGGTCGCCTGCCGACACAGACCCGAGGCGCGCGATGCAGCAGATGGCCCTTTCCCTTCCACCCATTCCCACCCGCAGCGCGGGCCTTGCGCGGCTGGAAGCCTTCGTTCCCAAGGCGGGCCTCGCCTATGCC
>JBEEOG010000399.1:0-7786 GCA_041191745.1 Pseudomonadota bacterium | reverse complement strand
TGGCCGAGGACCGCGCCGCGGCGCTGGCCGACCTCTTGGCGCAGGCGGGCGAGACGGTCACGACCCTTGGCCGCGTGGTCGAAGGCGAGGGTGTGATCTACAAGGGCCGCCTTCTGTGAAGAAACGCGTCGCCATCCTGATTTCGGGGGGCGGGTCGAACATGCTGGCGCTTCTGCGCGACATGGCCACGGGCGACCATCCGGCGGAAGCGGTGCTTGTCGCATCGAACGATCCGGCGGCGACGGGGCTGGGCAGGGCCGCGGCGCTGGGGGTTGGCACCGCCGCCGTCGATCACCGCCCCTTCCGCGGCGACCGCGCGGCCTTCGAGGCGGCGCTGCTGGAGCCGATCCTTGCCGCCAGACCCGACATCCTGTGCCTTGCGGGGTTCATGCGGGTGCTGACGCCCGGTTTCGTGGACCGTTTCGCGGGGCGGATGCTGAACATCCACCCCTCGCTCCTGCCGAAATATCCCGGCCTGCACACCCACCGGCGCGCGCTGGAGGCGGGCGACGCGGAAGCGGGCTGCACCGTGCACGAGGTGACGCCCGTGCTGGATGACGGCCCGATCCTGGGTCAGGCGCGGGTGCCGGTGCAGGCGGGCGACACGGCCGAGGCGCTGGCCGCGCGCGTGCTGGTGCAGGAGCACCGGCTTTATCCGGCGGTCCTGCGGCGCTTCGCGGCGGGCGACCGCACGCCGCTTTTTCTGTAGCCCGCGCGCGGCCGAAGAATTTTCTACCCGAAAATTCTTCTGCCCCCCGCCCGCCACCGCGCGGGGACGAAAAATCTTCGGCAGAAGATTTTTCCTGTTCCGGCCCTGTCCGCATTGCTCTCTTTCCATTTTGCGACGGCGCGCCTATAGGGGCGATGCGGGATGACCCCGTGCCCCATTGGCCCGAACGGAAGGCATGATGCGCACGATTACCACGACCGAAGACCTCGCCGCCTTCTGTGCAGCCGCCAAGACGCAGCCCTATGTCACCATCGACACGGAATTCCTGCGCGAGCGGACCTACTGGGCCAAGCTCTGCCTGATCCAGATGGCCTTGCCCGGCAAGGAGGGCGATGCGGTGCTGGTCGATCCGATCGAAGGGTCGGAGATGTCGATGGAGCCGCTCTACGACCTGTTCCGCCACAAGGCGACGGTCAAGGTCTTCCACGCCGCGCGGCAGGATCTCGAGATCTTCTTCACCGAGGGCCATGTCTTTCCCGAACCGCTGTTCGACACGCAGGTGGCCGCGATGGTCTGCGGCTTCGGCGAACAGGTCGGATACGAGACACTGGTCAAGAAGATCGCGCGCGAGAACCTCGACAAGACCTCGCGCTTCACCGACTGGTCGCGCCGCCCGCTGTCGGTGGCGCAGCAGGAATACGCGCTGGCCGATGTCACCCATCTGCGGGTGATCTACGAATGGCTTTCGGCGCAGCTTGCCAAGAAC
Organism: Pseudomonadota bacterium; assembly: GCA_041191745.1. Taxonomy (GTDB): domain Bacteria; phylum Pseudomonadota; class Alphaproteobacteria; order Rhodobacterales; family Rhodobacteraceae; genus Paragemmobacter. The sequence goes on along the minus strand of JBEEOG010000399.1, from coordinate 6,350 downwards.
GGGCGCACCAAATGGGTCGAGGAGGAATTGTCCATCCTGACCGATCCCGCCACCTATACCGTGACACCGGACGAGGCATGGCTGCGGGTCAAGACGCGCACCACCTCGGGCCGGTTTCTGGCCATCGTCAAGGAACTCGCCCGTTTCCGCGAGGATTACGCCCAGCGCCAGAACGTGCCGCGCTCGCGCGTGATGAAGGATGACGCGCTCCTCGAACTGGCCTCCACCCGCCCGACCTCGATGGAGGAGCTGGGCCGGTCGCGGCTTCTCTTGCGCGAGGGGCGCAAGCCCGAGATCGCCGAAGGCATCCTTGCCGCCATCAGGGCGGGGCTCGAGATGAAACCCGAAGACATGCCCAAGCCCGACCTGTCGCGCGAACAGATGCAGGTCAATCCCGCGCTGGCCGATCTCTTGCGGGTGCTGCTGAAGGCGAAGTCCGAAAGCCTCGGGGTTGCGGCGAAGCTCATCGCCTCTTCGGCCGACCTCGATGCCATCGCGGCGGGGGAACGGGATGTGGAGGCGCTGACCGGATGGCGGGCCGAAGCGTTCGGCGACGACGCGCTGCGCCTGTGCCGCGGCGAGATCGCGCTGTCGGCCAAGGGCAGCGAAGTGCGGGTGATCCGCCTTTAGCGCCGCGACGCGCGGGCGTTGCCCTCGCCCTGCACCACGATCTCGGTCACGCCCTGCAGCCCGATATCGCTGATCGAGGCCGCCGCCGTCACCTCGCGCGATTGCGCGGTGCCTGCGGGCGTGGCGGCCAGCGGCGGGAACAGGCGGAATTCATAGACGAGGACGCCGTTCTCATCCGTTTCGCGCGCGACGAGTTCGGCATCCCACCACCCTTGCGTGGGCGTGCGTGCGGTGGCCCTGACGATCGCGCCGCCCGGAAAGGGTTCGACCGACATGGCAAGGATTTCGGGGGCCAGCGCGCGCGGATCGGCGGGCGTCGCGGCGAGAACAACCGTCTCGCGCGCTTCGGAACGGCCGAACCAGTTGAACGGGTTCAGGCGCGAGTCGCGGATCGCCCCGCATCCCGCCAGCACCAGAACCGCCGCCAATCCCGCCAGAACCGTCCGCTTCATCATCTTCCCCCGCAGGTCACCCCCCTTGGGTAGCCCATCCGTCCCCCTTTGAAAAGCGCCGCAGGGGTGGACCTTCGCGCCCATGCGCCTTAGGTCAGGGGCCGGACGACAGGAGCATCCCGCATGGCCACCCCCGCTTTCGAAGAGATCGCCGAAACCTTCGACTTCCTCGACGACTGGGAAGACCGCTACCGCCATGTGATCGAACTGGGCCGCGCCTTTCCCGCGATGGAGGAGGCGCTGAAGGTCCCCGCGACCAAGGTGCAGGGCTGCGCCAGCCAGGTCTGGATCCATCCCCGCATCGCGGAGGGGCGCTTCGATTTCGACGGCGACAGCGACGCGATGATCGTCAAGGGGCTGATCGCCGTTTTGCACGCGCTTTACGCGGGCCTTCCCGTGGCCGATGTCGCCCGCGTCGATGCGCCCGCCGAACTGGCGCGTCTTGGCCTGAACGAGCATCTGTCGTCCCAGCGGTCGAACGGGCTGCGCGCGATGGTCGAGCGCATCCGCAGCGTGGCTGCCGACGCGGCCTGACCTCTCAGCGCCGCTCCACCACCACGCGGTCGGTGTAGAAGGCCAGATGGCCCGCGATCGCCTCGGCCCCTGCCTTGGGGGTTTCATAGGACCAGACGGCATCCTCCAGCCGCGCGGAGGGCGTGACGATGGTGAAATAGCTCGCCTCGCCCTTGGCCGGGCAGGTCGTGCGCCGCGCGGTGGGTTCGAGGAAGGCCGTCGCCACATCCTCGCGCGGCACATAGAGCACCGGCGCGCGGCTGCCTTCGAGCAGTTCCAGCGCGCGGGTCGATTCGCCGATGACATTGCCTTCGGCGCGGATGATGACGGTCCCCGCTGCCGGACGGATCGTGATCGCGGCCATGCCTTCCTCCCGTTTTGCGAAAGATGCCATCCTGCCCCCTGACGGGGCCGCTGGCAAGGGCGGGGGATCAGAGCGGCGCGCAGGCGGCGGTCAGCCAGTCGCGCGCGGGGGCGGTCAGGCGCGGCGAGAGCTTTTCCAGAACCTCGGCATGATAGGCGTCAAGCCAGGCCCGTTCCCCGGGCGACAGCACCGCCGTGTCGATCAGGCGGCGGTCGAAGGGGGCAAAGGTCAGCGTCTCGAAGGCCAGTTGCCGCCGGTCGGGATCGGCGGTCGGCAGGGCGGGGGCCTCCTGCACGACGATCAGGTTTTCCAGCCGGATGCCGAAGGCCCCTTCGCGGTAATAGCCCGGCTCGTTCGACAGGATCATGCCGGGTTCCAGCGGCACCTCGGAAATCCGGCTCAGGCGTTGCGGGCCTTCATGCACCGACAGGAAGGCCCCCACGCCATGCCCCGTGCCATGGTCGAAATCCTGCCCCGCCAGCCACAGCGGATACCGCGCGAGGCCGTCCAGATCGCGCCCCGCCAGCCCCTTGGGCCAGCGCAGGCGCGAGATGGCGATCAGCCCCTGCAGCACGCGGGTATAGCACTCCCGCGCCTCGACCGGCACCGCGCCCACGGCCACGGTGCGGGTGATGTCGGTCGTGCCGTCCCTGTATTGCCCGCCCGAATCGACCAGCAGCAATTCGCCCGCGCGGACGGGGCGGTTCGACTCCGCGGTGACGCGGTAATGCATGATCGCGCCGTTCGGCCCCGCGCCGCAGATCGTATCGAAGCTGATGTCATGCAGCGCGTTGGTGGCGCGGCGGTGGCCTTCCAGCGCGGTGACGACGTCGATTTCGGTCAGCCCGCCCTTCGGCGCCTCGGCGTCGAGCCAGCAGAGGAATTCGACCACCGCCGCCCCGTCGCGCAGATGCGCGGCACGCATGCCCGCGACCTCGGCCTCGGTCTTGCAGGCCTTGGGCAGGCGGCAGGGATCGTCGCCCCAAAGAACCGTGCCGCCCGCGCTTTCGACCCGTGCCGAAACGGCCAGCGGCGCGGTCGTGCGATCGACGCGGACGCGGGCGGCCAGCGCCGCCAGCGCCGCCTCGAATCCCGCCGCCGGATGCAGGCGCACGCCCGCATCCAGCACGGCGCGGACATCGTCGCCGATCTTGGCCGGATCGACGAACAGATCGACCGAGGCATCGGCATTGAGCAGCGCGAAGCCGTGCAGGATCGGGTTTCGCGGCACATCCGCCCCGCGCAGGTTCAAAAGCCAGCAGAGCGAATCCGGCAGGGTGATGACCGCCACATCCTGCCCCGCCGCGCGCAGGCCCTCGGCCAGACGGGCGCGCTTGGCAAGGCTCGTCTCGCCCGCCAGATCGTCGGGATGGGGAAAGGCGCGGCCGCAGGGCGGGGCGGGCTGGTCGGGCCAGATCGCATCGACGGCATTGGCCACAGGGCGCAGCGTCACGCCCGTGCCGTCCAGCGCGGCTTCGATCCGCGCGATCTCGTCCTTCGTGTGCAGCCAGGGATCGAAGCCGATCACGCCCGCCTCCAGCCGCGCGCGCAGCCAGTCGCCCGCCTTCACCTCGGGCCATGGCACGGGGGTGAAATGGGCAAGGTCCACCTGATGCTTGACCTGCACGCGGTAGCGCCCGTCGATGAAGACGCCCGCTTCCTCCATCAGCACCACGGCAAAGCCCGCCGATCCGGTGAAGCCCGTCAGCCAGCCCAGCCGTTCGTCGCGCGCGGCGACATATTCGCCCTGATGCACATCGGCGCGCGGCACCAGAAACCCCGCCAGCCCTTCGGCGCGCAGATGGTCGCGCAGCCGCGCCAGCCGCGCGGGGCCTTGCGAGGGGTCGGCGGTCGTCTCGAAGCTCTGGAACATCACGCGCCTGTTTTCTCTGTCCAAATATCCTCGGGGGGTGAGCCCGGAACGGGCGAGGGGGGCGTGAACGCCCCCCTTACCCCGCCTTCCGCATCAGCGACCTTGCCCGCTTCTTCGGATCGCTCTCGAACAGGCCCGCAAGCTGTTCGGTCATGGCCCCCGCAAGCTGTTCGACATCGGTGATCGTCACCGCGCGCTGGTAGTAGCGCGTGACGTCATGGCCGATCCCGATGGCGATCAGTTCCACCGCGCGGCGGCGTTCGACCATGGCGATCACGTCGCGCAGGTGCTTTTCAAGGAAATTCGCGGGGTTCACCGACAGGGTGGAATCATCCACCGGCGCCCCGTCCGAGATCACCATCAGGATCTTGCGCGCCTCTGGCCGTGCCAGCATCCGGCGGTGCGCCCATTCCAGCGCCTCGCCGTCGATGTTTTCCTTGAGGAGCCCCTCTTTCATCATCAGGCCAAGGTTCGGGCGCGCCCGCCGCCAGGGCGCATCGGCACCCTTGTAGATGATGTGGCGCAGGTCGTTCAGGCGACCGGGCCCCTGCGGGCGGCCCTGCGCGAGCCAGCGTTCGCGGCCCTGACCGCCCTTCCACGCGCGGGTGGTGAAGCCGAGGATTTCCACCTTGACCGAGCAGCGTTCCAGCGTGCGCGCCAGCACGTCGGCGCAGATCGCGGCGATGCTGATCGGGCGGCCCCGCATGGACCCCGAATTGTCCAGAAGCAGCGTCACGCAGGTGTCGCGGAATTCGGTGTCTTTCTCCTGCTTGAAGGACAAGGGCGTCGTCGGGTTCGCCACAACGCGCGCCAAGCGGCCCGCGTCGAGTGTCCCTTCCTCCAGATCGAACAGCCACGAGCGGTTCTGCTGCGCCTGAAGGCGGCGCTGCAGCTTGTTGGCAAGGCGGCTGACCGCGCCCTTGAGCGGTTCGAGCTGCTGGTCCAGATAGGCGCGCAGGCGTTCCAGTTCGGCGGGTTCGGCCAGGTCTTCCGCGCGGATTTCCTCGTCGAAATCGGTGGTATAGACGGTGTAGTTCGGATCGGCGTCGGAATGGGGTGCGGGCGGGGGCGGCTCCATCGGGGCCTCGCCTTCGGGCAGTTCGGCCTCGTCGCCCTGCTCCATGTCGGCGCTGTCCTCCATGGTGACCTGCGCCTGCGACTGGTCCTGTTGTTCGTCCTGGCTGCGCTCGGGGGCGGCGTCCTGTTCCTCGGGCTGTTGCTCCTCGCCCGCGCTGTCGGGGCTGTCCTGATCCTCTTCGGCCTCGTCGCCGTTCTGGTCGTCGGGATCGTCCTGATCGGGATCGTCGCCCAGCTGGTCGCCATAGCCGAGGTCCGAGATCACCTTGCGCGCGAGCCGCGCGAAGGCCGCCTGATCGGCCAGCACGTGGTCGATGTTTTCCAGCGTGCCGCCCGCCTGTTCCTCGATGAAGCCGCGCCAAAGGTCCATCACGTTGGACGCGCCCTTGGGCATGGCGCGCCCCGTGGCCAGATGGCGCACCAGATAGCCCGCCGCGACCGAAAGCGGCGCGTCCTGCATGCTGGTGATCTGGGAATAGCCCTTGCGTTCCGCCTCGTGCGCGATCTTGGCGTCGATGTTCACGGCGGTGCCGGGCATGGCGCGGGCGCCCACCGCCTCGCAGCGCGCGGTTTCCATCGCGTCAAAGATCTCGCGCGCGAGGTTGCCGGTGGGGGCGTAGCGGTTCGCCGTCGCCTCGTCATGGTATCTGCGGCGCAGCGCGAAGGCATCGGCCGTGCCGCGCGCCAGCATCACCTCGTCGCGCGTCATGCGGCGGCTGACCTGTGGCAGGCGCACGCCTTCGCGGTTCATCCCCGGCGGATCGACGGAGTAGGACACCGTCATCTCGGGATCGTCGGCCATGGTCTTGGTGGCCTCGGCCAAGGCTTTCTTGAAGGGATCGGCGGGATTGTCGGCGGGCTTGGTCATGGCGGCACTCTGGCACCCCTGCGGTGCGGGGGCAAGGGCGGCCCCGTCTGGGTTCTAGCCCAGAAGCAGGCCCGTGCAAGCCGCGATCAGGCGGTCTGCCTGCCCCGCGGCGCGGCGGTCGGGATCGGGGCCGAAGCGGGCCTGTTCCAGCAGGGCGCGGTGGGCCGCCTTGGCATCGACGCGCAGGGCCATGAGGCGGGCCGTCTGGTCCGGCGGGGCGAGGGCATCGAGGATCTCCGCCATCGCATCGCGCCGGTCGCGCGTGGCGTCCGAGGCGGGGCCGTCGGTCAGGAACTGGTGTTCCATCAGCGCCGAAAGCCGCCCCGTGCAGGTGGCGAAATATTCCGCGTCGGGGGTGGTCTGGGCAAGGGCAGGCGGGGCAAAGTCGGGCAGGGCCGGCGCCAGAAGGGCCAGACAGAGGGGCGCGCAAACATAAGTTTTCAAACCGCTCATGTATCAAGCATGTAACGGGATTTTCTGCCGATCAAGCGGGCAGTTTGGAAAGATTTATCCGGCTTGCCGGCGCGCGGCCATCGCCGCGCGCCGTTCTGCCCGCTTTCCGCAGTCCCGCCC
>JBEEOG010000398.1:0-3357 GCA_041191745.1 Pseudomonadota bacterium | reverse complement strand
GGCGGCGTTGAGCAGGGCATACATGCCGGTCACGCCCAGCCAGCGCAAGGGCTCTGCCTCCCACCGCCGGACGGGGCGGTTGACCCAGGGCAGGCGGGTCAGGGGCGTCTCGCCGCCAAGGGCAAGGTCGGCCAGCGTCCGCCCCGCGAGGTTCGAGGTCGAGACCCCGACCCCCACATAGCCCCCCGCAAAGCCGATGCCCGTGGCGGGGTCGAAGCCCACCGTCGCGCACCAGTCGCGCGGCACGCCGAGGACACCGCACCACCCATGGTCGATGCGGGCATCTGCAGCCGCAGGGAAGTGGCGGCGCAGGATGGCGGTCAGGCGGTCGATGGTGGCGGCGTCGGGGGTGCCGTCGCGGTCGATCGCCGATCCGAAGCGGTAGGGCGTGCCCCGCGCGCCCACCGCGATGCGCCCTTCGCGGGTGCGCTGGCAATAGCAATAGGCATTGGCGAAATCGCCAAGGATTTCATGGCCCTGCCAGCCGATCCTGTCCCATGTCGCGGGCGGCAGCGGTTCGGTCACGATCTGGGCGGAATTCAGCGGCAGCCAGTCCCGCCGCAATCCGGGCAGGGTGGCGGTGAAGCCTTCGGTGCAGCGCAGGATCGTGCGGGCGCGCACCGTGCCGCGCGCGGTTTCCACGATCCCCGCGCCGATCCCCGTGACCTCGGTCGCCTCGGCGATGGTGACGCCCGCGCGTTCCACGGCGAGGGCAAGCCCCCGCACCAGTTTGGCAGGCTGGATGCGGGCCACGCCTTCGACGACCATCGCGCCCATGGCGGCTGGGATGGTGACGCGGCGCGCAAGGTCATCGGCGCCGATCATGCGGACGCGGTGTTCGCCCCAGCGGTGGCGGTTGGCCACCTCGGCCCTTGCGCGGGCCATCTGCGCGGGGGTGGTGGCGACCATCAGTTCCTCGGTGCGCCGGATATCGGCGTCGACGCCTGCGGCCTCGGCCTCGCGGATCACCTCCTCCACCGATCCGTTCAGGGCGGCGACGAGGGCGCGGACGGCTTCGGGGCTGGAGGTCGTGGCGTAGCGGGCATGGTTCCATGCGAAGCCGCCCGTCAGCCAGCCGCCATTGCGCCCCGATGCGCCATAGCCCGCGAAGTGCTTTTCCACGATCAGGATGGACAGGTCGGGCGCTGCCTTCTTCAGGTAATGCGCGGCCCAGAGGCCGGTATAGCCCGCGCCGATGATGCAGACATCGACCGAGGCATCGCCCTGCAGGGCAGGGCGCGGGGCGGGGATGCCGCCCATGTCGGCATACCAGAAGGAGACATCGCCAAGGCGGGCCGGGGATTGCGTCATGCCGAAAGGATAGCGCGGCGGCGCGGGGCGTCAGGGCGGAAAGCGACGGGGATGGGGGCGGATTTGGAAAGAATTTCCGGCCAGAGGACCGACGCGGAACGCGCCTGTGGCGCGTTCAGCCGGTCCGATTGGGGCTGAGGCAACGAAGCCCCAAGGGGTGTTCAGCCGACCCAAACGCATCCGGCACGCGGCGCGCCCGACCGGGTGGGCGCGGAATCGCGCCCGCCAAGGGGCGGGCGGGCGCGGCGCGTGCGTCAGACGCACGCGCGGGCACAGCGCCCCTGTTGCGACACGCGCGCAGCGATGGCTGCGCGCGTATGAACGGTCAGAAAAACGCCTGCACCCCCGTGATCGCGCGCCCGAGGATCAGGGCGTGCACGTCATGCGTGCCTTCATAGGTGTTCACCGTTTCAAGGTTCACCATGTGGCGCATGATCTGGAAATCCTCCTGGATCCCGTTGCCGCCATGCATGTCGCGCGCCATCCGCGCGGCATCCAGCGCCTTGCCGCAATTGTTGCGCTTGACGATGGAAATCATCTCGGGCGCGGCATTGGCCTCGTCCATCAGCCGCCCGACGCGCAAGGATGCCTGCAGGCCCAGCGAGATCTCGGTCATCATGTTGGCAAGCTTCAGCTGGTAAAGCTGCGTCCCCGCGATGGGCTTGCCGAACTGCTTGCGGTCAAGGCCGTACTGCCGCGCGGCGTGCAGGCAGAACTCTGCCGCGCCGAGGACACCCCACGAGATGCCGTAGCGCGCGCGGTTCAGACAGCCGAAGGGACCCTTCAGCCCCTCGACATTCGGAAGCAGCGCGTCCTCGCCCACTTCCACATCCTTCATCACGATCTCGCCCGTGACGGAGGCGCGAAGCGACAGCTTGCCCCCCACCTTGGGCGCGGAAAGCCCCGCCATGCCCTTGTCCAGCACGAAGCCCTTGATCTTGCCGCCATGCGCCTCGGATTTGGCCCAGACGACGAAGACATCCGCGATCGGGGCGTTCGAAATCCACATCTTCGCGCCGTTCAGCACATAGCCGTTCGCAGTCTTCTTCGCGGTGGTCTTCATCCCCGCGGGGTCCGATCCCGCGTCGGGTTCGGTCAGGCCGAAGCAGCCGATCCATTCGCCGCTTGCCAGCTTGGGCAGGTACTTCGCCCGCTGCGCCTCGGTCCCGTAGGCATAGATCGGATACATGACGAGGCTGGATTGCACCGACATCATCGACCGGTAGCCCGAATCCACCCGCTCCACCTCGCGCGCGATCAGGCCGTAGGCGACGTAGGAGGCACCCAGCCCGCCATATTCCTCGGGGATGGTCGCGCCCAGAAGGCCCATCCCGCCCATCTCGCGGAAGATGGCGGGATCGGTCGTCTCCTCGCGGTAGGCGGCGATCACGCGGGGCTGCAGCTTTTCCTGGGCATAGGCGCGGGCGGCGTCGCGCAGCATCCGCTCTTCCTCGGTCAGCTGGTCGTTCAGGCGGAAGGGGTCTTCCCAGTCGAACTGGCCCAGATCGGGCTTGTCCTTGGCTTTCAGGTTCGGGGCGTCGAGGGACATGGGCGCTTCTCCTTGGCTGGGGCGCAGTATTGCGGGAAACGATGTGATGATCTATCGAAATGTCCTGCAGGATATTTGAGGATTCCTCACATGCTGGCCCCGCGCCGCCACTTCCCCTCCACCGCCTCGCTTCTGGCGCTCGAGGCGCTGGACCGGCTTGGCACCGTGACGGCGGCGGCGGCAGAGCTGAACCTGACCCCCGGCGCGATCAGCCGCGCGGTGAAAGAGGCCGAGGGGCAACTGGGCGTCACGCTGGCCCTGCGCGACCGCCAGCGCCTGCGCCTGACCCCCGCCGCGCGGGACTATATCGCGCAGGTCCGCCGCGCGCTGGAAACGCTGTCCTCGGCCTCGCTCAAGCTCAGGGGCAATCCGCAGGGGGGCAGCCTGACCATCGCCATCCTGCCCGCCTTCGGGATGCATTGGCTGGCCCCGCGCCTGCCCGCCTTCCGTGCCGCCCATCCGGCGGTGAGCCTTGCCCTGTCCACCCGCCTGCGCCC
>JBEEOG010000397.1:0-3129 GCA_041191745.1 Pseudomonadota bacterium | reverse complement strand
GGTCCGGTCGACTGCCCGATGATCAGTTCGGCCTCGAGCAAACGCTCCTGCGGGCCTTCGCCCGGATTGGCGATCAGCGACAGAAGCATCTCGGCCGCAAGACGCCCCGCCTCGCGCACGGAGGACCGGGTGGCGGTGAAGATCGGCACCGCATCGCCGTTCTTCATGTAGGACAGGTCGTCGTCATGGATGATGACCGACACGTCGCGCCCCATGCGCTGACCGCGCCCCTCGATCGCGCGGCGCACGCCCATGCCCGAGATCATCGACGACACGAGGAAGGCCGTCGGCGGATCGGGCAGGGCGAGCATGGCCTGCGCGGCCTGATAGCCCGCGACTTCCGTCATCTCGTCCGAGGCCATCAGCGCGGGGTCGGCAAGGATGCCGCGCGCGGCCAGCGCATCGGCATATCCCGTGCGGCGGCGGATGGCGAAATCCATCGTCTCGAGCCCGTTCACCAGCCCGATCCGGCGATGGCCGAGATCGAGCAGGAATTCCGTCGCGCGCTGGAAGGCGCGGCGGTTGTTCACATCGACCCAGGCATAGGGCCCTTCGGCCCCCGTGGCGCGGCCATGCACGACGAAGGGCAGGCCCAGATCGTTCAAGAGCGCGATGCGCGGATCGACCGTCTTGGGCGCGTGGAGGATCACGCCATCGACCGATCCGCGCGACTTCATCTCGGCATAGGCGACCGTCTCGTTCTCGTCCGGCACGACCGAAAGCAGCATGTCATAGCCGTTGCGCGAATAGGTCTCGCCCGCGCCGGCGATGAAGTCGGCGAAGACGGGGTTCACGATCTCGTGCCGCGTGGCGATGGGGATGACATGGCCCACGGCCAGCGCGCGCCCCGTGGCCAGCCGGATCGCGCGGGTGTTCGGGCGGTAGTTGTGCCGCTTGGCCGCTGCCATGACCCGTTCGCGCGTCGCCTCGTTCACCTCGGGGTAGCCGTTCAGCGCGCGGCTGACGGTCGTCGGCGACAGGCCGAGCTTGGAGGCGAGTTCCTTCAGGTTCATGGCAAGGAAGCACCCAAACCGATTTCAATTCCGCGCGAGATTAGACAGGGGCTTTGTCAAGGTCAAAGGCAAACGACAGGTTGGCGCAAACGATTTAGGACGCTGTGCCGCACCGGCAGGGGCCATTTGATAGGCTTTGGGGCAGTGTTTCGATTGACTTGCGGGTTCCGTTGGGCAAGTCTGCTGCATCCAAAGCGGTTTGAGCTTGATTCTGCCGCCCTTGGTAAAAACCACCCGGCGAATGGCCGGGGTTTCGGGAGGACAACATGAATACCAAACTTTTCGCGGGCGTGGCGACGCTCGCGCTTGCTGCCGGTGGCGCATTCGCTCAGGACCTCAAGTTCCCGATCGGCGAGGGCGCGTTCAACTGGGACAGCTACAAGGCCTTTGACGAGGCGGTGAACCTCGACGGCCAGACGCTGACGATCTTCGGCCCGTGGCGCGGCGAGGACCAGGTTCTGGTCGAGTCGATGCTGGCCTATTTCGAAGCGGCCTCGGGCGTGGATGTCAGCTATTCGTCGTCGGAAGGATACGAGCAGCAGATCATCATCGACGCCGAGGCGGGTTCGCCCCCCGATGTCGCCGTGCTGCCCCAGCCCGGCCTGATCGGCGATCTGGCCGCCAAGGGCTTTGTCGTGCCGCTGGGCGACGAGACGAAGCAGTGGCTGACCGACAACTACGGCGCGGGCGCGTCCTGGGCCGCGCTCGGCACCTATGCGGGCAAGGACGGCGCGCAGGCGCTCTACGCCTTCCCCTACAAGGCGGACGTCAAGTCGCTGGTCTGGTACAGCCCCGACAACTTCGCCGATGCGGGCTATGAAGTCCCCACGACGATGGAAGAGCTGAAGGCGCTGACCGACAAGATCGTGGCCGATGGCGGCACGCCGTGGTGCATCGGTCTGGGGTCGGGCGGTGCGACCGGCTGGCCCGCGACCGACTGGGTCGAGGACATGATGCTGCGGACCCAGACGCCCGAGGTCTATGACCAGTGGGTCAAGAACGAGATCCCGTTCAACGATCCGGCCGTCATCGGCGCGATCGAGGAATTCGGCTGGTTCGCCCGCAACGACGCCTATGTGGCGGGTGGTGCGGCGGCCGTCGCCTCGACCGACTTCCGCGACAGCCCGAAGGGTCTCTTCTCCTCGCCCCCGCAGTGCTACATGCACCGCCAGGCGTCGTTCATCCCGTCCTTCTTCCCCGAAGGCACGGAACTGGGCACGGATGCGGACTTCTTCTACTTCCCCGCCTATGCGGACAAGGACCTTGGCCAGCCCGTTCTGGGTGCCGGCACGCTGGCCTTCATGATGAAGGACACCGAGGCAGGCCGCGCCTTCATCGAATGGCTGAAGACCCCGATCGCGCATGAAGTGTGGATGGCGCAGTCCGGCTTCGTCACCCCGCACAAGGGTGTGGACGCCGCGCTCTATGGTTCGGACGCGCTGCGCAAGCAGGGCGAGATCCTCGCCAATGCCACGACCTTCCGCTTCGACGCATCCGACCTGATGCCGGGCGCGGTGGGCGCGGGCAGCTTCTGGACCGGCATGGTGGACTACACCGGCGGCAAGTCGGCGCAGGAAGTGGCCGACACCATCCAGGCGTCCTGGCCGAAGTGACCTGACGACGGAAGGCCCGGGCCATGCGCCCGGGCCTTTCCACTCCTGCGGCCGGACCAACCGGCCCTGCGGCCGCGAACAAGGCCGACCTTGCGCGTCATTTCCGAGGGGGGGTTCCAGATGCATCCGGCCTTGCAGGCCCTGATCGTGATCGTCATCGGCGTCGGCGGTTGCGTGGGCTACTTCTACCTGTCGAACCTGATCCTCGACAAAGTGATCTTTCCCGCCCGTGGCCCCAATGCGGCGCGCAATCCCGGTCGCGCCAGCATGGTGCGGCCATGGCTGTTCCTTCTGCCCGCGATGATCGCGCTGGGGATGTATCTGGCCTATCCGGTCTTTGCGACCTTCTGGCTGTCGCTGAACCGCGACGGCACCTTCGTGGGATTTGCCAATTACGCGCAGATGATGTCCGAGGACAAGTTCTGGGAATCCATGCGCAACAACATGCTGTGGCTGATCGTGGTGCCTGCGGCCTCGACCGCCTTCGGGCTTCTGGCCGCGCA
>JBEEOG010000396.1:0-5550 GCA_041191745.1 Pseudomonadota bacterium | reverse complement strand
TCCCCGGACCCCTCCCGAGGATATTTGGGAACAGATGAAGCAGGGGGCAGGAATGGAGATCAGGGGGCGGGTGCTGTCGGTGGCATCGGAATGCGTGCCCCTGATCAAGACGGGCGGGCTTGCCGATGTGGTGGGCGCGCTGCCCGCCGCGCTGGCGCGGCAGGGCTGGGAGATGCGGGTGCTGCTGCCCGCCTATCGCGCGCTGCGCGACCGGCTGGGCGGTCTGCGCGAGGTCTGGGTGGAACCCGACCTCTGGGGCGGGACGGGCCGCATCCTTGCCGGCGAGATGGAGGGGATCGCGGTCCTGCTTCTGGATGCGCCGCATCTCTATGACCGCGAGGGCGGGCCCTATAGCGGGCCTGCGGGCGATCATCCCGACAATGCGGTGCGCTTCGCGGCGCTGTCCTGGGTGGCCGCGCGCATCGCGCGGGCGGGGCTGGAGGGCTGGAAGCCCGATGTGCTGCATGCCCATGACTGGCAGGCGGGGCTGGCACCGGCCTATCTGGCCTATGGCGGAACGGGGGGCGTGGGGACGGTCCTGACCATCCACAACATCGCCTTTCAGGGCTGGGCGGGGGCCGACCAGATCGACACGCTGCGCCTTCCGCGCGAGGCCTTTCATCCCGGCGCGCTGGAATATTTCGGGGGGCTGTCCAGCCTGAAGGCGGGGATGGTGACGGCGGACCGGATCACCACCGTCTCGCCCACCTATGCCGACGAACTGATGCGTCCCGAATACGGGATGGGCCTGCAGGGCGTGATCGCGGCGCGGCAGGCGGTGGTGTCGGGCATCCTGAACGGGGTGGACACCGCGCTCTGGTCGCCCGAGGCTGAGGAGATCCCCTATTCCGCCCGCGCGATGAAGGGCAAGGCCGCGAACCGCGCGGCGATCTGCGCCGAATTCGGGATCGTGCCGCCCGACGGGCCGCTGGCCATCGTCGTCAGCCGCCTGACCGACCAGAAGGGCATCGACCTGCTGCCCGAGGTCATCCCCGGCTTTGTCGAGGCGGGCGGCGGGCTGATCGTGCTGGGATCGGGCGATCCGGTGCTGGAAGGGGCGATGCGCGCGCTTCAGGCCCGCTATCCGGCCCGCGTCGCCGTGCGGATCGGCTATGACGAGGGGCTGAGCCACCGCATGTTCGCGGGTGCCGATGCCGTGCTGGTGCCGAGCCGGTTCGAACCCTGCGGGCTGACGCAGATGTACGGCCTGCGCTATGGCACGCTGCCCGTGGTGGCGGCGGTGGGGGGGCTTGCGGATACGGTCATCCATGCCTCGCCGGCCGCGCTGTCGGCGGGGGTGGCCACGGGCATCACCTTCCATCCGACCGATGCCACGGCCTTCGCACAGGCGCTGCGCCACCTGCGCAAGGTCCATGCCGATGCGAAGCTTTGGGCGCAGATGCAGAAGAACGCCATGCGGCAGGAGGTGGGCTGGGACGGATCGGCCGCCCGCTATGCCGCGCTTTACGAAGGGCTGAAGGGGTGACGCCGCAGGCCGCGCGTCCCGCGCCCGCGCGCAGCGTTCCGGCGCGACTGGTGGGCCATTCGGTCGGCGCGGGCCGCCCCTGGCCGCTGGGTGCGACGCTGGATGGCGACGGGGTGAATTTCGCCGTCTTTTCCGCCCATGCCGAACGGGTGGAGCTGTGCCTGTTCACTCCGGACGGGCGCAAGGAGATGGCGCGCATCGCCCTGCGCGAGCGTGATGGCGACATCTGGCATGTCCATGTCGGCGGGCTGATGCCGGGGGCGCTTTACGGCTACCGCGTGCATGGCCCCTATGACCCCGAGGCGGGGCATCGCTTCAACCCGCACAAACTGCTGATCGATCCCTATGCCCGCGCGCTGGAGGGGCGGCTGAAATGGTCCGACGCGGTGATGGGCTACAAGGTCGGCAGCCCCCGCGCGGACCTGTCCTATGACACGCGCGACAGCGCCTTTGCCGTGCCGAAATCGGTGGTGGTGGACACGACCTTTGACTGGGGCGACGACCGCCCGCCGCGTGTCGCGCTGACCGATTGCGTGATCGGCGAGGCGCATGTGAAGGGCCTGACCATGCGCCACCCGCAGGTGGAACCGGCGCTGCGGGGCAGTTTCCTCGGCCTCGCCTCGGATGCGGTGATCGAGCATTTCCTGAAGCTCGGCATCACGACGGTGGAGCTTCTGCCCACGCAGGCCTTTGTCGATGAGCGCTTCCTGATCGCCAAGGGGCTGCGGAACTACTGGGGCTACCAGACCATCGCCTTCTTCGCGCCCGAGCCGCGCTACATGACCCGCGGCGCGCTGTGGGAATTCCAGCAGATGGTGCGCCGCTTCCATGCGGCGGGGCTCGAGGTGGTGATGGACGTGGTCTACAACCACACGGGCGAGGGGGACGAATTCGGCCCGACCCTGTCCTTCCGCGGGCTGGACAATGCCAGCTATTACCGCCTGACCAATGGCGGGCGGCATTACGTCAACGACACGGGCACGGGGAACACGCTGAACCTGACCCATCCCATGGTGCTGCGGATGGTGATGGACAGCTTGCGCTACTGGGTGGAGGTCTGCCACATCGACGGCTTCCGCTTCGATCTGGCCACCGTTCTGGGGCGCGAGGCGCATGGCTTCGACCCACAGGGGGGCTTTTTCGACGCGATCCGGCAGGACCCCGTGCTGAACCGCGTCAAGCTGATCGCCGAGCCCTGGGATATCGGGCCGGGGGGCTATCAGCTCGGGTCCTATCCGCACCCCTTCCTCGAATGGAACGACCGCTTCCGCGATGGCGTGCGGCGCTGGTGGCGGGGCGATGCGGGCATGGCACCCGATCTGGCCAAGCGGCTGCTGGGATCGGCGGAACGCTTCGACCATCACGGGCGGGCGGCGACATCCTCGGTCAATTTCATCACCGCCCATGACGGCTTCACGCTGGAGGATGTGGTCAGCTACACCGTCAAGCGCAACCTTGCCAATGGCGAGGAGAACCGCGACGGCCACCACGAGAACCACAGCGACAATCTGGGCGAGGAGGGGCCGACGACGGACGAGGGCATCCGCGTCGCCCGCGACCGGCGCAAGCGCAACATGCTGGCCACGCTGATGCTGTCCCAAGGCGTGCCGATGCTGCTGATGGGCGACGAGTTGGGCCACACGCAGGGCGGCAACAACAACGCCTACGCGCAGGACAACGAGACGACATGGATCGACTGGCAGGGCGGCGATGCCCGACTTGCCGCCTTTGTCGCGCGGCTGGCCGAGTTGCGCCGCGCCCATCCCGTCCTGCGCCAGCGCCGCTTCCTGCACGCCAAGGCCCGCCCCGCCGACGGCCTGCCCGATGTGATCTGGCGCCGCTCGGACGGGCAGGTGCCGCGGGCCGAGGACTGGCACGACCCTGCCTTCCGCTGTCTGGGGCTGGAATTGCGGATGGCCGCCGAAGGGGGCGAGGCGGGCGGGGGCGCGATCTTCGCCGTCTTCAACGCCGGCGGCGAGACGGTGCTGCGCCTGCCCGATACCGCCAGACGGTGGGAGCTGATCCTCGACACCTCGCGCCCCGAAGCCCCGCCCGAAGCGGCAGGCACCGGAACCCGCGCGCCCGCCCATTCCGTTCTCGTATTCCGCTCCGCCCCGCAGGGGGGGACGACTGAGGGAGATTTGCCATGACGACCGTCCACACCGTCGCCACCCAGCCCATCGCGGGGCAGAAGCCCGGGACCTCGGGCCTGCGGAAGAAGACCCCCGTCTTCATGGGGCGGCATTATCTGGAGAATTTCGTCCAGTCGATCTTCGACGTGGTGGGGGCGAAGGGCAAGACCTTCGTCCTTGGCGGGGACGGGCGCTATTTCAACGACCGCGCGGCGCAGGTGATCCTGCGGATGGCGGCGGCCAACGGCGCGGCGCGGGTGATCGTGGGGCAGGGGGCGATCCTGTCCACGCCGGCGGCCAGCCACCTGATCCGGCTGAACCGGACCGATGGCGGGATCATCCTGTCGGCCAGCCACAATCCCGGCGGGCCGGAGGGGGATTTCGGCGTCAAGTTCAACATGGAAAACGGCGGCCCCGCGCCCGAGGCGGTGACCGAGGCGATGTTCGAGCGGACGAAGAACATCACGGAATACCGCATCCTTGACGCGCAGGACGTGGACCTGTCGCGCGTGGGGCGGCAGGATCTGGGCGGCATGGCGGTCGATGTGGTCGATCCCGTGGCCGATTACGCCGCGCTGATGGAGACGCTCTTCGATTTTCCCGCGATCCGCGCGATGTTCGCGGGCGGCTTCCGCATGCGGATGGATTCGATGTGCGCCGTGACGGGGCCCTATGCGGTCGAGATCCTCGAGAACCGTCTGGGCGCGGCGAAGGGCACGGTGACCCATGCCGTGCCGCTGCCCGATTTCGGCGGCATGCATCCCGACCCGAACCCCACCTGGGCGCATGAGCTGATGGACGAGATGATGGGGCCCGACGCCCCCGATTTCGGCGCGGCATCCGATGGCGACGGGGACCGCAACATGGTGGTTGGGCGCGGTGCCTATGTCTCGCCCTCGGACTCGCTGGCGGTGCTGGCCGCGAACGCGCATCTCGCGCCGGGCTATGCGCGGGGTCTGGCGGGGGTGGCGCGGTCCATGCCCACATCCGCCGCCGCCGACCGCGTGGCCGATGCGCTGGGGATCGGCAGGTACGAGACGCCGACGGGCTGGAAGTTCTTCGGCAACCTTCTGGACGCGGGCCGCGCGACGCTGTGCGGCGAGGAAAGCTTCGGCACGGGGTCCGACCATGTGCGCGAGAAGGACGGGCTCTGGGCGATCCTGATGTGGCTGAACATCCTTGCCGTGCGGCAGGAAAGCGTGGCCGCGATCCTGACCGCGCATTGGGCGCGCTTCGGACGCAACTACTACAGCCGCCACGATTTCGAGGCGATCGAGAGCGCGAAGGCCGATGCGATGATGGCGGCGCTGCGGGCGGACCTGCCGACCCTCGCCGGACGAGAGGTCGAGGGGATGACCATCGCCGCTGCCGACGATTTCGCCTATACCGATCCGGTGGACGGATCGGTCAGCCGCAATCAGGGCGTGCGGGTGATGTTCGCGGACGGTTCGCGTTTCGTGCTGCGTCTGTCCGGCACGGGGACCGAAGGCGCGACCCTGCGGCTTTATCTCGAACGCTTTGCCGCGGGCCCCGACGGGCTGGACCGCGACCCGCAGGAGGCGCTGGCCCCCGTGATCCGCGCGGCGCAGGCCATCGCGCGGATCGCCGCCTTCACGGGGCGGACCGCGCCCGACGTGGTGACCTGAGGCCCCTCACCCCGTCCCTCTCCCCCGAGGGGAGAGGGAGGCGTGCCCGTCCTGCGGCCCGCGCGCCACGGGGGGGCGGGGGGACGCTCTTTGGAGACGGGAGGCGCGTACGCCCTTTGGACGTTGCGCCGCGGATTGGCGGGTGTGGGGAAACCCTCTCCCCTTGGGGGAGAGGGGAGGGTGAGGGGGCGTGCCGCGCCATGGGGCCGTGCAGTTCCGGCGGGCAAGACCATCCGTCCCGTCCCGGAAGGACCCCGCGGCGCCGCGAGGGGGGGGGGGGGGGGGG
>JBEEOG010000395.1:0-8907 GCA_041191745.1 Pseudomonadota bacterium | reverse complement strand
GGTTCTGACCGATATGCCAAAGGGTTGCAGCCGTTTCCTCAGCCGCGAGACATATTGTTCGATGGCATTGTCCGACAGGCTGTCATCCCAAGTCGAAAGCGAGGTGATGATCGCCTCTTTCGCCACCACCTTGCCCGCGCGGGTAAAGAGCAGTTCGAGCAGCGCCCGTTCGCGCGGCGGCAGGTCCAGCACCTGCCCGTCGGCGGTGAAGCGGCGCGAGGTCAGGTCCAGCGTCACCCCGCCCAGCGAGACGGTCGATGTCCGCAAGCCCGCCTGCCGCCGCAGAAGTGACCGCACCCGCGCCTCGAACTCCTTGATGTCGAAGGGTTTCGTCAGATAGTCATCCGCCCCGAGGTCGAGCCCCCGCACCCGATCCTCGGGCGCGCCGCGCGCGGTCAGGATCATCACCGCCGCCCCGTCCTGCCGCGCCCGCATCCGGCGCAGCACCGACAGCCCGTCCAGCCCCGGCAGGTTGAGGTCGAGGATCACGAGGTCGAAGCGTTCCGCCGCGCAGGCGGCCTCGGCGGCCGGACCGTCCTGCACGACATCGACGACATAGCCCGACGCCT
Organism: Pseudomonadota bacterium; assembly: GCA_041191745.1. Classification (GTDB taxonomy): domain Bacteria; phylum Pseudomonadota; class Alphaproteobacteria; order Rhodobacterales; family Rhodobacteraceae; genus Paragemmobacter. Next base: position 8,338 of record JBEEOG010000395.1, on the reverse strand, counting down.
GCAGCAGCGCCTGCAGCGCATCGGCCAGCGGCTGGTCATCCTCGACAAGAAGCAGGCGCATCCGGTTCCTCCCCTGCCGTCTTTATGGGGCGGCGCGCGCCCTTGGCAAAGCGGGAAAGCGCGGCCCGCGCTTGCCGCGCGGGCGGGGGGCGTGCAATCTGGCCGCCATGACGCGCTGTCTTGCCCTTCTGGTGGCACTTTTCCTTGCCGCGCCCCTGCGGGCGGGCGAGGTGCTCTTTCCCGCGCCCTCGGGTCAGGCGGGGCAGGAGATGGTGGTCTATTCCTCGCTCGACGCGCGTCTGGCCGAACCGCTGATCGCGGCCTTTCAGGCGACCGCGCCCGATGTGGCGGTGCGCTACCACGACCTTCTGACGGGCGAGATCGCCCGCCGCGTGACCGAGGAAACCGATGCCGGCGGGGCGACGGCGGATTTCGTCTTTTCCTCGGCCATGGATCTGCAGGTGAAGCTGGCCAATGACGGCTATGCCCGCGCGCTGGACATCGCGCCCGCACAGGGCTGGCCGCGCTGGGCGAACTGGCGCGACACGGCCTTTGCCCTGACCTTCGAGCCCGCGGTGATCGTCTATCACCGCCCCAGCTTTCCCGACGGCCCGCCGGACACGCGGCTGGAGCTGAAGGAATGGCTTGACCGGAGGGGCGCTGCGGCGCGGATCGGAACATACGATATCGAACAGTCGGCGGTCGGATACCTGTATCTGCTGCGCGATGAAGAGCACTTTCCCGACATCTGGTCGCTTGTGGCGGCGATGGGGCGGGCGGGGATGCAGGTCTTTCCCACCTCGCAGGACATCATCGACCGCGTGGCGGACGGGCGGCTTCTGGTGGGGTACAACATCCTCGGCTCCTACGCCGCCGATCAGGCGCGCACGCGCCCCGATCTGGGGCTGGTGCTGCCGCGCGATTTCACCGTCGTCGTCAGCCGCGTGGCGCTGGTGCCGCGCGCGGCGGCAAACCCCGATCTGGGGGCCGCCTTCATGGCCTTCGTCATGGGGCAGGAGGGGCAGACGATCCTTGCCACCAAACTGCGCCTGCCCGCCGTCAGCCTTGGCGTGGGGGGCGAGGGCAGCGCGCGGGCCATGGTCGCGGCGCTGGGCGAACAGCTGCGCCCCGTCGCGGTGTCGCCGGGGCTTCTGGTCTATCTCGATCAGGCCAAGCGGCGGCGGACGCTGGAACGCTGGGATGCCGCGCTGGGGCGCTAGACGGGCGCGCGGTGGCGGCGGCGGAACCCGCGCGCCTGTCAGGAAGATGACAGGTTGGCCGGACTAGCCTTGCGGTCGAGGGGCGGCACGAGGAGGTGCCGCACCCCGACACCGCCCGCATCACGGGCCAAGGGAGGAAAAACATGAAACACACCGTTCTGGCGGGGGTCTTCGCATCCCTGCTCGCCGTTCCCGCTTTCGCCAACGACTACACGATCATGGCCCCCGCCAGCCCCGGCGGCGGCTGGGACCAGACCGCGCGCACCATGCAGGAGGTGATGCAGGCCGAAGGCATCGCCGGTTCCGTGCAGGTGCAGAACGTGCCGGGCGCGGGCGGCACCGTGGGTCTGGCGCAGTTCGCCGCGTCCACCGCGGGCGATGCGTCGCAGCTGATCGTGGGCGGCTATGTGATGGTCGGCGCGATCCTGACCAATGCCTCGCCCGTCAGCCTTGCCGACGTGACCCCCATCGCCCGCCTGACGGGCGAGGCGGTGGCGATCGTCGTGCCGGCCGCCTCCCCGATCCAAGACATCAAGGGGCTGGTCGATGCGATGGCCGCCGATCCGGGCGCGGTCAGCTGGGCCGGCGGTTCGGCGGGTGGCGTGGACCATATCACCGTGGGCCTGCTGGCCAAGGCGGGCGGCGTCGATCCGACCAAGATCAACTACGTCGCCTTCTCGGGCGGTGGCGAGGCGCTGGCGGCGCTTTTGGGCAATCAGGTGACGGCGGGCATCTCGGGCCTTGGCGAATTCCTGCCGCAGGTTCAGGCGGGCACGCTGCGCCTGCTGGCCGTCTCGTCGGGCGCGCGGATCGAGGGCGTGGACGCGCCGACGCTGAAGGAAGCGGGCTATGACGTCGAGGTGCAGAACTGGCGCATGGTCGCCGCCGCCCCGGGCCTGAGCGACGAGCAGAAGGCGCAGGTCGCCGCCGACATCGACGCGCTGGCCAAATCCGCGGGCTGGCAGAAGGCGCTGGCCGACAAGGGCTGGGCCGACACCTACCTTGCCGGCGCCGATTTCGAGGCGCAGCTGGCCAAGGACATCGCCGCCACCGAAGGTATCCTGCGGGATATCGGACTGGTGAAATGAGCGGTCGGAACGACCGGACACGCCGCCCCGACGGGGCGGCGTTCTTCATCGCGGCGGGGCTTGCCGCGCTGGGGGGGCTACTGATCTGGGATGCCTCGCGCATCCCCGATCTGGCCGGATATGCGGGCATCGGCCCCGCCGACGTGCCGCGCCTGATCGGCTGGGGGCTGGTGCTTCTGGCCATCGGAACGGTGGTCGAGGGGATGCGCGGCGGCTTCGATCCGCGTCCGCGCCAGCAACCTGTGCCGGTTCTGTGGATCCTCGGCGGGCTTGTCGGGCAGCTGCTGCTCTTGCACTGGGCGGGGTTCGTCCTTGCCTCGGCGGTGCTGTTCGCCGGAACGGCGGGCGCCTTCGGCAAGCGCAACATCGCGGTCACGCTGCCCGTGGGCATCGTCTTTGCCGCCTGCGTCTATGGCGTCTTCGACCGCATCCTGCAACTCAACCTGCCCGGCGGGCCGCTTGAGATGATGGTTTTCGGGGGCTGAGGGATGGGCAGTCTGGATCTTCTGCTGCAGGGCCTGACGGTCGCGCTTGACCCGATGATGCTGCTTTACGCGCTGGTGGGCGTGACGCTGGGCACCGCCGTGGGCGTCCTGCCCGGCATCGGGCCCGCGCTGACGGTGGCACTGCTTCTGCCGGTGACCTATGGCCTCGATCCCGCGGGATCGCTGATCATGTTCGCGGGCATCTATTACGGGGGCATGTATGGCGGATCGACGACCTCGATCCTGCTGAACACGCCGGGCGAGAGCGCGTCGATCGTCACCGCGCTGGAAGGCAACAAGATGGCCCGCGCGGGGCGCGGCGGGCCTGCGCTGGCCACCGCCGCCATCGGGTCCTTCGTGGCGGGGCTTCTGGCCACGCTGGCACTGGCCTTCCTTGCCCCGCATATCGTGAAGCTCGCCCTCGTCTTCGGCCCGCGCGAGTATTTCGCGCTGATGGTGCTGGCCTTCGTCACCGTCTCGGCCGCCTTCGGCGACAGCACGCTGCGGGGGCTCACCTCGCTCTTCATCGGGCTGGCGCTGGCCTGCGTGGGGATCGACCAGCTCACGGGGCAGGCGCGGCTGTCCTTCGGCGTGCCGCAGCTGCTGGACGGGATGGAGGTGACGACGCTGGCCGTGGCCCTGTTTGCGCTGGGCGAGGCGCTGGCCATCGCCGCGCAGGGCACCCATGCGGCTGACAGGATCCATGCCATCAAGGGATCGGTCGCCATGACGCGGGCGGACTGGCAGCGGTCGTGGCGGCCGTGGCTGCGCGGCACGGCCATCGGCTTTCCCATCGGCTCCATGCCGGCGGGCGGGGCGGATATCGCGTCCTTCCTGTCCTATGCGGCGGAAAAGCGCGCCACCAAACACCCCGAGGAATTCGGCCATGGCGCGATCGAGGGCGTGGCGGGGCCCGAGGCCGCCAACAACGCTGCAGCCGCCGGAACGCTGGTGCCGCTTCTGACGCTGGGCCTGCCCACGACGGCGACGGCGGCGATCATGCTGGCGGGCTTCCAGCAATTCGGGCTGCAACCGGGGCCGCTGCTGTTTGCCACCGCGCCGCAACTTGTCTGGGGGCTGATCGCGTCGCTTCTGATCGCCAACATCATGCTTCTGGTGCTGAACCTGCCGCTCATCCGGCTTTGGGTGAAGCTGCTGGCCATCCCGCGCCCGTGGCTTTACGCGGGCATCCTGCTCTTCGCCACGCTGGGCACGATCGGGGTGAACCCCTCGCCCGTGGAACTGGCGATGCTGATCGGTTTCGGCATCCTCGGCTACGGGATGCGGCTGTTCGGCTATCCCATCGCGCCCGTGGTGGTGGGGCTGATCCTTGGCCCCATGGCCGAACAGCAACTGCGCCGCGCCTTGGCGATCAGTCAGGGCGATCCGATGACGCTGGTGCAATCGCCGCTCGCGGCGGGGCTGCTGGCGCTGGCTGCGGTGGCGCTGGTCCTGCCGATCCTTCTGCGGATGAGGGGCCGGGGCGAAATCCTGTCGCGCGTGGCCGGCGACGAGGACTGAAGCCCCCGACACCCCCAGCCCAAGAACGCGCCGGGCCGGAAACGGCCCGGTTTTCGGCTTGCTTGTCCAGTCATTTTGAGAGCATTCTTCCGCTGGTTGTGCGGCGCGTTTCCTGTATGTCCGGCCATTTGGGGAGAAAACTGCGTTTCACGATGGATATTGGTCCCGCACTGCCTTTCTTCGACCGTTTTCCCCAACCCTGCCTGCTGCTGGACGGGTCCGGCCGGATCCTTGCCGCGAATCCGCAGGCGCGGCACCTCTGGCCCCGAACAGATGGGGCCGAGAGGACGGAGACGCTGTCCGGTCTGGTGCATCCCGACGATCTGCCCGCCCTGTGGGACGGGCTGGGCAGGGGCGAGGCCACGCTGGTCCTGCGCGGGCAGGACGGCCGGTCCGCGCTGCGCTGGGAGATCGCGCCCGCTGGCCCCGACGGGCTTCGCGCCGCGATCCTGCATCCCGTGACGCAGGCCCGATCCGGCTCTGCCCTGCGGCTTCCGGCGGTGGAGGCGGTCTCGGGCGTGGGGTCGTGGAGCTTCGATCCCGAGACGGAGGAGATCGAATGGTCGGCCCAGATGTTCCGTCTGTTCGACCTGTCGCAGGGGCCAACACCGCCGCTCGGGCGGGTCTTTGACTGCTACACGCCCGACTCGCGCGCGGCGCTGCAACAGGCGGTGGATACGGCCGTCCGCGAAGGCGTGCCCTATGATCTGGAGCTGCGCCAGCGCACCTTTGGCGGGCGCGACATCTGGGTCAGGGCCACGGGCGCCGCCCTTGCGCGACCGGGGCGGATGCCGCGTCTTTACGGCACGTTCCAGGACATCACCGCCAAGCGCGACGAGCGCGAGTTCCTCGTCACGCTGGCGGCCGAACGCGACCGCGAAAGGAAGCGCCTGCAGGCGACGCTCGATGCCCTGCCGGACGACCTGTTCGAGCTGGATGGCGCGGGGCGGTTCCTGTCGCTGCACAGCCAGAACCCGGTGCAGTTCGGCCCGTCGCCCGCCGACGTGCTGCGCCGCCTGCCCGAGGATGTGCTGCCGCCCGCCGCCGCCGCCACCGCCCGCGCGGCCATGGCCCAGATCGATGCGACAGGCCGGTCGGAGGGGCTGCGCTACCCCCTCGCGCAGCCGGAAGGCGAGGCTTGGTTCGAACTGTCGGGCACGCGGCGGCAGGGGGAAAGCGGCGGCTACATGCTGCTTGCCCGCGACATCACGGGCCGCGTCCGCGCCGAAGCCGACCTGCGCGAACGCGACGCGCTGATGCAGGCCTTCTTCGCGCTCTCGCCCGTGGGGATCACCATCGCCGACCTGACCGAAGGGCGGCTGGTCGATGCCAATCCCGCCTTACTCGGCGCGACGGGGCTGACGCTGTCCGATCTGCGGCAGCGCTATCCCGACGGCATGCTGCGTCAGGCCACCGACCTGCGGCAGCGGATCGCCGACAGCCTTCGGGCGCAGGGGCGCTTCGGTCCGGTCGCGGCGGACTGCATCCGCGCGGATGGCACGACCTATCCGGTGCGTCTGAACGGGGTGCTGCTGCAGGAAGCCTCGGGGCGCAGGCTTCTGTGGACGATGATCGAGGACATGCGCGACCAGCACGCGCTGGAGGAACGTCTGCGCGCCGCCGAACGCTTCGCCGTCACCGCCCGCCAGCAACTGCTGGCGGCGCTGGACAGCCTGTCGGACGGGCTGGTGATCTATGATGCCGACGACCGGCTTGTGCTGGCCAATGCCAGCTATCGCAGCATCTATGCCGAAAGCGGGCCGGTCACGGTGCCGGGCACGCCCTTCGAACAGATCGTGCGCTTCTGTCTGGCGCAGGGCGACTATCCCGAAGCCGTCGGGCGCGAGGACGACTTCCTGTCCGAACGCCTCGCCCGGCACCGCGCGGCCAATGCCACATCCGAACAGCGCCTGCGCGACGGGCGCGTGGTGCGGATCCGCGAACGCCGGATGCCCGACGGCGGACGGGTGGGGCTGCATGTCGTCGTCACCGACATCCACGCCGCGCGCGAGGCGGCGGAAGAGGCAAGCCGCACGAAATCGGCCTTCCTTGCCCATATGAGCCACGAGATCCGCACGCCGCTGGCAAGCATCCTCGGGATCGCGGAACTGCTGATGGACCGCGTGCGCGATGGCGACAAGCGCGATCTGGTCGCGGCGCTGCGGCGGTCGGGCGAGACGCTGCTTGCGATCCTGAACGACATCCTCGACGTCTCGAAGATCGAGGCGGGCAAGATGGAGATCGCGGCCGTTCCCCTGCGCCCCGACGACCTGCTGGGATCGGTGGCCGCCCTTTATGCCGTGCGGGCCGAGGAACAGGACCTGACCTTCCGGCTCGATATCGGCGCAGGCGCGCAGCGGCCGCGGCTGGGCGATCCGCACCGCATCGCGCAGGTGCTGCACAACCTGTTGTCCAACGCGCTGAAATTCACCGAAACCGGCGGCATCGTGGTCGAGGCGCGGGCGGACCCCGCAGGGCCGCTTGTCCTGTCGGTGACGGATACGGGCATCGGCATGACCCCCGAACAGACGGCGCGCGTCCTGCGGCCCTTCGAACAGGCCACGGGCGACACCGCGCGCCGCTATGGCGGGACGGGGCTTGGCATGTCCATCGTGCAGCGTCTGGTCGAACTGATGGGCGGCGCGCTGAGCGTGGAGTCCCGCTACGGGCAGGGCACGCGCGTCACCGTGACCCTGCCCCTGCCCGAAACCGGACCCGCCGCCGCCAGCGGACCCGCAGCGCCCGCGCCCGATGCAAGCACGCTGCAGGGGCTGCGCGTCCTCGCCGCCGATGACCACGACATCAACCGCAGCATCCTGAAGGGATTTCTCGAAGCGATGGGCTGCGCGGTCACGCTGGCCGGAGACGGGCAGCAGGCGCTGGACCTCTGGGCCCCCGACCGTTTCGACGTGGTCTGTCTGGATATCTCGATGCCCGTGCTGGACGGGATCGGCGCGCTGAACCTGATCCGCGCCAAGGCCGAGGCGCTGGGCGCGCCGCCCCCGCCCGCCGTCGCCATCACCTCGCACACGATGGCGCATCAGGTGTCGGTCTATCTGGCGGCGGGGTTCGATGCCCATGTGGGCAAGCCCTTCCGCAAGCCCGATCTTGCGGCGGTGCTGTCACGGGTCGGGCGGCCCGCGGGTCGCGGGGCCGCCCTGCCCGTGTAGGGATCAGTCCTGCGACCGGCCCTGATAGGAGTTGTCTTCGGTATTGATGATGATGCGCGTGCCCACGCCGATATGCGGGGGAACCATCACGCGCAGGCCGCTGTCGGTCATCGCGGGCTTGTACGAGGACGAGGCCGTCTGCCCCTTCACCACCGGTTCGGTCTCGGCGATCTCGACCACGATCTTCTGCGGGAATTCGATGGCGATGCAGTTGCCTTCGAAGGTCTTCAGCCAGCAGCGCATGCCTTCCTGCAGATAGACCTTGCCGTCGCCCACGATGTCCTCGGACACGACGAGCTGTTCGTAGGACTCCGGCTCCATGAAGTGGTAGCCTTCGCCATCGGCATAGAGGAAGTCATACTCGCGCTCGTCCACGGTGGCCTTCTCGACCTGTTCGGTCGTGCGCCAGCGTTCCGACACCTTCACCCCGTCCGAGATGCGGCGCATGTCCACGCTGGTCGTGGGCGTGCCCTTGCCGGGATGGAAGTTCTCGGCCGAGAGGACGACGTAGAGCTTGCCGTCCATTTCGACGACATTGCCTTTGCGAAGGCTGGAAGCGATGACTTTCACGGGGCGGTTCCTTGCGGTTTTGCGGCCCGCGCACTACGGAAGGCGGGCAATCGCGGCGCTGTTAGCGCATCTTGGGGCAAATCTCAAACCGAAACCGAGGGGGGCTGTCGGCCATGACGACGCGCTGGTGGGAACCTGACCGACATGCCGACCGCCGCCCCGTGCTTCTGGCGCGCAACCGCATACAGGCGGCCTTGCGCGGCTGGATGGCCGAGCGCGACTTCGTCGAGGTCGATCCCGTGGCGCTGCAGGTCAGCCCGGGGAACGAGGCGCATCTGCACGGT
>JBEEOG010000394.1:0-9026 GCA_041191745.1 Pseudomonadota bacterium | reverse complement strand
CTGGCCGAGGTGCTGAACAACGTGGCCGAACATGCCTATGGCGGGGGCGGCGGTCCGGTGTCGCTGCGGTTGCGGCTTATGCCGCGCGGAATCGCCTGCCGCGTGGCCGACAGGGGACGGGGCCTGCCCAGCGGCCGCCTGCCCGACACCGCGGCGCAGGGCCCCGATCCTGCCGCCCTGCCGCAGGGCGGATTCGGCTGGCCGCTGATTCGGATGCTGACCCGCGGGCTGCGCTACCGCAGGCTGGCAGGGTGCAACGTTCTGGTCTTTACCGTTCCGCGCAACAATTAGCCTGACAGGACAGGCATCGTTTCCGGCCCGAACAAACTGCCACGGAAACACCGCCATCTGCCCCAAAACACGCCCCGACCATCCGCCATACGGATCCTGTAGCTGCCAGTAAGCTTCACCCCGGCGCGGCGGGCGAAAGCCCCCACCCAGCCCGTCGCGCCGGGGTTCTTCTGCCGCTTGGAATGGCGGCCGCTCCGCCCTAGGTTCATCCCCCAGAGGTGAGCCATGCGCGATTTCCACACAGCCGGACGGTCCACGGTCCATGCCCTGAACGGGATGGTCGCCACGTCGCATCCGCTTGCCGCCAAGGTGGCGATCGACATCCTGCAGGCGGGCGGGACGGCCGCCGATGCCGCCATCGCGGGGGCGGTCCTGCTGGGGCTGGCAGAGCCGCAGATGACGGGGATCGGGGGCGATTGCTTCGTCCTTGTGAAACCGGCGGGAACGGAACAGGTGCTGGCGCTGAACGGATCGGGCCGCGCGCCCGCCGCCCTGTCGGCGCAGGCGATGCGCGCGCAGGGGCTGACCGCCGTGCCGCTGCACGGCGTGGAAAGCGTCACCCTGCCCGGTGCCATCGACGCCTTCTGCAGGCTGGCCGAAAGCCACGGGCGGCTGGGCATCGACCGCCTGCTGGCGCCCGCGATCCATTATGCCGCCGAAGGCATCCCCGTCGCCCCGCGCGTGGCCTTCGACTGGGCCGAGGACGAAGCCACCCTGCAGGGACGCGCCCGCGATCTCTACCTGATGCAGGGCCGCGCGCCGCGGGCGGGGCAGGTCTTCCGCAGCCCCGGTCAGGCCGAGGTGCTGCGCCGCATCGCCGCCAAGGGCCGCGCGGGATTTTACGAAGGCGAGGTGGCCGAGGATATGGTGACCTCTCTCGTCGCGGCGGGGGGCTGCCATACGCTGGCCGATTTCGCCGCCGTGCAGGGCGACTGGGGCGATCCCGTCACCGGCCCCTATCGCGGGGCCGAGATCGTGGAGCATCCGCCGAACGGTCAGGGCGCGACCGCGATCCTGCTGGCGCGCATCCTGTCGCAGTTCGACCTTGCCGCGATGGACCCCCTCTCGCCCGAACGCGCGCATCTGGAGGCCGAGGCGACGAAGCTTGCCTATGATGCGCGGAACCGCTTCATCGCCGATCCCGACCGCACGGCGCGGCTGGATCACATGCTGGCCCCCGAAACGGCGGCGCGTCTGGCCGCGCTGATCGACCCGCGCCGCGCCATGGCCGCCGCCGCGCCGCTGGCCGAAGCCGTGCACCGCGACACGGTCTACATCACCGTGGTGGACCGCGACCGCATGGCCGTGTCGCTGATCTATTCGATCTTCTGGGGCTTCGGTTCGGGCATCGCGTCGGACCGCTTCGGCATCCTGTTCCAGAACCGCGGCGCGGGCTTCACCCTGCAGGAGGGCCACCCGAACGAGGCCGCGGGCGGCCGCCGCCCGATGCACACGATCATCCCCGGCATGCTGCGGCAGGGCGGGCGCGTCACCATGCCCTTCGGCGTGATGGGCGGGGCCTACCAGCCCGCGGGGCATGTGCGGCTGGTGTCGAACATGCTGGATTTCGGCATGGATGTGCAGGCGGCCATCGACGCGCCGCGCAGCTTTGCCGCGCTGGACGGCACGCTGCAACTGGAACGCGGCTATCCGCAGGCCAGCGCCGCACGGCTGGCGGAGATGGGACATATCCTGTCGGTGCCCGAAAAGCCCATCGGCGGGGCGCAGGCCATCGTGATCGGCGCGGACGGGGTCTTGACCGGCGGGTCGGACCCGCGCAAGGACGGCTGCGCGCTGGGATATTGAGGGGGCCCGATGGACTACGCAGGACTTTCCGACCGCATCCGCGCGCTGTGCCATGGCGAGACGGATGCCGTCGCGCTGATGGCCACGGTGGTCTGCGAAATCCACCACGGGCATCCCCTGTCGGACTGGACGGGGTTCTACCGCGTGGTGGCGCCGGAACTCTTGAAGATCGGCCCCTATCAGGGCGGGCATGGCTGTCTGGTCATCCCCTTCTCGCGCGGGGTGTGCGGGGCGTCGGCGCGGACGGGGCAGGTCCTGAACGTGCCGGATGTGGACGCCTTTCCCGACCATATCGCCTGTTCGTCCACCACGCGGTCGGAACTGGTGGTGCCGGTCTGGAACGGGGCGGGGCGGCTGCTCGGTGTCCTCGACCTCGACAGCAATACACCCGCCGCCTTTACCAAGGCGGACGAGGACTGGATCGTGCCGCTTCTGGCCGAGATCTTCGCGGCGGCGGAATGAAGGGGTCTTGCGCCTGCGGGGCGGTGACGTTCGATGTCGATGGCCCGCTGCGCCCCGTGATCGCCTGCCACTGCGTCACCTGCCGCAAGACATCGGGGCATTACTGGGCCGCGACCAGCGTGGCGCTGGACCGCTTCCGCCTGACGCGCGATGACGGGCTATCGTGGTTCGAAGCCACCCCCGCCGCGCGGCGCGGCTTCTGCAACCGCTGCGGATCGTCGCTGTTCTGGGAACCGAAAGGCGGCGACACGGTCAGCATCGCGGCGGGCGCGCTGGAGGGCCCGACGGGCCTGTCCACCCAATGCCACTGGTTCATGGAGGAGGCGGGGGATTACTACACGCCGTCCGACGGCCTGCCGCAACACGCGCGCGAAGGCTGAGGGCATGGCGCAGCCCCGCGCCTTGCGGTATTGACGCGCCAGTCAGACAAAGGATGCGGCAATGGCGGTGATCACGCTTCTCGACGGCGGTATGGGGCAGGAACTGGTGGCGCGGTCGGGCGACGATCCGACGCCGCTCTGGGCCACGCGGGTGATGCTGGACCACCCGAACCTCGTGCGGGAAATCCACGACGACTACTTCGCCGCGGGGGCCACGGTCGCCACGACGAACACCTATGCCATCCATCACGACCGGCTGGTGGGCTTCGGCCTTGACCATCTGTTCCGCGACCTGCACCAACGCGCGGTGCAGGCGGCGGTTGCAGCACGCGACGCGCATGGATCGGGCCGGATCGCGGGATCGATGGGGCCGCTGGTCGCCACCTACCGCGCCGACGTGACCCTGCCCGTGGCGGAAGCCGCGCCGAAATACGCAGAAATCGCCGCGATCCTTGGGCCGCATGTGGACATGATCCTGTGCGAGACGATGGCAACCGTGGTGCAGGCCGAAGGCGCGGCCATCGGGGCCAAGGCATCGGGCAAACCTGTCTGGCTGTCGGTCACCGTGGATGATGCCGACGGCACGAAGCTGCGCTCGGGCGAGCCGCTGGCGGACCTCAAGCGCGTGGTCGATGAACAGAAGCCCGCCGCGATCCTTGTGAACTGTTCGGTGCCTGAGGCGATGGCGGCGGCGATGGGCGTGGTGGCCACCTTCGGCATCCCCTTCGGCGCCTATGCGAACGGCTTCACCCATATCGACCCCGCCTTCCTGAAGGACGCGCCCACGGTCAAGGAACTGACCCACCGCCACGACCTGACGCCCGCGAAATACGTGGAATTCGCCATGGGCTGGGTGGCGCAGGGCGCGACCATCGTCGGCGGCTGCTGCGAGGTCGGCCCCGCCCATATCCGCGCGCTGGCCGATGCGCTGCGCGCGGCGGGGCATGACATCGCTTGATCGCCGATTTCGACTACACCCCGCCTGACGGCGATCCGGTCATCCTGCACATGGACGACCGGATCATCGTGGTGGACAAGCCGTCGGGCCTGCTTTCCGTTCCCGGCAAGCTGGAGGGGCGCGAGGATTGCCTCGTCTCGCGCCTGCAGGCGATCCAACCCGATGCGCTGCTGGTCCATCGCCTCGATTGCGATACCTCTGGCGTGATCATCTTCGGGCGGGACAAGGCCGCGCAGGGGTTTCTGGGGCAGGAATTCGAAAAGCGGCGGGCGCGGAAATCCTACATCGCCCGCGTGCATGGCGTGATGGAACAGGACAGGGGCCACGTGGACCTGCCGCTTTGCGCCGACTGGCCGAACCGCCCGCGCCAGATGGTGGATCATGAACGCGGCCGCCCCGCCCAGACGGACTGGCAGGTCATCGCGCGCGGCGCGGATGAAACGCGCGTGCGGCTGTTCCCGCTGACGGGGCGCAGCCACCAGTTGCGCGTGCATATGCTGGAACTGGGGCACCCGATCCTTGGCGACCCGATCTATGCGACCGGCCCCGCCCGCGACTTCCCCCGCCTGATGCTGCATGCCGAGACGCTGGGCCTGCACCATCCCGGTACAAAGGCATGGATCAACTTTTCTGCCCCGTGCCCCTTCTGATCTGGCTTGTTTTCTCTGCCCAAATATCCCGGGGGTCGTCCATCGGTTCGCCATCGGTTCGAGAACCGATGGACGACGGGGCTGGCCCCCGCTTCCGCCCGTTCCGTCAGCGCCTACTCCGCCGCGATATCGGTCCAGCCGGAAATGCCCTTGAGTTCGAGGAACTCTTCCAGCCCCCAGACCCCGCCCTCGCGCGCGCGGCCCGACTGCTTGACGCCACCGAAGAAGGACCCCGCGCCACGGGGCTTGCCGTTCATCTCGACCATCCCCGATTTCAGGCGCAGCGCCAGACGGTTGGCGCGTTCGGGATCGCCTGACTGGACGTAATTCGTCAGGCCATAGGGCGTGTCGTTGGCGATGCGGATCGCCTCTTCCTCGTCTTCGAAGGGGATGATCGCCAGCACGGGGCCGAAGATTTCCTCTTTCTCGATGGTCATGCCGGGGCGCACATCGGCAAAGACCGTGGGCTTGACATAGAAGCCGCGGTTGAAGCCATCGGGCAGGCCCGGCCCGCCCGCGACAAGGCGCGCGCCTTCCTCGATGCCCTTGTGGATATAGCCTTGGATCTGGTCCCACTGGCGCTTGTTCACCACGGGGCCGATATGATCGCCGCTCTGGCTGGCGGGGCCGACCTTGATGCTGCCGGCAATCTCGGCCGCCTTGGCGACGGTCTGGTCATAGACCGAGCGTTCGACCAGCAGGCGCGAGGGCGCGTTGCAGGACTGGCCCGAATTTTCCATCATCCGCTTGACCGACCGCAGCACGGCCTTGTCGTCGGCATCGGCGAACAGAAGGTTCGCGCCCTTGCCGCCCAGTTCCAGCGTCACGCGCTTCAGTGTCTCGGCGGCGGCCTTGCTGATCGCCTTGCCGGCGCGGGTCGATCCGGTGAAGCTGATCATCTCGACATCCGGATGGGTCGAAAGCTGCGACCCGACCCCCGGCCCGTCGCCGTTCACAAGGTTGAACACCCCTGCCGGAATCCCCGCGTCATGGCAGAATTCGGCAAACAGCATCGCGTTCAGCGGGCTTTCCTCGGACGGTTTCAGCACGCAGGTGCAGCCCGCGAGCATCGCGGGGATGGCCTTCAGCGCCAGCTGGTTCACCGGCCAGTTCCACGGCGTGATCAGGCCCACCACCCCGATGGGTTCCATCGCCACCACGGCGCCCGGCGCATGGGGGCCGAGCGGCTTGATCCATTCCAGATGGTCGAAGGCCTTGAGGAAGTTGTTCAGATGCCACGGCAGGCAGGTCGCCTGATCCGAGCGGGAAAAGTCGATGGGCGCGCCCATCTCCATCGAAATCGCCTGCGCGAATTCCTCGGCCCGCTTCTCGTACTGGGTCAGGATGCCCGCCACCAGCTCGCGGCGGCGTGCGGGGGGCGTGGCGGCCCATGCGGGAAAAGCGGCCTTGGCGGCGGCGACGGCGGCGTTGGTGTCGGCCTCGGACCCCAGCGAGATGATGGCGCAGGGTTCTTCGGTCGAGGGATCGATCACCTGATGGTCGCGGGGGGTGGCGGGAGCGACCCAGCGCCCGTTGATGTAGAAGTCGCGCTTGATCAGCATGGCAGCCTCCGTCCGGCAAATTTGATCATATTCATACAGGCTTCGCGCCAAGGTGGCTAGCGCGTTCCGACCCATTCCTGTCGTGAAAGCGGCAGAACCGCAGATCGGGCGCGGCGCGGGGCGGCGCACAAGCGGCGGGCGCACCTCTCGGCTTCTGGGAAAATCGCCGTGTGTTTGGCAAGACTGCTGGAAGCGCGTTCTCTTTTTCCGTGCCGATCGCGGCAGGGGGTGAAACTTCGTTCCAGATGCCGTATCTGACTGCCATCACAGCACAGGAGTCCATCATGGCCGTCCGCATCAACGACACCGCCCCCGACTTCACCGCCGACTCGACCGCCGGCACGATCCGCTTCCACGATTGGCTGGGCGACAGCTATGGCATCATCTTCAGCCACCCGCGCGATTTCACGCCCGTCTGCACCACCGAATTCGGCGCCGTGGCCCAGCTTGCCGCCGAATGGAAGAAGCGCAACACCAAGGTGATCGGCGTGTCGGTCGACAGCGTGCAGGACCATGAAAAGTGGAAGCGCGACATCGAAGCCTTCGGCGGCGCGGCGGCAGAGTTTCCGATCATCGACGACTCGTCCCTGACGGTGGCCAAGGCCTATGACATGCTGCCCGCCGACCACTACCTGCCGACCGAAGGCCGCACGCCCGCCCATTCGGCGACCGTCCGCACCGTCTATATCATCGGGCCGGACAAGAAGGTGCGCCTGACCATGACCTATCCGATGAGCGTGGGCCGCAACTTCGCGGAAATCCTGCGCGCGCTGGATGCGGTGCAGGCGACCGACGGCGTGCCGCTGGCGACCCCCGCCAACTGGCAACCCGGTCAGGATGTGATCGTGGCGCTGGCCTTGAACAACGATCAGGCCAAGGAACGCTTTGGCGAGCTGGACATCAAGCTGCCCTACCTGCGTTTCGCCAAGGCGCCGCAGAAGTAACGCAGGCAGGCGCGGCCCGATGCGGGGCCGCGCCTGCCCTTCTGCTTGCATGACTGCCCCGCCCGCCCGTAGGTTATGGCAAAACAGCAGGTCGGGCGGCGGTTCATGATTATTCCGGTTCTTCTTTGCGGCGGCTCCGGCACGCGGCTCTGGCCGCTTTCGCGCAAGGGCTTTCCCAAGCAGTTCACGCGGCTGACGGGGGCGCGCAGCCTGTTCGCGCAATCGGCCCTGCGCCTGTCGGGCGAAGGGTTCGCCGCGCCGCTGGTGGTGACGGGATCGGATTTCCGCTTTGTCGTGACCGAACAGCTGCTGACCGAGGGGATCGACCCCGGCGCGGTGCTGATCGAACCCGAAGGGCGCAACACCGCCCCTGCCGTGCTGGCCGCAGCACTTCATGTGGCGGCGACCGATCCCGACGCGCTGATGCTTGTCGCGCCATCCGATCATGCCATCGCCGATCCGGCGGCCTTTCGCGCGACCGTGCAGCAGGGCGTGCCCGCCGCGCGGGCGGGCCGGATCGTCACCTTCGGCATCGCCCCCACGCGGGCCGAGACGGGCTATGGCTGGCTGGAACTGGGTGCAGGCGACGGGACGGGGGCCACGGCGCTGAAGCGCTTTGTCGAAAAACCCGATCCCGCGCGGGCGCAGGCGATGCTGGAGGCGGGGACGTTCCTGTGGAATGCGGGCATCTTCCTGTTTTCGGCCCGCGCGATCCTTGATGCCTTCGGGACCCATGCGCCCGCCCTGATGGCCCCCGTCCGTGCGGCGGTGGACGGGGCGAGGGCCGACCTCGGCTTCCTGCGGCTCGATCCTGCCGCCTGGGCGGGGGCCGAGGCGATCTCGGTCGATTATGCGGTGATGGAGCGGGCGGCGAACCTGTCGGTCGTGCCCTTCGCGGGGCGCTGGACGGATCTGGGCGGCTGGGATGCCGTCGCGTCCGAGATGGGTGCAGACGCGGCAGGCAACAGCCTGTCGGGCGCGGCAACCGCCATCGCCTGCCACGACACCCTTCTGCGGTCCGAGGACGAGGGGGTGGAGCTTGTGGGCATCGGCCTTGACGGCATGATCGCCGTGGCGATGAAGGACGCGGTTCTGGTGGCCCCGAAATCCCGCGCGCAGGATGTGAAAAAGGCGGTGGAGGCGCTGAAGGCCAAGGGCGCGAAACAGGCGGAAAGCTTCGCCACCGATCACCGCCCCTGGGGCTGGTTCGAAACGCTGGCGCTGGCCGACCGTTTTCAGGTCAAGCGGATCGTGGTCAAGCCCGGCGCGGCGCTGTCGCTGCAAAGCCACATGCACCGGTCGGAACACTGGATCGTGGTCGAAGGCACCGCCCGCGTGACGATCGGCGAGGAAGTGCGGCTGGTCAGCGAAAACCAGTCGGTCTACATCCCGCTCGGCGCGAAGCACCGGATGGAAAACCCCGGCAAGCTGCCGATGGTGCTGATCGAGGTGCAGACCGGCGGCTATCTGGGCGAGGATGACATCATCCGCTACGAGGACGTCTATGCCCGCGGGCAGGGGGCCAAGGGCTGATGCCACCCAAATTCGGAACCAGCGGCCTGCGCGGTCTGGTCACGGAACTGACGCCCGATCTGGTCGCCGACCATGTCCGTGCCTTCCTGCATGCCTGCCCCGCGGGCACGGGGCTCTTCGTGGGGCGCGACCTGCGGCCCTCTTCGCCCGATCTCGCGCAGGTGGTGATCGACACCGCCCGCGCCGAAGGGCTGGCCGTCACCGATTGCGCTGATGTGCCGACGCCCGCGCTGGCACTGGCCGCGATGGGGGCAGGGGCGGCGGCGGTGATGGTCACGGGCAGCCATATCCCCGCCGACCGCAACGGGCTGAAATTCTACGTCCCCTTTGGCGAGATCACCAAGGCGGACGAGGCGGCGATCCTGTCGGCGCTGGGACGCGCGCCGCGCGCGGGGGCGCGGGGGCCGCTGCGGCGCCATGCGACGGCGGGGGCGGATTGG
>JBEEOG010000393.1:0-2882 GCA_041191745.1 Pseudomonadota bacterium | reverse complement strand
CCGCCCTTGAGTTCCTCTGGCAAGGATTGTGCCGTCGCGCTCAGCGACACGCTGTCGCCCGCGCGCGTCGTGGCCAGGCTCGGGGCAGACGTGCCCGCGCCCGAACCCTGAACCGGCAGTCCTGCGTCTTCGCCCGGACGAACGATCCGCGGGCGGGCAGCTGATGTGGAGATTGGGTCTACCATGAGAGCCTCCGTTTAGCTGTCTTTACGGACTCGTTTCAGCGCATTTTAGTCGTCGCGGTCACAGTATTTTTACCTGTGACGATGGCCTTCACCTCGCGCCCGCTCGACAGGTTGGTGACGCGGATCACATCCCCCATCCCGCCATCGTCCAGCGCCTCCGCCGGGGCCGAAACCGCCAGGCCTCCGCCTTCGGCCACCAGAACGACCGGATTGCCCCTGGCCACAAGCCAGACCGGCTCCACCTGTCGCAGCAGCACGGGCTTGCCTTCGCCCATCGCGGCGCGCGTGCGCCGTCCGATCACATCGGCCGGATCGGTAAAGATGCCATCCGGCGTCCGCGCCCCGGCCGGGGCCAGCGTCAGGTCCTCCGCCGTCAGAACGGCATCCTTCGCCACGCTGCGCGCCAGCGTCACCACCAGCGGACCCTCATCCGCGGGTTCCGCGGCCACGGTCTGCGGCACGACCGGCGCCCCGGCCCCCGTCCGCACCGCCCGGCTCCAGACCGGCGCGGCACAGCGCACCTCGGCCGTGGCCCAGCTGCCCTGTCGCGGTACCACGTCCGGCACCCCCGCGCAGGGCGGAAAGGCCCGCAGCGGGTCGGCAAAATCTGGCACAGTCTCGCCCGCCGCTTCCATCGCGGCGCGCACCAGACGGCCCACCTCGGCCCCCGGAACGCCCTGCGCATAATCCATCGCGACCGAAGGGGTCGCCGCCATCAGCAGGAATGCCAGAACCCTCACAGCCCCGCCTCCACGAACCGCACCGGACGCCCGGCAAAAGCCTTGGCCGACCGGCCGGGATCCAGCGGCTTCAACACCACCCGCTCCGCGCCCAGTTCCACCACCTCCAGCATCTCGGTCGAATTGTCCCGGTCGGCGGTAAAGGCGATCGATCCGCGCGACAGACCCTGCCGCCGCCCCACCGGGGCCGTGATCGTCCCGCCCGACACCTTCAGGTTCGCCAGGACCGGCTTGCAGCTCTCGATGTCCAGCAGGGCATCCATCTCGCCCTCCAGCCCCTCGGTCAACTGCGCCGCCAGCTGCCGGCGGTTCGGCTCCAGCGCCACGGCGATCCGACCCAGCGGCGACACGCCGGGCAGCTTCACCGACCGCCGCACCTCCTGCCGCACCTCCTCGCCATTGCCGCCGATCAGCACCATCGTCAGGTCCATCACCAACTCCGGCCGCTGTCCGCGCCCGCCCACGTCGATCTGGATCACCGGGATGAAGGCATGGTCCCCCTCCTTCATCCGCACCGACCCGCGCGTCAGCGTCACGTAATCCGTCGCCTCGCGCGCAGGATCGAGGCGCGGCATATCCCGGTCGGTCACCCGCACCAGTTCCGTCGCCCGATGCGCCTCCAGCCGCCGCACCAGCGCCTTGGTCACCTCCACGGCCAGAGGCTCTGTCCAGGCCGGGGCGGCCGGAGAGACGGCGACGACAGGTCGATAGACCGTGATCACCAGATTGCGGCGGTCATCGCAGACCCCCACGGGGCCCAGCCCCACCACCGCCTCCACCGTCGCAGTCCAGGTATCGCCGTTGCGGTCCAGCGCGATCACCGAATGCCGCAGCACCCGCCCCACCGGGCGCACGATCAGCAGATCGGCGGTGACGACACTCTTGTCCACCGCCGTATGGCCCGTGACCGACGCGCCCCCCGACAGTGCCGCCTGCAGCAGCGCATCCGCCACCGCGCGGCGCTTGGCGCTCGCCGCGTCCTCCGCGCCCGACTGGATGGCAAAGCCCGTCGCCTGCACCACCAGCCCCTCCGCCGCCCGCACGGGCAGCGCGCCCAGCATCATCAGGGCGACCAGAGCCGCGCGCAGCATCACACCCGCCCCTTCAGCGCGCGGACGATATAGGCCACCGTCTCGCGGTCCAGCACCATCTCGACCTCGTAGCTGTCCGTCCCGGACGGCGAAACGCGGATGGTCTTCGCCCCGCGCAGCGTGCCCTGCACGACCGCCGACAGGCTGTCATCCTGCACCACCGCTTCGCGGATCGTCGTCGTCGCCGAAATGCGGATGCCGTGCACCTGCTCCGTCAGATCGCGGATCGCATCCATCCGCGCCGCCCGGATCGCCATCAACCGCTTCTCATTGCGCGTCTTGCCCGGCTGCCCGGAAATCTGCGCAAAGCCCAGTCCCTTCAGCGGCTGCACCTCCGCCGCGCCCGCCAGACCTGCCGGCGCGGGTGGCGGCGCGTTCATCCGGTCCGCCGCGTCCAGATTGTCCTTCACCTCCGCCAGCTGCTCCGTCGTCTTCGTCGCGCTCAGAGGAAGGGCCGACCGCGCCGTCGGCGGCGTGGAGACGCAGCCCGCAAGCAGGGCAGCAGACATCATCACAAGGGTCAGGGCACGCATCGCGGAAAACCTCGCAGTCAGGCGGTCACATCGCGCTGGGACCTGCAATCCGCGTGCCAGTCCCCAGGATCGCGCAATCTGCCGATCGAACCGCCTCCGTCCCTCCGTCTGGCACGCCCCTTGCACGATCCCGACCGAGACCCCCCGACCCAAGGGAATGACGGAAACATGACGCCCCAAGCAGAGGACAGAACCGCATGAGCGACGCCACCGCCGCCAAACCCGGTTTCGGCTCGATGATGGGTGGCCTCGCCCTGCCGGTCGGCATTCTGGCCATCATCGCGATGATGGTCCTGCCGCTGCCCGTCGTCCTTCTCGACGTCTTCTTCGTGG
>JBEEOG010000392.1:0-3797 GCA_041191745.1 Pseudomonadota bacterium | reverse complement strand
GACCTGATCCCTTCCTTCCCGCGCCCGTTTTCTCTGCCCAAATATCCTCCGGGGGGTGCGGGGGGTGGAAAACCCCCCGCTCCTGCCGCCGGCCGCAGGCGCGGCGGCAGGAATGTAAAATCTTTTTACATCACCTCTTGAAAGCGCGGTCCGTCCGGCGCATCTTTCCCCATGTGAAAGACATTCACATCCACACGCAACACGGGAGATGACCGCAGATGCAGACGACCTACCCCGCCCCCTCCGCCGCGACGGTGACCGGCCGTCTGGGTGGCATCCTGGCCCTGCCCCGCCGTCTGGCGGACTGGCTTGACGACCGCGGCCGCGGCGCATGGATCGCCGCCATGGTCTTTGGCTTCATCCTGTTCTGGCCCGTGGGCCTGTTCCTTGTCTTCTACATGACCGTCACCAACCGCTGGAGTTCCAAGATGTTCGGACAAAGCTGCAAGTCGCGCCGTCACGACGGCACCTGGGGCGCCCGCCGCTGGGACGGCCGCGCCTTCGCCCCCACGGGCAATTCGGCCTTCGACGCCTACCGCGCCGAGACGCTGCGCCGTCTGGAAGAGGAGCAGGCCGCCTTCGAATCCTTCCTGTCCCGCCTGCGCGAGGCCAAGGACAAGCAGGAATTCGACGCCTTCATGGAAGAACGCGCCCGCGCCCCCAAGGCCGAACCGCGCGACCTGCCCGAACAGGCGTGACACCCCGACGGGCGGCCCCTATGGTGGGCCGCCCCCTTTCCTTTGCCGTGCGAGGACCGGACCGATGCCCTTTGCCCCTGCCCCCTCCCTCCAGCCCGATCCGCTCCGCCATGCCGAATTCTATGACGGCGTGGCGCTGAAGCGTGGCATCGCCTGGATCATCGACACGGCGCTCGTGCTCGCGCTGGCCGTTCTGGTGGTCGTGCTCAGCGCGCTGACCGCGCTCTTCATCCTGCCGCTGGTCTGGCTGACGCTCAGCTTCCTTTACCGCTGGGTCACGATGACGGGCGCCTCGGCGACATGGGGGATGCGGCTGATGGGCATCCGCTTCCTGACCCGCGACGGCGAGCGCTTCGATGCGGCGACGGCCTTCCTGCATACGCTGGGCTATTCGGTGTCGGTGGCCTTCCTCTTGCCGCAGATCATCTCGGTCGGGCTGATGCTCGTCTCGCCGCGCGGTCAGGGCCTGACCGACCATCTTCTGGGCACCGTGGCGATCAACCGGCCCGCGGGCGGCTAGGGCGGCAGACTCGGCTTGGCCTTTGGCGCGCGCCTTGCTAACGTGTGGGCGCAAGACAGACGGCAAGGCCCGCTTCCCGATCCGGCAGGCCCCCTCGGGGCCAAACATCAGGTGACATGCGCCACACGCTTCCCATCGCGCCCCAGTTCTATGTGACGGCCCCGCAACCCTGCCCCTATCTGGAGGGGCGGATGGAGCGCAAGCTGTTCACCGCGCTGCAGGGCGAACATGCACAGCGCCTGAATGACGCGCTGTCGAAGCAGGGCTTCCGGCGCAGCCAGAACGTGCTTTACCGCCCCTCCTGCGCGGAATGTTCGGCCTGCCTCTCGGCGCGCATCCGCGTGGCCGATTTCGAACCGAACCGCAGCCAGCGCCGCATCCTGAAGCGCAACGCGATGCTCCGGCGCAATGCGACCAGCCCCTGGGCGACCGAGGACCAGTTCACCCTCTTCCGCCGCTACCTCGACCACCGCCATGCCGACGGGGGCATGGCCGACATGGACATCTTCGAATTCGCCGCGATGATCGAGGAGACGCCGATCAAGAGCCGCGTGATCGAATACACCCGCCCCCCCGCCACGGGCGAGCGCGGGCATCCCCTTGCCGCCGTCTGCCTGACCGATGTCTTCGATGACGGGCTGTCGATGGTCTATTCCTTCTACGATCCCGATCTGGCGCATCTGTCGCTGGGCACGCATGTGATCCTTGACCATATCGCCATCGCGCGCGAGGCGGGGCTGCCTTACGTCTATCTGGGCTACTGGGTGCCGGGCAGCCGCAAGATGGGCTACAAGGCCGGGTTCGGCGGGCTTGAAATCTACAAGGGTGGGCGCTGGCAGGAGATCGGCGACCCGTCGGCCCACAAGGCCGAGCTGCACCCCCTGTCGGTCGATCCCATCGCCGAACAGGTCGCGCGGATCAACCTGCCCGACACGCGCCTTCCCGACACGCGCATGGCAGAGCCCCCCCTGCCCGAGACACCGCTGCCTGCCACGCGCGTGCCGCGCGAAGGCTGATTGCCCCCTTTCCCCTCTGCCCGACCGTTGCGGAGCTGCACAGCTTTGCAGGTCTTTGCGGGCCGGAGCCGGATTTTTCGGTGTCACACCTTGTATCGGGACGAAAGCGACTGATCTCGTGCCCTGACGAAGCCTGCCACGGGGCGGGACCGGATCAGAGCGGAGCCTTTTGCACGATGACCTACTTGCTTTTCACCCTCGGCCTTGTGGGGCTGTTCTTCGGCGGGGAATACCTCGTGCGCGGGGCCTCGGCCGTTGCGCGGCATTTCGGCCTGTCACCGATGGTGATCGGGCTGACCATCGTGGGCTTCGGCACCTCGGCGCCGGAACTTCTGGTCTCGCTTCAGGCAGCCCTTGCCGATCCGCCCGCCCCCGGCATCGCCATCGGCAATGTGGTGGGGTCGAACATCGCCAATATCCTGCTGATCCTCGGCGTCTCTGCCGCCATCGCGCCCCTGGCCATCCCCGCGCGCAAGCTTTGGCGCGATATCGGCTTCATGCTGGCTGCCACCGCGATCCTCTGGGTCATGCTGAGCGACGGTCAGGTGACGCGGATGGAAGGCATCCTGCTCTTGGCCGGTCTTGCGGCCTTCTTGGCCACCGCCTTCCTGACCGGCAAGGAAGAGCCCGAGGAAGCCACGCTGGGCGACATCGCGCAGTGGAAGGCATGGGCGATGACGGCAGCGGGGCTGGTCGTCCTCGTGATCGGCGCGCGCCTTCTGGTGGACAGCGCGACCGAGATCGCCCGCGGCTTCGGCATCTCCGAGGCGGTGATCGGCCTGACCATCGTGGCCGTCGGCACCTCTCTGCCAGAGCTTGCGACATCGGTGATCGCAGCGATCCGCAAGCAGACCGAGATCGCGGTGGGCAACGTGATCGGGTCGAACATCTTCAACATCTTCGGCATCCTCGGCACGACGGCGGCCATCGTCCCGATCCCGTCCGAGGCGCGCTTTGCCGGCGTCGACATGCCATGGGCGGCGGGCACGGCGGTGGGGCTGAGCGTTCTGGCCTTTGCCCTTGGCGGCCTGCCCCGTATCGCGGGGGTGCTGCTTCTGGCAGTCTATGGCGGATATCTGTGGATGATGGGGTGACGGCGGGCCCCCGCCTTGCCGCCGTGGCGCTGATCGTCCCCGATTACGACGCGGCGATCGGCTTCTTCACGGCGGCGGGCTTCACGCTGACCGCCGATACCGATCAGGGCCGCAAACGCTGGGTGACGGTCGAACCGCGGGGCGGCGGGTGCCGGATCGTCCTTGCCCGCGCCGAAGGGCCCGCGCAACAGGCCGCCATCGGCGCGCAGGGGGCGGGGCGGGTGTGGCTGTTCCTCGAAACCGACGATTTCGCCGCCGACCACGCCCGCCTGACCGCCGCCGGCGCGGTGTTCGAGGAAGCCCCGCGCCACGAAGCCTATGGCACCGTCGCGGTCTGGCGCGATCCCTTCGGCAACCGCTGGGACCTGATCCAGCCCGCATGAGAAAGGGCCGCCCTGCGGGGCGGCCCTTCCTGTTTCCTCGGGCAGACGGCCTCAGCCGCGCGGGCGGTTGCGGATCATGAAGGTGT
>JBEEOG010000391.1:0-28919 GCA_041191745.1 Pseudomonadota bacterium | reverse complement strand
GCGCTGGCCTCGGTCCGGGCGCTGGATGCGCTGGCGCAAAAGCGCGGCCAGACGCTGGCGCAGATGTCGCTGGCATGGGTGCTGCGGAATGGCGGCATCACCAGCGCGCTGATCGGTGCCTCGCGTCCCGAACAGGTGGCGGATTGCGCGGGCGCGATCGGCAATCTGGACTTCACTGCCGCGGAACTGGCCGAGATCGACCGCATCTCGGGCGAAGAGGACATCAACCTGTGGGAACGCTCATCGCGGTCATAATGTGGCGAAAGCCTAGAATTTGACCCCTTAATCCCGCCTTCACGCCCGCAGGTGCACCCTGCCTGCGGGTGTGTGACAGGATGGTGGGAATGGCCGGGCAGGGAAATGCCGCGCCAATCGTCATCAAGCGGAAGAAGGTGATTGCCGGTGGCGGGCATCACGGCGGGGCGTGGAAGGTCGCCTATGCCGATTTCGTCACCGCCATGATGGCCTTCTTCATGCTGATGTGGCTTTTGAACGCGACGACGGAAAAGCAGCGGAAGGGGATCGCGGATTACTTCAACCCGACGATTCCGGTGAACCGCATCTCGGGCGGGGGTGACGGCGCCTTCGGCGGCGATTCCGTCCAGTCCGAACAGGAACTGGCGCAGAACGGAACCGGCGCTTCGGCGACGGCGCCGACCGCCGACCGGCAGGCGCGCGGCCTGCAATCCGCCGCCGATGCCCAGCCCGAACCGGACACCTCGCCCGAGGCCTTGCTGGAACAGCTTCTGGCGCGGGCGGGCGAAAGCATGACGATGGAAAGCCTCAAGCGCCACGTCGTGACCCGCGTCACCGACGAGGGGCTGGTGATCGAGCTGTTCGATCTGCCCGGGGCCCCGCTTTTCGCCGCCGACCGTGCCGATCCGCAACCCGTGCTGCGCGACCTGATGCCCGTCATCGCCGAGGTGCTGGCGCTGGCCCGCAACCGCATCGCGGTGAACGGCCATGTGCATGCCTATCCGCTGCCGCTGGCCGACAATCCCGTCTGGGACCTGTCCGCCGCGCGGGCGCAGGCGATCCGCGCCCTGCTGGAGCAGCCCTTGGGCAAGGGGCGGATGGCGCGGGTGACGGGCTATGCCGACCGCAAGCCCGCGACCGCAGACCCCACCGCGATCCGCAACAACCGGATCGAGATCGTGCTTCTGCGCCACAGCACATAATCGGCGGGATTTTATCCATTAGGTCCGCGTTAAGGGGCCCGCGCCCATCCTGCCGCCAGACAGAAGGTCTGATGCAGGAAAGGCTGTGACAGAATGTCGATAACCTCGTCCCTCAATGCCGGCGTGGCCGGGCTGAACGCCAACGCGACGCGGCTTGCCGCGATTTCCGACAATATCGCGAATTCCTCCACCTTCGGCTACAAGCGGGCGGTGGCGGATTTCGAAAGCATGGTGCTCGCAGGCTCGCGCGGGGCGGGCACCTATTCGGCGGGCGGGGTGCGCGCTTCGACCGCGCGGCTGATCGATGAACGCGGCACGCTGGTCGGCACCTCGAACGCGCTGGACATCGCGGTTTCGGGGCGGGGAATGCTGCCGGTGATACCGTCTGTCGCGCTGGGTTCGGCGCTGGGCGACATGCCGCTGATGATGACCACGACAGGCGGCTTCCGCACCGATTCGAACGGTGTCCTGCGGACAGATTCGGGGCTGGTCCTGCTGGGCTGGCCCGCCAGCGCCGACGGCACGATCCCGACCTTTCCGCGCGATACGGTGGCGGGTCTGGAACCCGTGGTGATCAACGCGAACCAGACCGCGGGCGATCCCACGACACAGGTCTTTCTGGGCGTGAACCTGCCCGCCACCCAGACGGAAGCCGGACGCAGCGGCGATTCCCTGCCCCTGTCGGTGGAGTATTTCGGCAATCTGGGCACGTCGGAATCGCTCGACATGACCTTCACGCCGGTCGTCCCCGCCACGGGCGAATCCAACGCCTGGCGGATGCAGATCCGCGATTCGGCGCAGAACGGCGCCGTGATCGGGGAATATGACCTCGTCTTCGATGCGACGCGCGGATCGGGGGGAACGCTTGCCTCTGTCACGGTCGTGTCGGGCGGCGGCTACGATCCGGCGACGGGCGACCTGTCGCTGACCGTCGGGGGCGGCCCGCTGACGGTCCGCATCGGCAAGCCCGGCGACACGGACGGGCTGACCCAGCTTTCCGACAGCTTCGCGCCGGTGTCGATCACCAAGGACGGCTCGCCCGTCGGCAACCTGACCGGCGTGGAAATCGACGAGGACGGCAACATCACCGCCAGCTACGACACGGGCTTCGTCCGCCGCATCTACCAGATCCCGCTGGTCGATGTGCCCAACATCAACGGCCTGCGGTCGCTGTCGAACCAGACCTATCAGGTCTCGCCCTCGTCGGGGTCGTTCTTCCTGTGGGATGCCGGAACGGGCCCGACGGGCAAGGTGCAGGGCTATGCGCGCGAAGGATCGGCCACCGATGTGGCGGCGGAACTGACCAGCCTGATCCAGACGCAGCGCGCCTATTCCTCGAACGCCAAGGTGATCCAGACGGTGGACGAGATGCTGCAGGAAACCACCAACATCAAGCGCTAAGGGATGAGCCTTTCCTCCACCCTCTCCAGCGCGCTATCGGGCCTGACGGTTTCGTCGCGGCGGGCCGAGGTCGTGTCGACCAACATCGCCAATGCGGGCACCGCGGGCTATGTGCGGCGCGAACTGGCGGTGTCGTCGCGGCTGGTCGGCATGACGGGGCAGGGCGCGCAGGTGGATGGCGTGACGCGCCTTGCCGACCGCGTGCTGATCGGCGACCGGCGAATCGCGGGGGCGGCGGCGGGCGGCGCGGGCGTTCTGGCCGATTACGCCCGACGGATGGAGGCTGCCTTTGGCGCGCCGGGATCGGGCAGCAGCCTGACTGACCGGATCGCCGCGCTGGAAAGCGCGCTGATCGCGGCGGCGGGCCAGCCCTCCTCGGCCGCGCGGCTGACACAGGTGCTGCGCGCGGCCGAAGGTCTTGCGGCAACGTTCAACCGCGCCGCGGCCAGCGTGCAGGAGGCACGGCAGGCCGCCGATACCCGCATCGCGGCCGAGGTGGCGGAACTGAACACCGCGCTCGGGCAGGTGCATGACCTGAACGTGTCGATCACGGCGCAGGGGTCGGCGGGCGGCGATGTCGCAGCCCTGCTGGACCGCCGGCAGGCGGTGATCGACCGCATCGCCGCCATCGTCCCCCTGCGCGAGGTGGCGCGCGACATGGGCAAGGTCGCGCTCTACACCACGGGCGGCGCGGTCCTGCTCGAGGCAGGGCCCGCCACCATCGGCTTCGATCCCACCCGTGTGATCACCGCCGACATGACCGCCCTTCCCGGCCTGACGCTGGACGGCCAGACCGTCCGCACCGGCACGGGCGCGCCGATGGGCGGCGGCACGCTGGGCGCGCTTTTCGCCGTGCGCGATGCGATGGCGCCGACGGCGCAGGCGCGTCTGGATGCGCTGTCGCGCGATCTGGCAGACCGCGTGGCTGCGGTCGATGCGGGGGCGGGGGGGCTTTTCACCGATGCGGGCGCGCCCGTGACGGCGGCGCGCGAGACGGGCCTTGCCGCGCGGCTGGCCGTCAATCCTGCCGCCGATCCCGACCGTGGCGGCGCGCTCTGGCGGCTGCGCGACGGGCTTTCCGCCACCACGCCGGGACCGGGCGGCGATGGCGCGCGCCTTTCGGCACTGGCGGAAGCGCTGTCATCCCTGCGCCCGCCCGCCTCTCCTGCCGTGGCGGGCGATCCGGGCGCGCGGTCGCTGTCGGGTCTGGCCGGAGAGTTCCTGTCCGCCAGCGCGGCCGAGCGTCTGTCGGCCGAGGCCGATGCCACGCATCACGCCGCGCGGTCCGACGCGCTGGTCAAGATGGAACTGGACCAAGGTGTCGATACCGACGCCGAATTGCAGGACCTCTTGCTGATCGAACAGGCCTGGGCCGCGAATGCGCGGGTGATCAAGACGGTCGATGACCTGATCCGCATCCTGATGGGGTTCTGACATGCTGGTATCCATCGGCGATCTGGCCCAGACCTTCCTTCTGAAACGCCAGAGCGCGCAGGCAAAGGCCGATCTGCAGCGGCTGACCGAAACCTTCGCCTCGGGGCGGCATGCCGATGTGGCGGCGCATCTGCGCGGCGACATGGCGGCGCTGGTGTCCATCGACACCACGCTTGCGCGCATCGCGGGCCATGCCTCGGTCGCGCGCGATGCGGCCATGGCGCTTTCGGTCCGGCAGGTGGCGCTGGGCCAGATCGACACGCTGTCGGGCGATGCGGCCTCGCAGCTTCTGGCATCGGGGCAGGGCGGGGCGGTGGCGACGGACGGCGCGGCGCGGATGGTGGCCAGCCAGTTCCAGACCTTCGTCGCCGCGCTGAACCAGCGTGTGGCCGACCGTTCCGTCTTTGCCGGAACCGCCAGCGATGTCGCGGCCCTCGCCCCGCCTGCCGATATCGTCGCCGCGGCGCGGGCGGCCGTGGGCGCGGCCAGCGGACCGGCCGACTTCGAAGCGCTGCTCGATGGCTGGCTGGCCGATCCGGCAGGCTTTGCCGCAGCGGCCTATCGCGGCGGCCCGCCCGCGCCCCCCCTGCCCGTCGCCGCCGGAGAGGTGGTGGCAGCGGATGCCACCGCGCTCGACCCCGCGCTGCGGCAGACGGCGAAGGGGCTGCTGATGGGGGCGCTGCTCGACGGCGGGGCCTTTGCCGGCGATCCCGCGACCCGTGCCCATCTGGCCCGCCGCGCCGGAGAGGTGCTTGCCGCCTCGGCCGCCGATCGTGCGGAATTGGCAGGCCGCCTCGGTCAGGCCGAGGCGCGGATCGCCGAGGCGCAGTCGCGCCACCAGTCCGAACGCGCGGCGCTGGAAATCGCGCGCGGCGGTCTGGTCGCCGCCGATCCCTATGACACCGCCACCGCCCTGCAGGAAACCGAGGCGCGGCTCGAGCGGATCTTCACCCTGACCGCGCGCCTGTCGCGCCTGTCCTTGGCCGAGAGGTTGTGATGCTGCGCGCGCTTCTGCTGTCTGCCTGCCTTGCCCTGCCCGTCCCCGCGCTGGCCGATCCCGTGCGGCTGAAGGACCTTGTCGAATTCGATGGCGTGCGCGGCAACGACCTTGTGGGTTACGGCCTTGTGGTTGGCCTGAACGGCACGGGCGACGGGCTGCGGAATGCCCCCTTCACCGAAGAGATCATGGCCAACCTTCTGGAACGGCTCGGCGCGAATGTGGCGGGCGAGGCGTTCCGCCCGCGCAACGTGGCCGCCGTCTTTGTCACTGCCGCGCTGCCGCCCTTCGCGAGGGCAGGGGGGCGCATCGACGTGACCGTCTCGGCCATCGGCGATGCGACCAGCCTGCAGGGCGGCACGCTGGTGATGACCCCGATGAACGGCGCGGACGGGCAGATCTATGCCGTGGCGCAGGGCTCCGTCCTCGCCGGCGGGGTCAGTGCCGAGGGAGAGGCCGCCCGTGTCGTGCAGGGCGTGCCGACGGCGGGCGTCATCCCCGCCGGCGCGCGGGTGGAACGCGAGGTGGATTTCGATTTCGCCCAGCTCCGCACGCTGCGGCTGGCGCTGCGGACGCCCGACTTCACCACCGCCGCGCGGATCGAGCAGGTGGTGAATGCGGAACTGGGGCGCGGGCGGGCGGTGATGCTCGATGCCGGAACCGTGGCGGTCGAGGTGTCGGGCCTGCGTTCGCCCGCCCATGCCATCGCGGCGCTGGAATCGCTGACGGTCGAACCCGAACGCCGCGCGCGGGTGGTGGTGGACCAGCGGTCGGGCACCATCGTGATGGGGGCCGATGTGCGGATCAGCCGCGTGGCGGTGGCGCAAGGCAACCTGACCCTGCGGATCGAGGAAGCGCCGCTGGTCGTCCAGCCCGACCCGTTTTCGCAGGGCGAGACGATGGTGGTGCCCCGTTCCACCGCCAGCATCGAGACGGAAGAGGGCACGGGTCTGGCCGAACTGACGGGCGGCACCTCGCTGTCCGAGGTGGTGGCGGGGCTGAACGCGCTGGGCGTCGCCCCGCAGGACATGATCGACATCCTGAAAAGCATCAGCGCGGCGGGCGCGCTGCATGCCGAGCTGATCGTGAACTGACCGCCCCCGGCTGCCGGTTCGGCCGCCGGTTCAGCCGCCGATATAGCCGCGCACCAGCGCCTCGGACAGCAGGGTCCAGCCGTCAGCCACGACGAAGAAGGCCAGCTTGAACGGCAAGGACACGATGGCGGGCGGCACCATCATCATGCCCATCGACATCAGCACCGCCGCCACGACCAGATCGATGATCAGGAAGGGCAGGAAGATCAGGAACCCGATCTCGAAGGCGCGGGCGATCTCTGACAGCACGAAGGCGGGGGTCAGGACGGACAGCGCCACCTCGGCCCCCGCATCGGCGGGCGGGCGCAACGCCTGCAGCGTGGCGAGCGTGTCGGGATCGACCCGCGCCGCCATGAAGGTGCGGAAGGGGGCGACGATGCCCGCGATGGCACCGGGCAGATCGACCTCGCCCCGGTTCAGGGGTTCCACCCCGTTGGCCCAGGCCTGCAGGAAGACCGGCTCCATCACGAACCACGTCAGGAACAGCGCCAGCGCGACGATCAGCATGTTGGGCGGCGATTGCTGCAGGCCGATGGCCTGCCGCAGGATCGACAGCACCGTGACGATGAAGGGAAAGCAGGTCACCGTCACCGCCAGACCGGGGACAAGCCCGATGACGGTGACAAGCAGCAGAAGCTGCGCCGTGCGCGTGGCCAGACCCTGCCCCTCGCCGCCCAGATCGACGGTCAGGCTTTGCCCGAGGGCGGGCGCGGCCAGCCCCAGCGCCAGCAGGGTGGCCAGCGCCACCCGCGCCGTTGCGGTGCGGGGCACGGTCAGAGCCCGGCCTTGAGGTTCGCAACCTCGGTCAGGCGGACGGCAAGCTGGCCCGATCCCGCGCCGCCCGCCTCCTCCAGTTCGCCCCGCGCGATCAGGCGGTCGCCCACGTAAAGTTCCACCGGATCCTCGACCCTGCGGTCGAGCGGCAGGACCGCGTCGCGCGATAGTTTCAGCAGGTCGCGCACCAGCGGACGGGCGCGGCCGACCGAAACGGTGATCTCGATCGGGACCTGTGCAAAGGGGTTGGCGGGGTCATCCATGCGGGTTCTCCGTCAGGGGCAGGGTTTCGTTGAAGGCGCGAAGGGTGGCGGCGATCTCGTCGGCCATGCCGGACAGGTCGACATGCGCGCCCGCCGTGCCGATGCTGACCAGCGCCTGTTCCGGCCGCAGGGCGGGGTCGTCCTCGATCACCAGCGACAGGGAGGACAGGCGCTGCAGATGCCCTGCCACCACCGCCCGTGCGGCGGGGTGCAGGCGCAGGGTCACGGGGCCGCCCGCCCGTTCGGCGGCCAGGGGCAAGATCGCCTCGGCCACACGGGCGGCGAGGCTTTCGCGGGCAAGCGCCGGCACGATCTGCGCCACGACCGCATCGAGGAGCGGGGCCAGCGAGGCGAGGATCTGGCGCCGCACCTCATCGACGCCCAGCGACAGCGCGGCAAGGGCACGGAGCGCCTCTTCCTCGGCCTGCGCGCGGTCGTCGCGCTGGGTGGCGGCGGCATCCTCCCATCCGGCGGCATAGCCTTCCTCATAGGTGGCAAGGCGCGCCTCGGCCCGTTCCTCGGCCAGATCGGGCAGGTCGGGTTCGACCGCCGTGCTGCCCGTGGCGAAACATTCCAGTCTGACCGCCCTCATCTTCTGCTTCCTTCCGCTTCCATCCAGCCACGCAGGATTTCGACCGATTCGGCCTGCCGCTCCGCGATCAGGCGGCGCAGGCGGGCCACGGGATCTTCGGGCGGGTCGGTCCCGTCGCCGACGAGGGCAAGGGGTGGCAGCACGACCTCTTCGTCGAGGATCGCCGTCGCAGGCGCATCCGAGGCCGGCAGCGCCAGCGCGGGCGTGGCGCGCGGGGCCAGCAGCGGCCGGATCACGAAAAGCGCCAGTGCCAGCGCGATCAGCCCCGCCACCGCCATCTGCACGATCCGGCCGATATCGACCGATCCGGTCAGAAGGCTTGCCTCGGCCAGCGTGCCGTTCGCCGTCTCGGGGCGGAATTCCATGGAATGCAGCGTCAGCACATCGCCGCGTTCGGCATTGATCCCCGCCGCCGCGGCGACGAGTTCGCGCAGGGTGGCAAGCTCCGCCTCCTCGCGCGGGGTGCGGGTTATGGTGCCGTCCTCGGCCACCTGTTCGGCGCTGTCGACCAGCACCGCCACGGTCAGCCGCCGGATGTCGCCGGGCTGGCGCCGCAATTCGCGGCGCGTTTCCGACAGTTCGTAATTCACCCGTTCGCGGCTTTCCTCGGTCGTGCTCGTGGACTGGCCGGCGGCGGCATCGCCTTCGGGCAGGTTCGAGGCGACGGTCGCCGGACCGCCGGGTTCTGTGCTGTTGCCCGATTGCGCCTCGGTTTCGGTGGAAATCGCGGTGCGGCTTTCGGGATCGATGCGGCGTTCGCTGATCTCCTCGCTTTCCGAGACGAGTTCCACGGCCACCTCGACCACCGCCTTGCCCTGTCCGACGCGCGCGGCAAGCAGCCGTTCGACATTGCGGCGGATGTCGTCGGCGCGGCTGGCGGCCTGTGCGGCGGGGGCAGTGTCTTCGCCACCGACGAGGCCGTGGACGGTATCGACGACCTGCACCGCATCGGGCGAAAGCCCTGCGACGGCGGCGGCCACCAGATGGCGGATGGCCTGCGCCTGCGCGTCGCCGATCCGGCCCGCGGCGGGCGTGACCGCGACGCTGGCGGTCAGCCCGTCGGGTGCCGCCAACCCGCGCGAGGCCGCGCGCGCGATGTGCACCCGCGCCGCCGACACCCCCTGCGAGGCAAGGATGGTGCGCGCCAGTTCCCCTTCGACCGCGCGCCACTGGGCGGCATCGAACATCTGCGCCGTCGTGCCGAAGCCCGTCATCGAATCGAGCAGCTCGTACCCCTTGGCCGAGGTGGCGGGCAGCCCCTCTGCCGCAAGTTCCATCCGTAGCGAATCACGCCGCGCGGCATCGACATGGATGGCGTCGCCCCGCACCTCGTACGTCACGCCGCGCGCATCGAGCGCCGCGACGACATTGCCCGCGGCGGCAGTGTCGAGCCCCGCGTAAAGCAGCGCCGTCTGCGGCGTCGCGGCCAGCCGCGCAAGGGCGAGGACGGCCAGAAAGACCGCCACCGTCGCCCCCGCAAGGATGATGCGGCGGCGCGTGTCGAGGCGGTTCCAGATATCGGCAAGGTTCTGCACCGGCGGCTCCGTCATGCGTTGACGGATGCAGGATGGACCGATGCGCCTTAACAATCGGTTAGGTCGCCTGGGCTAGTCCTTCGGTCACAGGAGGGCGATCCCATGGCCGAATCCGCGACCGCAGAACCCGATGCCGCCCCGCCGAAACGGCGGCTTCTGCCGATGGCCATCGGCCTTGCCGGCGCGCTTGTCCTCGGCGCGGGGGGGTTCTTCGCGGTCTGGTCGGGGCTGATCCTCGCCCCCGCGCCCGAAACCGCGCAGACGGCCGAGGACCTGCCCGCCATCGATTTTGTCGCCGTCGATCCGGTGACGATCACCCTGCCCGAAGGCGCGGGCGCGAAACACCTGCGCTTCACCGCGCAGATCGAGGTCGAAGCGCCCTACCGGCAGGATGTGGCGCATCTTCTGCCGCGCATCCTCGACGTGCTGAACGGCTATCTGCGCGCGGTCGATGTCGCCGCGCTGCGCGATCCTGCCGCGCTGACGGTGATCCGCGCGCAGCTTCTGCGGCGCATCCAGCTGGTGACGGGCGAAGGGCGGGTACGCGACCTTCTGGTGACGGAATTCGTGCTGAACTGACGGGGAAGACGGATGGACATGATCGCCGATGTGATGCTGGCCTGCGGTGCCTTTGGCGCGGGGCTCTACTGCTATGTCCTGTCGGGGCGGCTGGCGCGGTTCACCGCGCTCGAATCGGGGATGGGCGGGGCCATCGCGGTGCTGTCGGCGCAGGTCGATGACATGACGCGCGCGCTGGCGGCGGCCAAGGCCAGCGCCGAAGGCTCCGCCGCCGCGCTGGACGACCGGATGGCGCGGGCCGAGGCGGCGGCGCAGCGGCTGGAACTGCTGATGGCGGCGATGCACGATCTGCAGGACAGCCCGCCCGCCGACCGGCCCCTGCGCTTCGTGCGTCGCCGCAGCCACCGGCTGGAGGCGGCGGAATGAACCCGATGCGCGGACGCGGCACGCTGGCGGTGCTGGCGATCATGTTGGCCGCATCGGGGGCGATGCGCTTCGGCTCCGGCGTGGGCGCGGCGCTTGCGCGCGAGGCGGAGGGCGCGGGCGATGCGGCGGGGGCGGCACCGCTGTCCTGCCCTGCCCCCCCGCTCGCCGTGGCCGAGGCGCTGGCCGAACGCGCCGCGATGCTCGACCGGCGCGAAGCCGCGCTGGAGGAACGGCTTGCCGCGCTCGACCTGGCCGAAACCGCCGTGGCGGCGCGGCTGGCGGAACTGGCCGCGGCGGAAGAGGAGTTGCGCGCCCTCGTCACCGTGGCCGATGGCGCGGCCGAAGCGGACCTGCAGCGCCTGACCGCGGTCTACGAGGCGATGAAACCCGCCGATGCCGCGCGGCTTTTCGCGGCGATGTCGCCGGAATTCGCGGCAGGGTTCCTCGCACGGATGAAGCCCGAGGCGGCGGCGCTCGTCCTGTCGGGGATGACGCCCGAGGCGGCCTTTTCCGTCACCGCCCTGATCGCGGGGCGCAATGCCCGCGCGCCCACGCAATGACACCGCTTCCGCAACACGAGGGTTGAATGTTCGGCATCGCAGGCATCGTCGTTCTGCTGGTCATGGTCTTCGGCGGCTACATGCTGGCCGGTGGCAAGATGGGCATCATCCTGAAGGCCCTGCCGTTCGAGATGATCATGATCGGCGGCGCCGCCGTCGGGGCCTTCCTGATCTCGAACGACGCGGCCACGGTGAAGCACACGCTCAAGGATCTGGGCAAGGTGTTCCGTGGCCCGCGCTGGCGGTCCGGTGATTACCGCGACCTTCTGTGCCTGCTTTACGAGCTGATCCGTCTGGCCCGTTCCAACCCCGTCGGGCTGGAGGAACATATCGAGGCGCCCGACACCTCGGCGATCTTTGCCCGCTACCCGCGCATCCGCGCCGACCACGAGGCGACGGACCTGATCTGCGACACCTTCCGCGCGGCGGGAATGAACTACGACGACCCCCATCAGGTCGAAGAGGTGCTGGACAAGCGGGTCGAAGCCTCGGCCCATCATGCGCAGCACACGACGCATGCGCTGCAGGCGATGGCCGATGCGCTGCCCGCGCTGGGCATCGTCGCGGCGGTGCTGGGCGTGATCAAGACCATGGGATCGATCGACCAGCCGCCCGAGATTCTGGGCAAGATGATCGGCGCGGCGCTGGTCGGCACCTTTCTGGGCGTGTTTCTGGCCTATGGCCTCGTCGGCCCCTTCGCCGCGCGGCTGAAGCAGATCCTCGACGCCGATGCCCAGTTCTACCGCCTGATCCGCGAGGTGCTGGTGGCCAACCTGCACAACCACCCGCCCAACATCTGCATCGAGGTGGGCCGCCAGAACGCCCCGCACGATGTGCGTCCGGCCTTCTCCGACCTCGACACCGCGATCAAGGCCTTGCGGAAAGAGGCGGCATGAGGGCGCTGCTCTGCCTTTTGTTCCTGCTTCTGGCGGCCCCCGCGCAGGCGCAGTTGCGCGTCACCTCGGGCGAGCATGCGGGGTTTACGCGGCTGGTGCTGCAGGGGCCGGGTCTGGCGGGCTGGACGCTGCAGCGCACGGCGGGCGGTTACGACCTGCGGCTGCGGACGCCCGTGGCGATCGACCTGTCGCGCGCCTTCGACCTGATCGGGCGGGCGCGGGTGCGCGGGCTTTCCCCGCTGGCGGGCGGGGCGGGGCTTTCGGTCGCGGTGGGCTGCGCCTGCCACGCCATCCCCTTCGAATTGCGGGCCGGCGTGGTGGTGATCGACCTGCGCGACGGCCCGCCCCCTGCGGGGTCGAGCTTTGAACTGGCGGATGACGGGACGCGCCTGCCGCCGCTTGCGGCGCGGGCCGAAACCGCGCCGCGCCCGCGCGCGCGCCCCGCGACGGGGCTGCTCCCGCGCGACTGGATCCGTCAGGCACTGGACCCGCCGGCAACCGGTCTGACCGCGCCCGACCTGACCGCGCTCTCCATGCCGTCGGCCGATGCGGCGGCGCTGCGCGGGCTTTTGCTGCAGGAATTCGGCAGGGGCGTCGCGGAAGGTCTGGTCGATCCGGTGACGGAACCGCCCGCGCCACCCGCGACCCCCTCCCTGCCCGCCACCGCAGGTCTGGTCCTGCGGACGGGCGATCCGCCCGGTATCGGGGCGCGCCTGCCGCGCGATGCGGCGGAACTCGCCGCCGATGGCCGGACCTGCCCGACCGACGCGCAGGTCCTGCCCGAAGGCTGGGGCCAGCCCGACCTGCCCGCGCATCTGCAACTCGCCGCTTCCATGCCGCAGCTGCTGGGCGAATTCGACCGCCCCGACCCCGCGCAGGTGACGGCGGCGATCCGGCTGCGCCTGTGGCTCGGCTTCGGGGCCGAGGCGCGGGTGATGACCGACAGCCTTGGCGCCGACCTGCCCGATGCGCCCCTGTGGCGGGCGATGGCGCGGCTGGTCGACGGCCAGCCCGCGCCGGACTCGCCCTTTGCCGGATTGCAGGCCTGCGACGGGGCGGCCGCGCTCTGGGCGGTTCTGGCGCAGGACGATGCGGCGACCGGCCCGGTGAACGCCGCCGCCGTGCAGCGCAGCTTTTCCGCCCTGCCGCCACATCTGCGCGCCCATCTCGGCCCGCCTCTGGCGCGCCGCTTCCTTGCCGCGGGCGACGATGGCGCCGCGCAGGCGATCCGCGCGGCGATGGCGCGCGGCGGGGCAGGGGCGGCGCAGGTGATCGATGCCGAACTCGCCATGGCCGCAGGCGATGCGGGCGGGGCCGAGGCGGTGGCCAGCGCGCTGGTCGATGCGGGCGGCACCGGCCAGCGCGACGCGCTCGTCGCGCTGGTGATGGCCCGCGCCGCGCAGGCGGCGGCGGTGACGGCAGGCGAACGCGCCGCGATCGAGGCCTTCCATGCCGAGGCACCGGATGCCGAATCGGGCCATGCGTTGGTGCTTGCGCGGGCGCTTGCGGGCGATTTCGACGGGGCTTTCGCGCTGGCCGCGACCTATCCGCAGGCCGGGGCGGATCTTTGGGCCGCCCTCGCGCAGGCGGGGCCGGACAGCGCGCTGATCGCGCATGCGATCCGGCCCGCCCCCGCCCCGACCGAGGCCGCGGCCGACACGCGGCAGGCCATCGCCGAACGGCTGACCGGCCTTGGCTTCGGCAGCGCGGCGCTGGTCTGGCTGGGGGATGCGCCCGATGCCCTGGCCGCGGCACGGGCGGAACTCGCGCGCGGCGACCCCGATGCCGCGCTGCGCCGCCTCGGCCCCGCGCGGGGCGAAGCCGCCGACAGGCTGCGGGCCGAGGCGCTGTCGCGCGCGGGCAATCCGGCGGCGGCGGCGACGATCCTTGCCCCGATCGACGCAACCGCCGCCGCCGCCGCACGGCTGCGCGCGCGGCAATGGGACAGGCTCGACAGCGCGGTGCCCGAACCGTGGCAGGCCCTGTCGCGCCGTCTGGCCGCGCCGCAGGCAGCGCCCGAAGGTGGGCCCGAAGGTGGGCCGGAAGGTGGACCGGAGGGCGGGCCGCTGTCGCGCAGCCGCGCGCTGGCCGGAGAGAGCGCCGCCACGCGGGACGAGATCGCGGCGCTTCTGCAGGCGACGGCGCTGCCTGATCCCGCGCTTACCGAATCGCAAGGATCGGCCCCCTAGGCTGGTCCCCGACGCCGTGCCACCCGACACGCCTGCCCCCCGCCCCGACCAGAAAGGTCCTGCCGATGCGGAAACCGTTTGCCCTTTTGCTTCTGTGTCTGCCCCGCGCCGCGCTGGCCGATGGGGCGCTGTGCGACCGCGCGGCGGAACGGGCGGCGGCGGACCGGGGCATCCCCCTTGCCCTGATGCAGGCGATCACGCGGGCCGAAACGGGGCGCGACGGCCAGCCCTGGCCCTGGACGCTGAACATCAACGGGCAGGGCCTGTGGTTCGCCACCAAGGGCGAAGCCGCGCTCGCCGCCCGCACCGCGCTGGAGGCAGGGGCGGCGCAGGTCGATCTGGGCTGTTTCCAGCTGAACTGGCAATGGCACGGCGCGGCCTTCGCCGATCCGGCCGAGATGCTGGACCCCGACCGGAACGCCGCCCATGCGGCGCGCTTCCTGTCCGACCTTTCGCAGGAATTCGGCGACTGGCGCAGCGCCGCCGCGGCCTATCATTCCCGCACCCCCGCGCGGGGAGAGGCCTATGTCGCGCGGCTGGAAGAGGCGCATGCCGCGATGGCGGGCGGCCCGGACTTGGACCGCCCCGCCCCCCCGCCCCCCGCCCCCCCGCGTGACGACGCCGTGCCGCGCGCCAACGGCTATCCGCTGCTGGTGGGCGGGCAAGCGGCGGGCGGCTCGCTGGTGCCGGTGCCGTCGGGGCGCGGGCCGATCATCGGGGGGCCGTGATGCAGCGCATGATCTTCCAGCCGCGCGTGCTTCTGGCGCTGGCCCTGATGGCCGCGATCCTGATGATGATCCTGCCCGTGCCGCCCTTTCTGCTGGATCTGGGCCTTGCCCTGTCCTTCGCGCTGGCGATCCTGATGCTGACGGTGGCGCTGTTCATCGAGCGCCCGCTGGATTTCTCGGCCTTTCCGACGATCCTGCTCGCCTCGCTTCTCTTGCGGCTGTCGCTCAACGTCTCGTCCACGAAACTGATCATCGGGCAGGGCCATACCGGCACCGATGCGGCGGGGCATGTGATCGAGGGCTTTGCCGAATTCATCATGGGCGGCGATCTGGTGCTGGGCCTTGTCATCTTTGTCGTCCTGCTGATCGTGAACTTCATGGTCATCACAAAGGGCGCGGGCCGCATGGCCGAGGTGGGCGCCCGCTTCGCGCTGGACGGGATGCCGGGGCGGCAGCTGGCGATCGATGCCGACATGGCCGCAGGTGCCATCGACCATGCCGAGGCGAAGGCCCGCCGCGAACGCGAACTGGCCGAGACGAATTTCTTCGGCTCGCTCGACGGGGCGTCGAAATTCGTCAAGGGAGATGCCATCGCGGGCCTTCTGATCACGGCGCTGAACCTGATCGTGGGGCTGGTCGTGGGCACGCTCGTCCACGACATGCCCTTCGGCCGCGCGTTCGAGACCTATACGATCCTGACCGTGGGCGATGCGCTCGTCAGCCAGATACCGGCGGTCATCATCTCGGTCGCGGCGGCGCTGCTTTTGTCGCGCGGCGGGATGAAGGGGTCGGCGGATGTGTCGTTCTTTTCGCAGCTGGGCCGCTATCCCGCGGCGCTGGCGGTGGTGGCGGGGCTGATGGCGCTGATCGCGGCGGTGCCGGGGATGCCCGTGCTGCCCTTCCTGATCGCGGCGCTGGTGCTGGGCGGCTTTGCATGGCGCGGTCATCGCGCGGCGCAGCTGCCCGTGGCCGAACCCGCCCCCGCCCCCGCCGCGCCGCGCGACAGGCCCATCGCCGATGTGCTGGACTTCGACGAGATCCACATCGAATTCGCCCCCGATCTGGTGGGCATGGTGCTGGATCCGGCGACGGGCCTCGATGCCCGCATCGGCAACATGCGCGCCCATGTGGCGGCGGGCTACGGGCTGATCCTGCCCGAAATCCGCCTGACGGACGAAGCCGCGCTGCCCGCGGGCACCTATGCCATCCGCATCCAGGGGGTCGAACGGGCGCGCGACCGCCTGCTGCCCGAACGCGTGCTGGCGCTCTTGTCCGATGGCACCGCCGCACCCGCGGGCGAGGATGCGCGCGAACCCGTCTATGGCGCGCCCGCGCGCTGGATCCGCCCCGACCATCAGGAACAGGCCGCGCTGCAGGGCCTGACCGTGGTGTCACCGGCCGAGGTTCTGGCGACCCATCTTCTGGAAACGATCCGCGCCAACCTGCCGCTCCTTCTGTCCTTGCGCGGGCTGCGCAAGCTGCTGGACGAATTCGCCGCGGTGTCCGATCCGCAGCGGGCGCAGGCCAACCGGCGGCTGCTGGACGACATGGTGCCCGACCGCGTGCCGCTGGACCTGCTGCTGGCCGTGCTGCGGCTGTTGCTTGAGGAACGGGTGTCGATCCGCAACCTGCCCCTGATCCTCGAGGCGATTGCCGAAGGGCGCGGTCTGGGCGGGGTGGAGGCGGTGGCCGAACATGTGCGCCAGCGGCTGGGCTTCCAGATCGTGGCCACCCTGAAGCGGCCCGACGGGACGCTGCCCCTGATCCAGCTTGCGCCGGAATGGGAACGCGCCTTCGCCGCCCACCAGACCGAGGCGCGCGAGATCGCGCTGCCGCCCGACCTGTTCGCGCGGCTGTCGGGCGGGATGGCCGAACGCATCGCCCGCGCGGCCGAGGCGGGGCATCAGGCGGTGGTCGTGACCTCGGCCCTCAGGCGGCGCTTCCTGCGGACGGTGCTGTCGGCCAAGGGGCTGGCGACGCCCGTCCTGTCCTACGAGGAGATCGGGACAGAGGCGCGCCCCGCCATGGTCGGGCAGGTGCCCGCATGACCGAGATCGCCGCGCTGGCCGATCTTGCGCGCATGGCCGAGGCGTGGGTCTTTCCCGCCGCGCTGGTCTTTCTGCGCGTGGGGGCGGTGATGGCGCTCTTGCCCGCGCTGGGCGAGGCATCGGTGCCCGCGCGGGTGCGGCTGGTGCTGGCGCTGGCCTTCACGGCGGCGGTCTTTCCCGCCGTGGCCCCCGACCTGCCTGCCCGCCCGACCCTGACCGACGCGCTGGCCGAGGTCGTGGCGGGCCTGATGCTGGGCATGGCGCTGCGGCTGATGGTCATGGCCTTGCAGATGGCCGGAACCATCGCCGCGCAGTCGGCCTCGCTCGCGCAGATGTTCGCCACGGCGGGGGCCGATCCGCAGCCGGCGATCGGCACGCTCTTCACCGTGGCCGCGCTGGCGCTGGCCGTGCAGATGGGCCTGCATGTGCAGGCCGCGCTGCTGATCGTGGAAAGCTACAGGCTTCTGCCCGCCGGAACCCTGCCCGACGGGGCGGTGGCGGCCGATCTGGGCATCGCGCAGGTGGCGCGGGCCTTCGGGCTGGCCTTTTCGCTCTCGGCGCCCTTTGTCGTGGCGGGGATGGTCTGGAACCTCGGCCTCGGGGTGATGAACCGGGCGATGCCGCATCTGATGGTCTCTTTCATCGCGGCACCGGCGCTGTCGCTGGGGGTGCTGGCGCTTCTGGCGCTTGCGGCGCCCTATCTTCTGTCGGTCTGGCAGGGGGCGATGCGCGCGGCGCTGGCCGCGCCGCTGTCCGTGCCATGAGCGGGCAGGAGGAGACCGACCTCGACCGCGACCTGCCGCCGACGGAACGGCGGCTGCAACAGGCGCGCGAGAAGGGGGATCTTCCCCGCTCGGCCGATCTGGCGGGGGCGGTGGCGCTGGGGGGGTTCGTCCTTGCCGCGGCTCTTTTCGGGCCGCAGGCGCTGGGGGCTGCGGGGCAGGCGGGCGCGGGCTTCCTGTCGCGCGTGGCCTCCGGCCAGCCCCTGGCCGAGGCGATGGCAATGATCCCGCCGCTCTGGCCCTTTGCCGCCCTGCCCGCGGCGGCGGTGCTGTGCTGGCTTCTGGCCGCGCGCGAGCTGACCTTCACGGGCGAGAAGCTGATGCCGCAGCTGTCGCGGATCAATCCGCTGGCCGTGGCGAAACAGCGGTTCGGCGCGGACGGGCTGGGCGATTTCGTGAAGGCGCTGGCCAAGGTCGTGCTGACCGGCCTGCTTCTGTGGTGGTTCGCGCGCACGCGGATGGACGAAACCTTTGCCGCCGCCGCCGTCGATCCGCGCCTTGCGGCGGCGGGGATGGTGCGCGTGGCGGTGGATTTCCTGCTGGCGGTCACCGTGCTGGCGGTCCTGCTCGGCGTGCTGGACCGGCTCTGGCAGCAGCACCGCTGGCTGGTGCGAAACCGCATGTCCCGCAAGGAACTGCTCGACGAGACGAAAGAGGGCGAGGGCGACCCCTACCTGCGGATGGAACGCCGCCGGCGCGGGCAGGAACTGGCGATGAACCAGATGCTCGCCGATGTGCCCAAGGCGGATGTGGTGATCGTGAACCCCACCCATTATGCCGTCGCGCTGAAATGGGACCGGCGGTCGCGCAAGGCCCCCGTCTGCGTCGCCAAGGGCACGGACGAGGTGGCGCTTCGCATCCGTGCCAGCGCGGCCGAGGCGGGCGTGCCGATCCACCGCGACCCGCCCACGGCGCGGGCGATCCATGCCGCCGTCCGGATCGGAGAGCCGATCCGCCCCGAACATTACCGCGCCGTCGCCGCCGCCATCCGCTTTGCCGAGGCGATGCGCCGCCGCGCGCGGTCCAGCGTGACGGGGTCGGGGGGCCGTCCGTGACCGATCCGCGCCTTGCCCGCCTTGCCCGTCTGGCCGGACTGATCCGCGATGCCCGCCTTGCCCGCCTGGCCGAGAGCGCCGCCGAGGTGGCGGCGCTTGAGGCCCGGATCGCCGCGCTGCCGGATGTGGCGGAACCGGCGGACGACCCCGCTGAGGCCCTTGCCGCCCTGCGCCATCTGCGCTGGGCGGCGGAACGGCGCGCGGCGCTGGCGGCGGAACGCGCGGCGCTGCTCCTCGGCCACGAACAGGCGAAAGTCGAGGCCCGCACCGCCCTGTCGCGGGCCGATGTTCTGGAACGGCTTGCCGCGCGGGGGCGGGGTCAGCTGTCCTGACGGACGATGTCGGTGATCAGCACGTCCTTCAGCGCATCGCCCAGCACGCCGCCCGCAGCCTCGGCCATGGCGCGGCGCAGCAAGACGAGGTTCGCCGTATCCGTGAAGCTGCCCCTGAAGCCGCCCGCATTGGCGTGATCGAACAGCACCTGCAACAGCACGTCGCGCAGCTTCGGCTCCAGCCGGAAGACCTCGGGCGTGGTGCCGGTCTCGACCTCCAGCGACAGGGACAGGATGACCATCGCCGCGACGCGGCCCCCCTCGACCACCGGCACCACGAACTGGTTGTTCAGCTTGACGAATTCGGGCGGGATCTCGGGGTCCTCGGCCGTGTCTTCGGCGGCGTCGTCCGCCGCTTCCCCGGCGGGCGGGTCGGGGCGCAGGAACAGGCCCGCGCCGACGCCCGCGCCAAGGCCCGCGAGCATCAGAAGAAGGGGGAGGAGCCGCGCGATCATCGGTCAGAACGGCAGGATCACATCGGCGATCTGCTGGCCGTAGCGCGGCTGCTGCACATCGCTGATCTGGCCGCGCCCGCCATAGGAAATGCGCGCGCCGGCGATCTTGTCATAGGTGATCTCGTTCTGGCGGCTGATGTCGACGGGGCGGACATAGCCCGACAGGGTCAGTTCGCGCAGTTCGTAATTCACGCGCACCTCCTGCTGGCCTTCGATCCGCAGGACGCCGTTGGGCAATTCCTCGACCACCGTTGCCGCGATCCGCAGTTCCAGCGATTCGTTGCGCCGCACCGACCCCGCGCCCGAGAAGGAGGAGGAGGAGGAGGTCCCCACCGCCTCGGCCATGCTCGCGCCTTCGGGCAGGCGGCGGTCGATGCGCTGCGGGATGCCCAGCATCGAGGGGATGCCCATCTCTTCCGCGCCGTCGCGGCTGCGTTCGGTGGTGTTGCTGATATTGGCGCTGTCGTCCATCTCAACCACCACGGTGACGATGTCGCCGCGCCGCGCCGCGCGGCGGTCGCCGAAGAGCGCGCCCCGTTCGGCCGACCAGAGCGAGGCCGCCGCTTCCGGCCCGCCGCGATCGGCGCTTTCGGGCAGGGGCGCGGAATACATGGCGTGGTGCTGGTAGCTGCCTTCCAGCGGGGTGAAATCGGGCGCGCGCCCGACCTGATCCAGCCGCGCGCATCCGGCGGCAGCGCAGGCCAGCGCAAGGAACAGCGCGGGACGGATCATGGCGCGCCCCCCGTGACCTGCACGCTGCCATCGGCCATCACGCGCCCCGTCACGCGGCTGCGGGACGCAAGGTTCATGACCGAGATCACCTGCCCCTCGGCCCCGCGGTCCAGCGCGCGGCCCTCGGTCACGATCGACAGCGCGCCCGTCCTGTAATGCAGCGGCACGATCTGGTTGCGTTCGACGCGTGCGGCGGGGGCGAGGTCGGCCTGCATGATCGGGCGGCCCGCCGCGATGGCGCGGCGCGTTTCCTGCCCGACGGCCAGTGCGGGGGCCGCCAGCGCGCCCGGGATGGCCGCGCTGACGACGGCCATATCCCGGGCCGACAGAAGCGTGCCT
Organism: Pseudomonadota bacterium; assembly: GCA_041191745.1. Lineage (GTDB taxonomy): Bacteria > Pseudomonadota > Alphaproteobacteria > Rhodobacterales > Rhodobacteraceae > Paragemmobacter. The sequence goes on along the minus strand of JBEEOG010000391.1, from coordinate 8,590 downwards.
GCGGGGATGGGGCGGGTGGCCACCAGCGCTTCGGCCGCGAAGGCAGGGGCGGGGAGAAGGGCGAGGACAAGCCAGCGCATCAGCGCACCTGCGCGGTGGCCGACAGCATCTGGTCGGCGGCGGTGATGACCTTGGCGTTCAATTCGTAGCCGCGCTGGGCCTTGATCAGTTCCGTCACCTCGCGCACGGGATCGACGGCGCTTTCCTCCAGATAGCCCTGCCGCAGCGTGCCGAGCCCGTCCTGCCCCGCCGTCCCCTGCAAGGGCGGGCCAGAGGCGGCGGTTTCCAGATAGAGGTTCGATCCCATCGCCTGCAGGCCCTTTTCATTGGTGAAACCGACAAGGTTGATCTGGCCCAGAAGTTCGGGCTGCACCTCGCCCAGGAAATGGGCATAGACCTCGCCCTCGGCGTTGATGGTCAGGCCAGTCGCGTCCGAGGGGATGGTCAGGCCAGGCGCGACCTCGTGCCCGTGCGAGGACACGATCAGCCCATCGCCCGTGCGCTTCAGCCCGCCGTCGCGGGTATAGGCCGACGCGCCCGAGGGCAGCCGCACCTCCAGCCAGCCGCGCCCCTCGATCGCGATGTCGAGATCGCCGCCGGTGGCCGCCAGCGCCCCCTGCGCCAGCACGACCGAAACGGTCGCGGGCCGCACGCCCATGCCGATCTGCACGCCGGTGGGCAGCACGGTGCCGTCCGTGGCGGTGATCGTGCCGGGGGCGACCTGCTGCTGGTAATGCAGGTCCGCGAATTCGGCGCGGCGGGCGTTGTAGGCCGTCGTCGACATGTTGGCGAGGTTGTGCGAGATCACATCGACCCGCATCTGCTGCGCCGACATGCCCGTGGCCGCGATCTGGAGTGCCTTCATCCCTTCGCCCTTTCCGTTCAGCGCCTGCCAAGGGTTTCGATCACGCTGCGCGTGCGTTCATCCTCGCGCAGGAGGAAGTTCTGGCCCGCCTCGTAGGCGCGCTGCACCTCGATCATGCGGGCCACTTCGGACAGGGGATCGACATTCGACCCCTCGATCCGGCCCTGCAGCAGCGTCGCGCCCTCGGCGGGGATCGTGGCCGCGGCGGAAAAGAGCGTTCCCGCCTCGTGCCGCAGGGTGACGGGATCGGCGGGCTGCCAGAGGCCCAGCTGGGCAAAGGCCTGCCCCGCCGCCGCCAGCGTGCCATCGGCCGACAGCGTGACCGGACCCGCACCGGGCGGGATGGCCACGGGCGCGCCGCCCGCATCCAGCAGGCGGTGCCCGTCGGGCGTGACGAGTTCGCCTTCGGGCGAAGGGGTGAAGCTGCCCGCCCGCGTCAGCCGCTGGCCATCGGGCGTTTCGACCAGAAAGAACCCCGCGCCGCGGATCGCGAAATCGAAGGCGCCGCCGGTTTCGGTCAGATCGCCTTCGGACAGGTCGATGGCGCGGGTATTGGCGCGCGCCATCGACAGCGAGGGCGCGTCGGGCGTGGCATGGACGAATTCGGAAAAGACCAGCCCTTCGCGCCGGAAGCCCGTGGTCGCCGTATTGGCGAGGTTGTGGGCCACCACGTCCATTTCCCGCATCAATCCGGACTGGCGGGTCAGCGTGACATAGCCTGCGGCATCCATGCCTTAGCCCCCCGCCACGGCGGGCAGCACCTGCCCGCGGAAGAAATCGACCAGCGCCGTGGTCATGTAGGTCATCGACACCCAGAACACGGCCAGCATCGCACCCACCTTGGGCACGAAGGTCAGCGTCGCCTCCTGCACCGATGTCAGGGCCTGCAGCAGGCCGATGACCAGCCCCACGGCAAGGGCCACGACCAGCATCGGGGCGGATATGCGCGTGGCGATCCACAGCCCTTCGCGCAGGGCATCGAACATCTGTCCTTCGGTCATACCGGCATCCTGAGGATTTCCTGATAGGCCTCCACCACGCGGTCGCGGACGGTGGCCACGGTTTCGATCGCGGATTGCGATGAGGCCAGCGCCTCCACCAGCGCATGGGGATCGGCCCCGCCGGTCATGGCGGCGCGGGCGGTCTGTTCGGCGCGGTTCAGCCGGTCGGTCACATCGCGGGCGATGGCGGTGAAATCGGGGCCGGTGCCCGCGGCGGCAGGGTCGGGCGCGGCGGCGCGGCGGGCAGCGGCATAGCCCTGCGTGGCGAGGCTGGAGCGGATATCCATGCGCGGCCCCCCTATCTGCGGATCAGCTCGAACAGGCTGGCCGTCATCTGCCGCGCCTGATCGAACATCGAGAGATTTGCCGCATAGCTGCGGGCGGCTTCGCGGGCATCGGCCATCTCGACCACCAGATCGACATTCGATCCCGCGCGGTAGCCTTCGGCATCGGCCAGCGGATGGCCGGGATCGTAAAGCCGCGCGACGGGGCTGCGGTCCAGTTGCAGATCCCGCGCCTCTACCCCGCCCGCATCGTCGGGGGCAAAGACGGCCAGCTTGCGCTGGTAGCCGGGCGTGTCGGCATTGGCGACGTTTTCGGCCACATGGCGCAGCCGCGCGGCCTGCGCCTGCATCCCCGAGGCCGAGGCGGAAAGCGAACCGAGAAGATCCATCACTGGCCCCCGCGCCCGAGCGCCGCCCGCGTCACCGCCGAGGTGCTGCGATAGACGGCCATCGCCATGTCATGCGCCTGCCGCGCGTCGCTTGCGCGGATCATCTCGGCCTCCAGCGAGACGGAGTTGCCATTGGGGTCTGCGGGCAAGGACAGGGTGCGCGGGCGCAGCGAATCGGCCCTGTCATGGCCGAAATGGCCCGGACGGGTGGCCGCCATCGCCATGCCATCGCGCCATGTGTCGGCGAAATCGGGCAGGTCGCGGGCGCGGTATCCGGCCGTGTCGGCATGGGCCACATTCTGCGCGGCCAGCGCCAGCCGTCCCCCTGCATGGGACATCAGCGCCTGCGCCATCCGCGTGATTTCCAGCTTTTCGAACATAAGGGCTTCTCCCTCTTGCGGCTTCACCAAGGCTTAAGGGCGATTCGCTAAGGAAGGGTTGAAGCGGAAAGGGGGCAACCGGATGGGCACGTTCGAACGGGCAATCGCGCGGATCACCTCGGCCACGCCGGTCCGCCGCAGCGGGACCGTGACCGCGATTTCGGCGGGAACAGTCACGGTTTCGGGCCTTGGCGGGGTGGTCGCGCTGGGCGACCGGCTGGTCTTTCCCGGGGCCGCGATGGCGGGCGGAGAGGTCGTTGCCATCGCGGGCGACGACGCGATCCTGCTGCCCGACGGCCCCGCCGAAGGGCTGGTTCCCGGCCAGCGGGCGGAACGTCTGGGCGCGGCGGGGCTTGCGCCGGATGACGGCTGGATCGGCCGGATCGTCGATCCCTTCGGGCTGGCGCTGGACGGGCGGGCGCTCTTGCCCGGGCGCGTGGCGCGCCCCTTGCGCGCGGCCCCGCCGCCGGCCGCGCGGCGCGGGCGGCTGGGCGGGCGGCTGGCCACGGGTTCGGCCTTGTTCGACACGCTTCTGCCCATCGTCAGGGGCCAGCGGATCGGGCTTTTCGCGGGGTCGGGGGTGGGGAAATCCACGCTGCTCGCGCGGCTTGCGCGCGGGTTGCAGGCCGATGTGGCGGTGATCGGGCTGGTGGGCGAACGCGGGCGCGAGGTGCGGGAATTCTGCGAGGATGTGCTCGGCCCCGACGGCATGGCCCGCAGCGTCGTGGTGGCGGCCACATCCGACCAGCCGCCCGTGGTGCGGCGGCGCTGCGCCTGGGCCGCGATGGCGGTGGCAGAGCATTTCCGCGATCAGGGGCGGCATGTGCTGCTGCTTCTGGACAGCGTCACACGCTTTGCCGAGGCGCACCGCGAAATCGCCGTCGCGGCCGGAGAGGCCGCCGCGCTGCGGGGCTATCCGCCCTCGGTCGCGCAGGCGATCATGCAGCTGGCCGAACGCGCGGGGCCGGGAGAGGAGGGGCGCGGGGATATCACGGCGGTCTTTTCGGTCCTCGTCGCCGGTTCCGACATGGAAGAGACGGTGGCCGACATCCTGCGCGGCGTGCTGGATGGCCATGTGGTGCTGGACCGAAAGATTGCCGAACGTGGCCGTTTTCCGGCGGTGGACCTGCTGCGGTCCGTCTCGCGCAGCCTGCCGCGCGCGGCGGATGCGGATGAGAATGCCCTGATCGCGCGGGCGCGCGGGGTGCTGGCGGCATGGGACAGGGCCGAGATGATGGTGCAGGCAGGGCTTTACGCCGCAGGGTCCGACCCTGCGGTGGATGAGGCGATCCGCCTCTTTCCCCTGCTGGATGCGTTCCTGTCCGAAGGTTCCGCCGCGCCCGAGGCGGGCTTCGCGCAGCTGGCGGCGATCCTGTCGGGCGGGGTCACAGCCGGCGGAACATGACATTCGACAGAAGCGTCAGCGCCGGTGCCGCAGGGGCCGCGCTTTCCGCCGTGGCGCGCAGCAGGAAGCGGCGGATCACATCCTCGCGCAGGGTGGGGTCGGCAAGGCGGCTGACGGCATCGCCCCCCCATTGCGCGGCGGCCCTGTCCCGAAAGATCGACAGCTGGCGGTCAAGGTCCAGCGTCGCCACGCTGGAAGGCAGGCCCAGCGCGGTTTCCACCACGCGCCGCAGGGGCGGGCTGCCCATCAGGTTGAACCATTTCGTCGTCTCGCTGCCGCGCCCGCGCGCAAGTTCGGCCAGGCCCCGTTCGGCATCGAGGGCGAGGCGCAGGTTCGTGTCGCGCGTGCCCACGGCTGCCTCGAACCGCTGGACGCCGCGCTGTTTCAGGATTTCGTCGGCAAAGGTCGAAAGGCGGGTGCGCGGCGTGCTGAAATCGCCGAAGCCAAAGGCGGCCGACAGGCGGGCATAGCGCTTGTCGGCCAGCCGGTTGGCAAAGGAGTCGGGCCGCAGCGTGCCTTCTTCCAGCACCTTGCGGATCAGCGCGCGGGCGTTCAGGTCGCCCTCCAGACCGAACGCCTCGAGCGAGATCCGCAACAGGCGGCGGTCGGCGACAAGCTGGTCGGCGGTGGCGATGCTGCCGATCCTTTCGCGGAAATAGGCGGCATCGCGCGCCATTTCGGGGCTTGCCTCCAGCCGGGCCTGCTGGGCGGGCGCGCTGCGCTTCAGCGCGGCCCATCCCGCCAGCCCCGTGCCGATCAGCACGGGCTGGAAGGTCATGCCCGTGGCGCCACGGCCGCAGCCAGCAGCCGTTCCTCGCGCGGAAGCAGGGCGCGCAAGGCGCGCAGCGCAGGGTAGAACTGCCCGTCCAGAACCGCGCGGCTGGCCCCGTCGAGAAGCTGGCGGCTGTCGGGATCGGTCAGGATCCGGCTCAGCTGTTCGATTCCGCGCAGAAGCTGGATCCGCATGTCCTCGGGGTTGGCATCGCCCGACAGGACAAGCTGCGCCTGATAGCAGACGCGGCGGACGGGGGTGCTGACCTGATCGGGGTGGATCGCGTCGCGCAGACGCAGGATGGCGGCATTGGGCGTCATCACGGAAAAGCGGGTGCGCTTGTCGCCGTTTTCGATCACCGCGCCGTTGATCAGCACCCGCTCGTGCGGGCCGAGTTTCAGCACAAGCCCCGTCATGCCACACCCCCGTCGCCGCGCAGGCCGCGCATGACGGCGGTGTTGATGTCCACCAGCACCTCGACCGAGGCGCGGTTTTCAAGGACGGCGCGGCTGTGATGCGCCGTGAATTCGTAAAGATAGAACAGCCGCGCGCGCAGGGCGGCGGGCAGGCCGTTGCCGTCGCCCGCCACATCGGCGGCCAGCGTCGACCACAGGTCGAGGTTGTCCGCCAGCGCGCGCACAAGGTCGGGGTGGTCGGCATGGCGGCGGCCCCAGGCCGCCTGCAACCGCGCCGTCACGCGCGCCAGAAGATCGTATTCCGCAGAGCGCGGCGAACGGGTCGCCGGATCGGGGCGCGCATAGGCGCCAGAGAAGAGGGGTACGTTCATGGGCTTGCCCTATCGGTGGAACGGGGGGCCGGACGGCCCCCCGATGGCGGCATCAGCGGAAGAGGGCGAGGATGTTCTGCGGCTGCTGGTTGGCGATCGACAGCGCCTGCGTCGCCAGCTGCTGCTGCACCTGAAGCGCCTGCAGACGGGCCGAGGCTTCCTCCATATCCGCATCGACCAGCGTCCCGATGCCCGCGCGCAGCGCATCGGACAGCTTGCCCACGAATTCGTTCTGGATCGAGATGCGCTGCTGCGCGGAACCGAAGGCGGCCGAGGCGTCGATCGCGGTCTGCAGCAGCCCCTCGATATTGCCCAGCGCCGCGGTCGCCCCCGCGGCCGTCGAGACGTTGATGCCCGACAGCCCCGCCAACGCGCCCGATCCGGCGTTGCGGAACTGCGCCCCCACGTTCAAGGCGGTCGTGCCGTCATTGGTGAAGGCCAGCGTGCCCGGCGTGCCGCTGTCATAGTCGATCGTCAGGCCCGAGATGCCCAGCGCCTCGATCGACCGTTTCAGCCCGACCGCGACGATGTCGGCAGTGGTCGTGGCGGCCACGTCGTCGGCGGTGACGGTGTAGCTGGCGGTCCGCCCGCCGATGGTGACCGAGACGGAATCGCCAGCCGCGAAGGCATCGGTGCCTTCATCGATCACGATGTTGCCCGTGCCACCGCCGCCATCCAGCGCGAAGCCCGCCGTGTCGCCATCGGTCGACACCCCTTCCGATCCGGTCAGAACGGCCTTTGCCGCATAGGCGCCGGTCGACAGGTCCTGCGCGTCCACTGTGATCGTGGAGGCGACAACACCGCCCGACGACCGGTCGAGCGAGGCGAGGATATCGACGCTGGTGTTCGAGCCGTCGACAAGGTTCAGCCCGTTGAACTGCGCGGCCCCCACGACCGAGCGGATCTGGTCGCGCAGCGCGGCGATGTCGGTCTGGATTTTGCCGCGGTCGACGTTGCTTTCCTGTGCGGCGACGATCTTCTGCTTCACCTCGGTCAGCAGGTCGGTGACGGTTTCCGCCGCCTGCCGCGCCACCGCGATGGTCGAGGAGCCGAGCGACAGGCTGTCCGAGATCCCCTTGAAGCCCTTCACGTCGGATTCCATGACTTTCGAGATCGACCAGATCGCGGCGTTGTCCTTGGCCGTGCCCACGGCCTTGCCGGTGGAGATTTCCGCCTGCGTCCGGTTCAGGCCCGCGCTGATGGATTTCATCGTCTGCAGCGCGACCATGGCGGAGTTGTTGGTCAGGATGGATGACATGTTCGTATCCTTTCAGACCCCGCGCCTTTGGCGGGGCGTGGTTGTGCCGCCTTCGGGCGGCAGGGAAACGCTTCTGCGGATGCGGCGGTGTCCGGCCGCGCCATCCCGTCGGGAATGCCCGCCCAGTTAGGGGCGCGATCCTCTAACGATGCCCTAACGGCGCCGGCCCTGTTCGATGGCATTTTAGCCATCCTAGAGACGTTTTTCCCGAAGGCTGCGGGCGGGTGCGGCGGCCTTTTGGCCGTTGCGGTCATAGGTCTGCAGGCCGTCGGCCCCCGCGCGGATTTCGGCAAGGCGGCGGCGGGCGGCGGCGAGTCCCGCCTTGGCCGCGCCGAGGCAGGCGGCGGTGCGCGCGGCTTCCGCCCGCAGGCGTTCGAGGTCCGGCGCGGACAGGGCCTGCAGGTCCCCCAGCCCCGCGTCCAGCGCGGAGGCGAGGGCGGGCAGCGCCTGCAGGTCGCCCCGCAAGAGCGCGTCGCGGATCGCGCCGAGGTGTGATTCGAATGCCGCCGGGGTTGCGCGATCAGCCATCGCCACCCCCCAGCACGCGGAAGAAGGGTTCGGTCAGGCCGATTCCGCCCGCCCTGACGATGGCCTGCGCCTGTTCCTCGCGCAGGAAGGATGCGAACTGGTCGCCGCCCGCCCCGCCGCCCATGCCCGATAGCGCGCGGTCGAGGCCCGCATGGGCCAGCATCTGTGACAGGAAGGCCGTCTCGAGCCCTGCCGCGCGGGCGCGGATCAGGTCGTTCCGGTCGGCAGGGTGGCCCTTTGGGGCGGTGGGCGGGATGTCCATTCTGAACCTCGGGTTTCCGGTGGGTCGACGGCTGGACTTTGCCGGTCAGCGGTTAAAGAACCCGAAACCTGTCTGCCCCATGGTGCCTCTGCGTAGCCATGCAGAAGGGTGGCAGGATGATGACGGGCGTCGTTCTCGGGCCGGTGGTACCGCTGTCGCAGGACATGGCGGGCCAGTCTGCGGAAGCGGGCGCGCTGTCCTTTGCGGCGGCGTTGGGCACGGTCGATGCGACACCCGACTCCGTTGCCCCGCCCGTTGTCCCCCCCGTTGCCCCGCCGATCGCGGCGTTCGTCCGGGCCGCACTGCCGCCTGCGGCCGCCGCGCCCCTGCCGACCGTGTCGGGTGCGGGAAGGATCGGGTCGGAAAACGTCTCTGACATGGCCGAAACCGCGGGCGGGGCGGGTGCGAAGGCGGGGGAGTCGCCGACGACCGGCCCGATACCCGTGGCGGGCCAGCCGTCGGGGGGGGATGCGCCCGCGCCCTCTGGCGTGGTCGATGCGACGGCGGCTGTCGATGCGCCGGTGCAGGTCACGCGACTTGCGGACGCACCTTCGCCGCGGGTGCCGGATCGCGTGGGGGTGGTTGCCGCCGCGCCGGCAGGGGGGATCGCTGCGGCATTTGTGGAGCCGCTCGCCGCCGCGCCCGATGCAGGCGGGACG
>JBEEOG010000390.1:0-8041 GCA_041191745.1 Pseudomonadota bacterium | reverse complement strand
TGGCGAATGCAGTAGCCACCCTGTCAGGGCGCGGCGGTCAGGGCGTGGTGGGGCGGTTGCGGCAGGGCTTTGGCCTTGATGACCTTGACCTGCGCACCGATGACACCGGCGGCGCGGCGGTCACGGCGGGCAAATACCTGTCCGAGAACGTGTATACAGAGGTCGTCGTGGGCTCCGAAGGCAAGACGGAGATCAACCTGAACCTTGACGTCAGCGACAGCATCACCGTGCGCGGGCGGGCAGGGAATGACGGCTCCACCGGTTTGGGCGTGTTCTTCGAAAAGGATTACTAAGGCCGCCCCAAACGCGCCTTGGCCCGCGCCCGCGCCGCATCCACCGCCGCGCCCAGCAAGATGGCGTAGCCGGACAGATACAGCCAGAACAGCAGCGCCACCACCGCCCCGATGGAGCCGTAGATCCGGTTATAGGCGTCGAAGTTGTTCAGATAGATCACAAACCCGCGCGACGCCGCGACCCAGATCACCACCGCCACCAGCACCCCCCGCGTGAACAGCGGGTGATAGACCGTGCGGTTCAGGCCCAGCCGATACATCAGCGCCATGCCGATGGCGACAAAACCCAGCGCGAAGATGATCTGCGCCCCCTCCAGCGCCAGCGCGGCAAAGGGGCCCAACGGCAGGAACCCCAACCCCAGCGGCACCGCGATCCCCGCGATCATCCCCGCCAAGGCCAGCCCCACCATCACCCCCGTCAGCACCAGCGCCCTGAGTTGGTGCCAATGGCCCCAGCGGTTCGGCAGCCCGTGGATGGCATTCAGCGCCCGCATCAAGGCCGCCGCCCCCGCCCGCGCCGACCACAGGGCCAGCGTCAGCGACAGGATCGTCGCAATGCCAAGGTCATTGTTGTTCAGCGCCAGAAGCGCCTCCACCTGCTGCGAGATCAGGATGTAGCTGTCCGCAGGCAGGTAGTCGCGGGCCAGTTCCAACTCGGCCCGGATATAGCTGGCATCGGCAAAGAAGCCGGAAATCGCGATCACCGCCGCCACGGCGGGAAACAGCGCAAGGAAGCCGTAAAAGGCAATCCCCGCCGCCATGATGTCCAACTCCTTCTCGTCCGAGAGGGTCCAGAGATCACGAAGAAGGCCGAACCGCATGGGGGACTCGCTGGCTTTGAGGGGCAAGGATAGCCCCTCAGCCAGAGGGTGGGTAGGGGGTCACGCCCCAGCGGCGGGTTTGGGTCAACTGTCGGACCTAGCCCAGAGCGTATCCTGCGCCTCTGACGGTTCTGATGGGGTCTTCGTGTCCGAAGGCGCAGAGTGTTTTGCGGAGGCGTCCGACGTGGACGTCGACGGTTCTGGTGTCGACATAGATGTCGCGGCCCCAGACGCGGTCGAGGAGGGCCTCGCGGGACCAGACGCGGCCGGGTTTTTCCATGAAGGTGGCGAGCAGGCGGAATTCGGTGGGGCCGAGTTTCAGCACCTTCTCGCCGCGATAGACGCGGTGGGCCTCGGGGTCGAGGCGGATGTCGCCGAACTCCAGCGTGACCCCGACGGTCGAGGGGCGGACGCGGCGGATCTGGGCGCGGGCGCGGGCCATCAGTTCCACCATGGAATAGGGTTTGACGACATAGTCGTCGGCCCCGGTTTCCAGGCCCCGGACGCGGTCCACCTCTTCGGCGCGGGCCGAGAGCATGATGACCGGGATGCCGCGGGTTTCGGGGCGCATCTTCAGGCGGCGGCAGACCTCGATCCCCGACAGCTTGGGCATCATCCAGTCCAGGATGATCATGTCGGGCTGATCCTCGTCGACCAGAAGCAGCGCATCCTCGCCATTGTCGGCCTGGATCACGTCAAAGCCCTCGGCTTCCAGGTTGTAGGCCAGCACCTCGCGTTGGGCGTATTCATCCTCGACCAGCAGGACGCGGGGGGCCTCGGTCATCGCGCGCTCGGCCATGTCAGACCCCCGCGGCGGCGGTCTGGGTCAGGTCGGCCTTGGGGCGCTCCTCGCCCGGAACATCGCCGGTCGCGAGGTAGATCACCTGTTCCGCGATGGCCGTGGCATGGTCGCCCACCCGTTCGATGTTCTTGGCGATGAAGTGCAGGTGCATCGCCGCCGTGATGTTGCGCGGGTCTTCCAGCATATGGGTCACAAGCTCGCGGAACAGCGAGTTGTACATCTGGTCCACGTCGCGGTCGCGGTCGCGGATGTCCTGCGCATGGGCCACGTCGCGGGCGGCATAGGCGTCCAGCGCCTCGTGCAGGCGTTCCACCACGGTGCGGGCCATGCGGCCGATGGACCCAGCCGCCCCGCCCAGGGGGGCCATCTCGGCCAGGATCAGCGTCCGCTTGGCCAGGTTCTTGGCATAGTCGCCCGACCGCTCCAGCGCCGCGGCGATGCGCATCACCGACAGGACGACCCGCAGGTCCGAGGCCGTCGGCGACCGCAGCGCCAGCAGCCGCGCGCATTCGGTATGGATCGTCGCCTCGAGCGCGTCGATCACGCGGTCGTCGTCGCGCACGCGGGACGCCAGGTCCGCGTCGCCCGCCTCCAGCGCCTCGGCGGCATGAAGAAGCGCCTGCTCCACCAGACCGGCCATGCGCATGACATGCGCTTGCACGGCCTCCAGATCACGATCGAAGGCCGAGACGATGTGGGTGTTTGTCATGGGATCTGTCCTTAGCCGATGCGGCCGGTGATATAGGCTTCGGTCCGGGGGTCCTTGGGATTGGTGAAGATCGTCCCCGTCTCGCCGTATTCGACCAGATGGCCGAGGTGGAAGAAGGCGGTGCGCTGGCTGACACGGGCCGCCTGCTGCATCGAATGGGTGACGATCACGACCGAGAACTGGCTGCGCAGCTCGTCGATGAGCTCTTCGACCTGCGCCGTGGCGATGGGGTCCAGCGCCGAGCAGGGTTCGTCCATCAAGAGCACCTCGGGCGAGGTCGCAATCGCGCGGGCGATGCAGAGGCGCTGCTGCTGCCCGCCCGACAGGCCCGTGCCGGGCGCGTCCAGACGGTCCTTCACCTCTTTCCAGAGCGCGGCCTTCTTCAGGCTGGTCTCGACGATGGCATCCAGATCGGCCTTGGATTGCGACAGGCCATGGATCTTGGGGCCGTAAGCCACATTGTCATAGATCGACTTCGGAAAGGGGTTCGGCTTCTGGAACACCATCCCCACCTTGGCGCGCAGCTGCACCGGATCGACGCGCGGGTCATAGATGTCCTGCCCATCGAGCGTGATCTTGCCCGTCACCCGCGCCGAGGCCACCGTGTCGTTCATCCGGTTCAGGCAGCGCAGGAAGGTCGACTTGCCACAGCCCGACGGGCCGATGAAGGCGGTCACCGTCTTGTCGAGGATCGCCACATCCACATCCTTCAGCGCGTGGTTGGTGCCGTAATGCACCTGCACGCCCTCGGCGCTGATCTTGATGCCTTCGGTCACGGTTCTCTCCGTCAGTCGCATGTCGTTCATGGGGGCAGCCTCCGTTACCACGGCATTACCACCGGCGCTCGAAGCGGCGGCGCAGGATGATGGCCAGCGCGTTCATGGCCAGAAGGAAGATCAGAAGCACGATGATCGCGCCCGAGGACCGTTCGGCAAAGGCGGGGTCCGCGCGCTGGGTCCAGCTGTAGACTTGCACCGGCAGGGCCGAGGCCGGGTCGAACAGGCCGGCGGGCGGGGCCGAGGGGAAGTCCTTCACGAAGGCCACCATCCCGATCAGCAGAAGCGGCGCGGATTCCCCCAGCGCGCGCGCCAGGCCCAGGATCGTGCCGGTCAGGATGCCGGGCATGGCGAGTGGCAGCACATGGTGGAAGATCGTCTGCATCTTCGACGCCCCCACCCCCAGCGCCGCATCGCGGATCGAGGGCGGAACCGCCTTCAGCGCCGCGCGGGTGGCGATGATGATCGTGGGCAGCGTCATCAGGGTCAGCACCAGCCCCCCCACGATGGGTGCCGATTGCGGCAGCCCCGCGATGTTGATGAACAGGGCCAGCGCGAGGATGCCGTAGACGATCGACGGCACCGCGGCCAGATTGGCGATGTTGATCTCGATGATGTCGGTCCAGCGGTTCTTGGGTGCGATTTCCTCAAGGTAGATCGAGGCCGCCACCCCGATGGGCAGCGCCAGCACCAGGACGATCAGCATCATATAGGCCGATCCCAGCATCGCGACGCCCAGACCCGCCGCCTCGGGCCGCAGTTCCGAGGCATCGGATTTGGTCAAAAAGCCGGGGTTCAGCTTCAGCCCCGCCATCCCCGCCGCCTGCATCGCCTGCACCACGGTCAGCTGTTCGGGGCTGATGTTGCCGTCATCCTTGGCGCTTTCCATGGTGACACGCCCCTTCAGGAAGCCGTCCACCCGGCCATTGGCCAGCGCGTCAAAGGTGATCACCGTGCCCACCAGCGCGGGGTCGGCCAGCACCATCCCGCGCAGGTCGGCGGGCGCATCCTGCGACAGAAGGCCCCCCACCTCTTTCGCGCTCAAGGCCGAGGTGTCGATCCCACGGGCCGCCAGTTCCGCCTCCAGCGCCTTCTGGATCAGCTTGCCATAGCCCAGCGTCGTCACCTTCGCCATCACCGCCGGATCGCGCGCGCCGGTCTTGTCCAGCACCGCCTCGTCCAGCGTCACCGGGAAGGTGATCATGGTCTGGCGGAAGGACGGCAACCCGTTCCCGAGGATCGAGATCAAGAGCACCACAAGCGCAAGCATGCCCATGCCCACCGCCCCCAGCCCCAGCGCCCGGAAGCGCCGTTCCGCCGCCCGCCGCGCCGTCATCCGCGCATCGGGCGTCACGAGAGAGGAGGCTTTGGCCGAGGATGGGCCCATCGCGGTTCCGGTCACATCGGTCATTCGTATTGCTCCCGGTATTTGCGCACGATGAAGAGCGCGAGGATGTTCAGACCCAGCGTGAACACGAACAGCGTCAGGCCAAGCGCAAAGGCCACCAGCGTCTCGGGGCTGGCGAATTCGGTGTCGCCGGTCAACTGGCTGACGATCTTCACCGTCACCGTCGTCATCGCCTCGAAGGGGTTCAGGTCCAGCTTCGCCGCCGCGCCCGCGCCCAGAACCACGATCATCGTCTCGCCGATCGCGCGGCTGGCGGCCATCAGCACCGCACCCACGATCCCCGGCAGCGCGGCAGGCAGCACCACCTGACGGATGGTTTCCGATTGCGTCGCGCCAAGGCCGTAAGAGCCATCGCGCAAGCTTTGCGGCACCGCGTTGATGATGTCATCCGACAGGGACGAGACATAGGGGATCAGCATCACCCCCATCACCACCCCCGCCGTCATCACCGACGACGAGCTGTCGCCCAGACCCAGCGGCTGGGCAAAGTAATCCCGCAGGAAGGGCCCCACCGTCAGCAGCGCGAAGAGGCCATAGACGATGGACGGGATGCCCGCCAGCACTTCCAGCGCCGGTTTGGCAAAGCCGCGCAGCTTGGGCCCGGCATATTCCGACAGGTCGACCGCCGCCATCAGCCCCACCGGCACCGCCACCAGAAGCGCGATCGCCGAGACGTAGAGCGTGCCCCACAACAGCGGCCAGATCCCCAGCTGCGACCCGCCCCCGAACTTCGGCGACCAGGTCAGCGAGGCAAAGAACTCCGCCGCCGGGTAAAGCTGGAAGAAGTGCACCGATTCAAAGACCAGCGAGAAGATGATCCCGCCCGTCGTCAGGATCGCCACCAAGGACGCCGCGACCAGCAGCACCAGCACCGCGCGTTCCACCAAATTGCGCGCGCGCAAATCCGGCCCCACCCGGCGCAGCGCGATCAGCAAGCCCGCAACCGCAACCGCCAGAACCGCGACCGCCATCCACAGCCGCCCCGCCGCCACATCCTGACGCCAGACCAGCGCCGCCTCGGCCACATGCGGGTTGATCTCTGCCCCCAAGGCCACACCCGCCCCTTCCAGCGCGGTCTTCAGCGCGGCAGGATCGGCGGCCAGCGCCGCAATCTCCGCCTCGCCCTGACCGGCCGCGGCAAAGGCATCCATGCCTTCCGCGATCCGGCGCACATCCGTCATCACCAGGGCGCGCGACGAGCCATCCGCGATATCCCCCGGAAGGATCATCCCCGTCACCTGATGCGCGATCAGCACCGGCTGAACCACCAGCCAGACCACCATCAGCAAAACCGCCGGAACCGCCACCGAAAGCCCCGTGAACCAGCCGTAATACCCAGCCAAGGAATGCAGCAACCGCCGATCCCCGGAAACCAAAGCCAGCGCACGCTGGCGACCAACCAAAAAACCAAGACCCGAAAGCCCAAAAACAAGCAGCATAAGCGCAGTGATCGACATCTCAGTCCCGGATCAAAAGGTCAAAAAAGCAGACAACGCCCAAAACCCCCCACGCACAGGTCATTCCAACGGTCCCGTCTGCGTCGCGGCCAAGGCCGATCCCGCCCCCGGGACAGGCGCGGCAAGAGACGTTGCAGAAAGTTGCGTCACGGACATCGGTGGCTCCTGATCGTGGCAAGGCGGCATGACGTGCCACGATCTTCCTGCGTCCTAACGCCCTTCCGTCACCTCTGTACGAATGTTTCGTGACAGTTCGGTGACAATCGCCGTTGCGACTTTCAGACCGGCGCGACCGTCACCGCGCATTCCATCCGCCAATCGCGCGGCAGGCGGCGGGTTTCCCCTGTCACCTCCACCTCGCCGCGCAGATGGAGCGCGGCGCTGGAGGCGCCGATCATCAGGTCGAACATCCCCGGTTCCACGATCCGCACCCCTTCGCGCCCCGTGAAATTCAGCATGTCCACCGGCAGGGCAAAGTTGACCCGTGCGGACTCGCCCGGCGCCAGCGCCACGCGGGCGAAACCTTTCAGTTCTTTCACCGGGCGAACGAAAGAGGCCAGACGGTCCCGCACATAAAGCTGTGCCACCTCTATGCCCGGCCGGTCACCCGTGTTGGTGATCCGGGCCGAGATTTCGACCGTCCCACCGTCGATATTCACCTGTGCCGCCGCGATCCGCAGGTCGTCATAGGCGAAGGTGGTGTAGCCCAGCCCATGGCCAAAGGGATAATCGCTGCCGAAATGCCGCGCGACCGGCGTGCCAGAGGATTTGAACTTGTGGTTATAGAAATAAGGCCCGGCCCCTGCGCTGCGCGGCACGGACAGCGTCAGCCGCCCCGAAGGCGCCACCCGCCCGGTCAGCACATTGGCCACGGCCAGTCCGCCCTGTTCCCCGGGAAACCACGCCATCACCTGCGCCGCCACCCGCCCCTCCAGCCCGCCGAGGTTGTAGGGCCGCCCGCTGGTCTGCACCACCACCACGGGCTTGCCGGTGTCCACCACGGCGGCCAGCAATTCCTGTTGCACGCCGGGCAGGGTCAGGCTGTCGGTATCGGACCCTTCGCCCACCGTGCCGGTCTGAAAGATGCCGGACAGATCGCCCACGCAAACCACCGCCACATCCGCCGCCCGCGCCGCCTCGACCGCCGATAGGATCAGATCGCGCCGGGTGGACAGGGGCGACTCAATCCGGACTGACGCGCTGTCGGGCACATCGCCCGGAAAGACCGGCGCGCCCGCGCTGCGGGTTTCAAGGATGTAACAGCCCTTGGCGAAACTGACCCGATCCGCCCCGCAGACCTGCCGGAAGCCATCCAGCAGGGTGATGATCGATGAGGTGTCTTCGGTCTGGTCATGGTTGATGACATGGACCGGAAAGGAATAGTCCCCCAGCAGCGCCAGCGGATCATCCGCCGTTGGCCCGATCACCGCGATTTGCGCGGTGGGGGACAGTGGCAGCACGCCGTCATTCGACAGGATCGTCACCGACTGTTCCGCCACCTCGCGCGCAAGATCCAGCGCCTCGGCGCTGCGCAGGTTCACGGCGGTGTCGTCGGTGTAGGGCGTCTCGAACAGGCCCAGCCGGAACTTTTCGCGCAGGATGCGGGTCACGGTGGCGTCGATTTCCTCCATCGTGATCAGCCCGCGATCCAGCGCCGCCGTCAGATGCGGGGCGCAGTCATTGGCCGGAAGCTCCACATCCAGCCCCGCGCGATAGGCCAGCGCCGCCGCCTCTGCCGCATTCGCGGCCACGCCGTGATGGCTGTGCAGCAGCGT
>JBEEOG010000389.1:0-3434 GCA_041191745.1 Pseudomonadota bacterium | reverse complement strand
ATCTCGGCCATCCTGACCGAATACCCGATCGACTACATCAAATGGGACCACAACCGCCTGTTGCCCGTCGTGGACGCCGCCCAGACGCGTGGGGCGTGGGACCTGTTCGACCGCCTGCGCGCCGCGCATCCGGCGGTCGAGATCGAAAGCTGCGCCTCGGGCGGCGGGCGGATCGATGCGGGGATACTGGCCCGCACCCACCGTGTCTGGCTGTCGGATTCCAACGACGCGCTGGAACGGCTGCGGATGCAGCATGACGCGGCGCTGTTCCTGCCCTCGGCCATCACGGGCAGCCATGTGGGCCCGCGGCATTGCCACACCTCGGGGCGCGTCCTGCCCATGTCCTTCCGCGCATGGGTGGCGGCGCAGCGGCACATGGGCTTCGAGATGGACCTGCGCGAGCTGACCGATGACGAAGCGGCGACCCTGACGCGCGTGACGGCATGGTATCGCGCCAACCGCGACTGGATGATGGCGGGCCGCATCCTGCGCCTGCCCGCCACCGACCCCGCCGTGACGGCCGAGATGCAGCTGGCCGCCGACGGTGGCCGCTTCGTCCTCTTTGCGGGCGTCGGTGCGGCGATGGTGCAGGCGCTTGCCCGCCCGTTGCCGCTGGCGGGGCTGGACCCCGACGCCACCTACCGCGTTCGTCTGGTCAACGGCGGGGACGCGCCCCGCCAGAGCCGCGGCCCCGTCGCGTTGAAGGAGGGGGACTTGACGCTGTCTGGCCGCGCGCTGATGACGCGCGGATTGGTGCTGCCGGTCGCTTGGCCGGCAACGATGTGGGTGGTCGAAGGGACGCGGCTATGACAGCCGCCCCGACACAGGCGGAGCGCGCGAGATGAAAACCGACTGGATCGCGGTGGATTGGGGCACGTCGAACCTGCGCGTCTGGGCCATGGCGGGCGGGCGGGTCATCGACCATGCGGCGTCCGAGGACGGGATGGGCAGGCTGGAGCGTGACGGCTTTGAACCCGCCCTGCTGCGGCTTGTGGGCGGCTGGCTGGATGCGGACCGCGTGACCGACGTCATCGCCTGCGGCATGGTGGGCAGCCGTCAGGGCTGGTTCGAGGCCCCCTACCGCGCCGTGCCCTGCGCGCCGCTCGACCCTGCCGCGCTGGTGGCCGCGCCGACGCGCGACCCCCGCATCCGCGTGCGCCTGCTGCCCGGATTGCGGCAGGACCGCCCCGCCGATGTGATGCGGGGCGAAGAGACGCAGATCGCAGGCGCGCTCGCCCTCAACCCCGGGTTCGACGGGGTGCTGTGCCTGCCCGGCACCCATTCGAAATGGGTCCATGTCAGCGCCGGAGAGGTCGTCAGCTTCCAGACCTTCATGACGGGCGAGATGTTCGCGCTCTTGTCGCAGGCCTCGGTCCTGCGGCACGGGATGGCGGGGGATGGCTGGGACGACGCGGCCTTCGATGCGGCGCTGTCCGACGCGCTGTCGCGGCCCGAACGGCTGGGGGCGCGGCTCTTCTCGATCAGGGCCGAGGGGCTTCTGGCGGGGCTTGCGGCAGCGGCCGCACGGTCGCGGCTGTCGGGGCTGCTCATCGGCACCGAACTGGCGGCGGCGAAACCCTATTGGCTGGGCCAGCCCGTCGCCATCATCGGCTCGCAGGGGCTGGCGCGCGCCTATGCGCGGGCGCTCGGCGCGCAGGGGACCGCCCCGCGCCTTCTGGATGCGACCGACTGCACATTGGCGGGCCTGTCCGCCGCCCGCCCCAAGGTGACCGCATGACCCAGCACCGCAACATCATCGCCATCCTGCGCGGGATCACCCCCGACGAGGCGCTGCCCGTGGCCGAGGCGCTGATCGCCGCAGGCATCACCCGCATCGAGGTGCCGCTGAATTCGCCCCATCCCGTCACCTCCATCGCCCGCATGGCCAAGGCCTTCGGCAGCCATGCCGAGATCGGCGCGGGCACCGTCCTGACCGTGCAGGACGTGGACGAGGTGCGCGCGGCGGGGGGAACCCTGATCGTCTCGCCCAACATGGACCCCGAGGTCATCGCCGCGACGAAAGCCGCAGGCATGGCGTCATGGCCCGGGGTGATGACCCCCACCGAATGTTTCGCGGCCCTCAGGGCGGGCGCGGACGGGCTGAAGATCTTTCCCGCCAGCCTGATCGGCCCCGACGGGCTGAAGGCGATCCGCGCCGTCCTGCCGAAATCCTGCGCCGTCTATGCCGTGGGCGGGGCGGGGCCGGACAACTTTGCCGACTGGGTCAAGGCGGGGGCATCGGGCTTCGGCATCGGCACGGCGATCTACACGCCCGGCCTGTCGGTGGCCGAGGTGGCGGCGCGGGCGACCCGCATCGTGGCCGCCCATGACGGGGTCTTCGCATGATCTTCGACACCACGCGCTGCGAGTTGGGCGAAGGCGCGCTCTGGCATCTGGAACGGCAGCAACTGTTCTGGTTCGACATCCTCGGCCGCAGGATGTTCGCGCGCGGGGCGGGCGGGGCGCAGGTCTGGGACATGCCCGAAATCACCACCGCCGCCGCGCGGCTGGCGGACGGGCGGCTTCTGCTGGCGACCGAGACGGCGCTGGTGACATTCGACCCCGCGACCGGCGCGCGCGAACGGGTCGTGGCGCTGGATGACGCCGACGGCGGCACGCGGTCGAACGATGGCCGCGCCGACCGTCAGGGCGGGTTCTGGATCGGCACGATGGGCAAGCGCGGCGGCGCGGATGTCGGCCGCGGCGCGATCTGGCGCTTCTACAGGGGCGAGGTTCGCAAGCTCTTTCCCGCGATCACCATCCCGAATGCCATCTGCTTCGCGCCGGACGGGCGCACCGCCTATTTCACCGATACCGTCACGCAGAGCGTCCGCCGCGTGGCCCTCGACGCCGATGGCTGGCCGGCGGGGGAACCCGAGACCTTCCTCGATCTGCGGGACGCGGGGCTTTATCCCGATGGCGCGGTCGTGGCGGCGGACGGCACCTTCTGGAACGCGCAATGGGGGGCGGGGCGGGTGGCCGCATATGCGCCCGACGGCACGTTCTTGCGCGCGGTGGAATTTGCCGGATCGCCCCAGACCTCCTGCCCCGCCTTTGGCGGGCCGGACCTGACCACCCTCTATTGCACCACCGCGATGGAAGGCATGGATGCCGGCGCCCGCGCCCGCCATGCCGATGCGGGGCGCACCTTCATGGCCCTAGGCATCGCCCGCGGCCTGCCCGAACCCGAGGTGACATTGTGAAACGCACGCTGGGCGTCTGCTACTATCCCGAACACTGGCCCGAGGCGAAATGGGCCGAAGACGCCGCCCGCATGGCCGCGCTGGGCCTGACATGGGTCCGCATCGGCGAATTCGCTTGGAGCCGGATGGAGCCGGAGCCCGGCCGCTTCGACTGGGACTGGCTCGACCGCGCCATCGCCACGCTGGGCGGCGCGGGGCTGAAGGTGGTCCTGGGCACCCCCACGGCCACGC
>JBEEOG010000388.1:0-3584 GCA_041191745.1 Pseudomonadota bacterium | reverse complement strand
AGTTCGACCCCGACCGCGCCTATCGCCGCCGCTTCGTCGCGGAACTGTCGCGCAGTCCGGGGCATGATGCGCTGTCCTACTTCGCGGCGGTCCCGCGGTCATGGCGGCTGGAGGCGACGCGGCCCTATCCGGCGCCGATGGTCGATCTTGCCTTTGGCCGCGACCGTGCGCTTCAGGCCTATCGCGCCCGTGCAACAGTGGGTTAGAGGGATGCAGGACGCGACGTAACGGGCAATGAAACCCTTGAGAGTGTCCTGCGTATCTGTTTGCATCCGGACAAAACAAGAAGAACCCTTGGGGGGGAAATGGACGTACTGACGACGACTGCGGGCCAGACGGGCCTACCGCGCTACTTCACCGCCGCCTATGACGTGGCACGGAAGATGGCGGCGGGCAGGCTCGATTTCCGTCTGCCCGACGGGCGCCTGTTCCGGATCGAGGGGGCGAAACCCGGCCCCGCGGCGGAACTGTCGATCCACAACCCCGAGGTCTTCGCCCGCCTGATCCGCGAAGGCGATCTGGGCTTTTGCGATGCCTATCTGGATGGCTGGTGGTCCACGCCCGACCTTCAGGCGCTGATGGACCTTGTCCAGCTGCCCGAGAACACGATGGTCAATGACGGCTTCCCCGGCATGGGCCTCGTGCGGGTGTTCGAGAGGCTGCGCTTCTGGCTTCAGTCGAATTCGAAGAAGCAGGCGCGCAAGAACATCCACCACCACTACGACCTCGGCAACGAGTTCTACGGGCTGTGGCTCGACGACACGATGACCTATTCCAGCGCGATCTTCCGCACCGGACAGGAAAGCCTCGAGGCCGCGCAGACCGAGAAATACCGCAGCATGGTCGACCAGATGGGCGCGCAGCCGGGCGAGCATGTGCTGGAGATCGGGTGCGGCTGGGGCGGGTTCGCCGAATATGCCGCGCGCGAGCGGGGCCTGCGCGTCACCGGCCTGACGATCAGTCAGGCGCAATACGACTATGCGGTCGAACGGATCGCGCGGGCGGGCCTGTCGGATCGCGTGACGATCAAGCTGCAGGACTACCGCGACGAGAAGGGCAGCTATGACGGCATCGCCTCGATCGAGATGTTCGAGGCGGTGGGCGAACGCTACTGGCCGGTCTATTTCGACACGCTGAAATCCTGCCTGAAGCCCGGCCGCAACGCGACCCTGCAGATCATCACCATCGCCGACGCGCGCTGGAACGTGTACCGGCGCGGGGTGGACTTCATCCAGAAATACATCTTCCCCGGCGGCATGCTGCCCGCCCCCTCGGTCCTGCGGGCCGAGGTCGAGAAGGCCGGACTGCGCGTGCGCGGATCGGTCGAATTCGGACAAAGCTACAGCCAGACGCTGCGCCGCTGGCACGAAACCTTCAACCACCGCTGGGACGATGTCGCGCGGCTGGGCTTCGACGACCGCTTCCGGCGGATGTGGAATTTCTACCTGACCTCTTGCGCGGGGGCCTTCGAAGGCGGCAACTGCGATGTGACACAGATTACCGTAACCCGCCCTGCCTGAGGCATCCCATGCCCACAGCCGCGAAACTTGTCGGTGCCGTCCTGTTCGGGCTCCTTGGGGCCGGCCTTGCGCTCTACCTGCCGGCCATCCTGCCCGAAAGCATGCCCTATGGCGCGCTTCTGCCCGTCTCGGCGGCGGTGGCGGCGCTTTGCGGCTGGATGATCGCGGGCGCGGCGGCGGGGCGCGGGCGCAGCTACGCCGAGGGTGCCGCGACCGGCGCGCGGACGGCGGTGACGGCGGCCTTCGCGGTGCTGTTCGTCTTTTCGGTCGAGCAGATGCTGGCGCTTGCCTTCCGCAGGCTCTACGACGGGCCGGTCGAGGCGGTGATCGGCATCTTCGAACAGATGGTGAAGCTGGCCCCGCTGCTGATCGATGCGGGCTTCATCGCCCTTCTGGTGATCGGCGGGATGGTCGCGGGCGCGCTGACCGAAGGCGCGGGGCGGCGCTGGCGCTAGGGGCGGCCTTGTGGCGGGGGCCAAATCCCGCCAAGGTCCGCCGCGCGGGAATAACGCCTTCGGGGATATGATGGCCGATTTCTTTTTCTACGGCACGCTCTGCCACCTGCCGCTTCTGTCGCGCGTTCTGGGCCGCGCGGTGGCGGCCCTGCCTGCGACCCTGCCCGACCATGCGGTTTATTGGGCCAAGGATCACGCCTTCCCCCTGATCGTGCCTGCGGCGGGCCGGACCGCGCAAGGCATCCTCGTGCGCGGGATGACGGCAGAGGATGTCGCGCGGCTCGATTTCTACGAAGGGGGCTTTGCCTATCACACCCGCGACCTGCCCGTACAGGCCGACGGGGCAGAGGTCACGGCGCGGGTCTATTTCGCCGATCCGGGCCATTGGGAAACCGGCGCGCCGTGGTCGCTGGCCGACTGGGCGGCGGTCTGGGGCGATGTGGTGACGGAAACCGCCGCCGATTTCATGGCGCTCTACGGCCGTGCCGCGCCCGAGGCGGTGCTGGCGCGCTACCGCCTGATGCTGGTGCGCGGGGCAAGCCGCCTGCGCGCCCGCCAGACCGCGCCCGCGACGCTGCGCCACCGCGCGGACCCCGCCGATACCGAGGTGCTGCACGTGGCCCAGCCCTATGCCCGCTTCTTCGCGGTCGAGGAATACCGCCTGCGCCACCGCCGCTTCGACGGCACGACGAGCCCCGAGATCGCCCGCGCCGTCTTCATCTCGGGCGATGCGGCGACGGTGCTGCCCTACGATCCCGTCCGCGACCGCGTGCTCTTGATCGAACAGTTCCGCCCCGCGCCCCTTGCGCGCGGCGATGCCCAGCCGTGGCTGCTCGAGGCCATCGCCGGCCGCGTCGATCCCGACGAGACGCCCGAAGAGGCTGCACGGCGCGAGGCGCAGGAGGAAGCGGGCCTGACGCTTGGCCCGCTCGAATTCGTGGGGGGCTACTACCCCAGCCCGGGGTCCAAGGCGGAATACCTCTATTCCTATGTCGCGCTCTGCGACCTGCCCGACGGGATCGCGGGCCTGCATGGCGCGGCGGCCGAGGACGAGGATATCCGCGGCCATCTCGTCCCCTTCGACCGTCTGGTCGGACTGGCGCAAAGCGGCGAGATCAACAACGCGCCGCTTCTGCTGACGGTCCTGTGGCTGCAGCGCGAAAGGGCGCGGCTCCGCCAAGGCAGGGCAGGGGCGTGAGCGGCCCCCGCCCGACCGTCACAGGTTCAGCGTGACCCAGGCCCCGTTGCGGGCCGAAGAGCGCACGCAGGCATCGACAAAGGCCACGCCCTCCAGCCCTTCCCGCAGGCCGGGAAAGGTGACGGCGGGGTCGGGGGCCTGACCGTCGCGCCGCGCGATGATGGCGCGGGCGGCTTCGGCATAGATGTTGGCGAAGCCCTCCAGATAGCCTTCGGGATGGCCCGAGGGGATGCGCGTCACGCGCCCTGCCGCATCGCCCGAACCGGGACCGCCGCGCGTCAGGCGGTATTTCGGTTTGCCATAGGGTGTGACCCACAGGTAATTGGGGTTTTCCTGTTCCCATTCCAGCCCGCCCTTGGTGCCATAAACCCGCAGGCGCAGGCCGTTTTCCTGACCGGCGGCCACCTGGCT
>JBEEOG010000387.1:0-4560 GCA_041191745.1 Pseudomonadota bacterium | reverse complement strand
CAGATGGTTGCCGATTTTCAGCGGGATGGGGTCGTTCTGGTCAAGGGCCTGTGGAAGGACTGGGTCGAGGTGTTGCGCGCAGGTGTCGAACGCAACATGTCCGAACCCGGCCCCTATGCCGCCGAGAACCTGAAACCGGGCGAGGGCGGGCGCTTCTTCGACGACTATTGCAACTGGGACCGCATCCCCGAATTCGAACGGGTGATCCGTGAGTCCGACGTGGCCGATGTCGCGGCACGGCTGATGGGATCAGCGCGCGTGCAGCTGTTCCACGACCATGTTCTGGTCAAGGAGCCCGGCACGTCGAAGCCCACGCCGTGGCATCAGGACGGGCCCTATTACTTCGTCGCGGGGCGGCAGACGGTCAGCTTCTGGTCGCCGCTCGATCCCGTGCGCGAGGCCTCCTTGCGCTGCGTGGCGGGCAGCCACCGCTGGGAGAAAGAGGTGCTGCCGACCCGCTGGCTGGCCGAGACGAATTTCTACCCCGACTCGGACAAGTACATGCCCGTGCCGGACCCCGATGCCGAAGGCATGCGCGTGCTGGAATGGGAGATGGAGCCGGGCGATGCCGTGGCCTTTGACTACCTGACGCTGCATGGCGCGCGGGGGAACACGACGGACCGCCGCCGCCGCGCCTTCTCGCTGCGGCTGGTGGGGGATGACGCGCGCTATGTGCAGCGGCCGGGCCGCACCTCGCCCCCGTTCCCCGATCACGGGATGACCGAAGGCCAGCGCCTGCGCGAGGACTGGTTTCCCGTCCTGCGCCAAGGGGACCTGCGCTAGGGGGCGACCTGCGCCGATAAGACGGCTTGGCTTTGCGGGGCAGGGGCGCTTAGCTGTCGCAGAGAGGTGACGCCATGCAAGACCCCGCCCGCATCCGCCCGAAGATGTTTCCGCCCCCCGAATTCCCGCCGCGCAAGCCCGCGCGCTTTGCCCGCACGCCGCCCGCGGTCTTTCCGCCGATCCTCGGCCTGCTCGGACTGGGGCTGGCGCTGAAGCGGGGCCTTGGTGCGCTGGACATGCCCACGGGCATGGCGGATGCGGCTCTCGGCGCGGTGGCGGTGCTGTGGGCCTTTGCCGTCTTTGCCTATCTGGCGAAACTGGCCCGCCGCCCGCGCGTGCTGGCCGAGGATATGGGCAGCCTGCCGGGCCGTGCGGGGCTGGCCGCCGCGACGATGGGGGGCATGCTGATGGCCGCGGTGCTGGCGCCCTTTGCGCCCGCGGTGGCCTTGGGTCTGCTCTGGGTCGCGCTGCTGGCCCATGCGGCGCTGGCGGGGATGCTGGCGCGGCTTCTGCTGCGCGGATCCGCGCCCGCGCGCAGCCCGAACCCGACGCTGCACCTGTCCTTCGTGGGCTTCATCGTGGGTGGGGTCGGGGCGGCGGCGCTGGGGCAGGACCAGATCGCCGTGGCGCTGCTTTACGCGACCATGCCCGTCGCCGCCCTGATCTGGGGGCTGGCGGCGGTGGATTTCGCCCGTGTGGTCCCGCCCGCGCCGCTGCGCCCGCTGCTGGCGATCCACCTTGCGCCGGCGGCGCTTCTGTCCACGGTGGCGGCCTTGACGGGGCAGGCGATGCTGGCGCAGGGCTTCGCGCTGCTGGCCGCGGCGCTGCTGGCGGCGCTGGTTCTGGGCGCGCGCTGGCTGCTGGCGTCGGGGTTCAGCGCGCTTTGGGGGGCGCTGACTTTCCCGCTCGCATCAACGGCTTCGGCGCTGATCCTGACGGGATGGACCGCCGCAGGGCTGGCGGTTCTGGCCGCCGCGCTGGTCGTGGTGCCGTGGATCGCGTGGCGGGTGCTGTCGCTTTGGCCCGGCAACCGGCTGGCGGCCAAGACGAACGCGGCCGAGGCCTAGCGCGCGGCTTCGGCAGCCTTGCGGATGCGCGCGATGTTTTCGCCGTAAACCCTCGGATTATCGACGGAACCGCCGCTGAAGACCGCCGATCCGGCAACCAGGACATCGGCCCCAGCGGCCACCACCAGGGGGGCCGTATCGACCGTCACGCCGCCGTCGATTTCGATATGGATCGGCCGGTCGCCGATCATCGCCCGCAGCGCGCGGACCTTTTCGACCTGCGAGGCGATGAATTTCTGCCCGCCGAAACCGGGGTTCACGGTCATCACGCAGATCAGGTCGGTCAGGTCCAGAAGATGGCCCACGGCATCGATGCCGGTGCCGGGGTTGATCGCCAGACCTGCCTTTTTCCCCGTCGCGCGAATGGCTTGCAGGGTGCGGTGGACATGCGGGCCGCTTTCCAGATGCGCGGTGATCACATCGGCACCGCTTTTCGCATAGGCCTCGATATAGGGATCGACCGGCGCGATCATCAGATGGACATCCATCACGCCCTTGATATGCGGACGGATCGCGGCGCAAAGCGCGGGGCCGAAGGTCAGGTTCGGCACGAAATGGCCATCCATCACATCGACATGCACCCAGTCGGCGCCTTGCGCCTCGATCGCGCGGCATTCCGCGCCGAAATTGGCGAAATCCGCCGACAGGATCGACGGGGCGATCTTGATGCTGCGCGAAAAGCTCATGGGCCTTATCCTGTGGTGGGCGTTGGGTGGGCCACCGGATAAGCGATTGCGCGCGATTGGTCCAGCACGGTCGCCGGACAGATCTCATGTTTAACATAATATTGATTATCGGCACAACCAAACCAGAGCAAGGACCACGATCCTGTGGCTCCCCTCTGCCGCCGAAAGTGTGTCTTGCATCCTCTGGGTGAACGGCGCATCCTCCGGTTTCACTCAAAGTGATAACAATCATGCCCCCCGACAGTACCCCACCGAAGGCGCGGCGTCCGGTGACGCTCAAGCGCATTGCCGAAGAGCTCGGCCTTTCGGTCACGACCGTCGCGCGGTCGCTGAAGGACGGGCACAAGATCGGTCCGGCGACCGTGCAGCGTGTCCGCGAGACGGCGCAGGCGCTGGGCTATGTCCCGAACCTCGACGGGCTGCGGCTGCGGACGGGGCGCAGCTACACCATCCTCGCGCAGATCGGCCTCGGGGACGAGGATGGCGATCCCGCGCCCATCGGCCTGATGGGCGGCCTGCAGCGGCGTCTCGCGCAGACGGAATACGCGCTCCGCAGCCTGCCTTCGGCGGCGGCCTCTGTCGGCCTTGGCGCGCTGTCGAGCGCGCTGCGGGCGAACAGCGCCGACGGCTTCGTGATCGACCGCCTGACGCGGGACGATCCGCGCTTGGCGCTGCTGTCGGATCGGGGCGCGGCCTTCGTGACGCTCGGCCCCTGCACGGAGCGTCCGACACAGGCGGGACTGTTCCTCGACGAGGCCGATGCCGCCGCTCGGCTGGCCGCAGGGCTGCTGGCCGAAGGGCGGCGCAGGATCGCGCTGCTGGATGACGATCCGCGCGTCCTCGACGCGGCGGCGCGGCGGCAGGGCCTGTCCGCCGCGCTGTCGGCGGCGGGGGCGGACCCGCCCGCCCTGCCCCCGCAGGATGCCCATGCGCTTGTCACGGCGATCCGGCAGGGCCGGATCGACGCGCTGTTCTGCGGCAGCGACGCCCATCTGGCGCAGGCGGTGCAGATGCTTGCCCGCGCGGGGATCGGGCTGGACGATCTCGGGCTTGCCGTGCGGTCTGCCACCCGCCTGCCCGCGCTGATGCCTGCCCCGATCCATGTCGCCTGGTTTGCCGCCGAACTTGCAGGCATGATCCTTGCAGATCTTCTGCTGCGCCGGATCGACGGCACCCCGCCCGCGGCGCTGCAGGTGACCGAACGGCTGCAGCTGCGGCTGCGCGGCTGAACGCCCCCGACGGAACCGACCGCCCTGCCGCGCGCTTGCCTTCGCGCGCAAGATGGCCCAAGGCTTGGGGGCCGTAGACAGGACGGACGTGTGATGAAGATTGCGATTGCCGGTACGGGCTATGTTGGCCTATCGAACGGGGTGCTTCTGGCGCAGAACCACAAGGTGGTCGCGCTCGATATCGACGCGGGACGGGTGGCCGCGCTGAACCGCCGCCAAAGCCCGATCATCGATGCCGAGTTGCAGGATTATCTGGCGCACCGGCCGCTCGATTTCCGCGCCACGCTCGACCCGCGCGAGGCGTACGAGGGCGCCGATTTCGTCATCATCGCCACGCCCACGAATTACGATCCCGTCACCAACTATTTCGACACCCGCTCGATCGAGCAGGTGATCGGCGACGTGATGGCGATCAATCCTGCCGCGACGGTGGTGATCAAATCCACCGTCCCCGTGGGCTACACCGCCCGCACGCGCGAGGAGACGGGCTGTGGGCGGCTGATCTTCTCGCCCGAATTCCTGCGCGAGGGGCGCGCGCTTTACGACAACCTCCACCCCTCGCGCATCGTCGTGGGCGATCAGGGAGAGGCGGGCCGCACCTTCGCCCGCCTGATGGCCGAAGGGGCGATCCGGCAGGATGTGCCCACCCTCTTCACCGGCCCGACCGAGGCCGAGGCGATCAAGCTCTTCGCCAATACCTACCTTGCCATGCGGGTGTCGTTCTTCAACGAGCTGGACACCTATGCCGCGATCAACGGGCTGGACACGCGCCAGATCATCGAAGGCGTGGGGCTC
>JBEEOG010000386.1:0-2915 GCA_041191745.1 Pseudomonadota bacterium | reverse complement strand
AACCGTGGCAGCCCGTAGGGGAGTCGAACCCCTCTTCCCAGGTTGAAAACCTGGTGTCCTAACCGATAGACGAACGGGCCACGCTGTCGGTGACGGGGTATCTAGTTTGGCCCGTGGTGACTCGCAAGGGGAAAAACGCGGTCAGGCGCGGGCGGCATCCTCGACGCGCAACTGCGCGGTGGTGCGGCCGTTCCAGACGTTCAACTCCAGCCTGCCCGCGACGTGGAAACGCGCGTGTCCGCCTTCGGACAGGGCCGCGCCGAGCGGGGTGTCGAAGGCCCCGAAGGCAATGCCGTCAATGCGCGCGCCCATGCCGTCCGACAGGCTGACCTTCAGGTGGCTCTCGCCCACGCGGCGCCCGTGGACCGCCATGTCGGCAAAGGCGAAGCGCGGGGCAGGGGCCGAGGCACCGTAGGGCCCCGCCTCTTCCAGCTTTTCGACCAGCGCCACGGTCGCGCCGGACGGCATCAGAAGCCCGTCGAGCCGCAGGTCCGCAGGCCCGCCCGCGCCGGCACCCTGCCGCGCCAGAAGCGCGGCCAGACGCGCCATCGCGGGTTCCAGCCGGTCGCGCGCCACCGTCAGGCCCGCCGCCATGCGATGCCCGCCGCCCTTGACCAGCAGCCCTTCGGCGGCGAGGCGGTGGATCGCCGCGCCAAGATCCACGCCGGTGACCGACCGGCCCGATCCCTTGCCTTCGCCCCCGTCGAGGCCGATCACCACCGCGGGGCGGTTCGTCGCCTCTTTCAGGCGGCTGGCCACGATCCCCACCACGCCGGGATGCCAGCCCTCGCCCGCCGCCCAGACGAGCGGGCCGTCGAGTCCCCGCGCCTCGGCCTGTGCCATCGCCTCGTCGCGGACGCGGTTCTCGATCTCGCGCCGTTCGCTGTTCAACTCGTCCAGCCGCTGCGCCAGTGCCTTCGCCTCGGCCTCGTCGGTGCAGCACAGAAGCCGCGCGCCAAGGTCGGCCGCCCCGATCCGCCCGCCCGCATTGACGCGGGGACCGAAGAGGAAGCCCAGCGTGTGGCAACTGGGGGCCGAGTCGAGCCGCGCCACATCGGCCAGCGCGCGCAGCCCCAGCCGTTCGCGCCGCGCCATGACGCGCAGCCCCTGCCGCACCAGCGCGCGGTTCACCCCCACCAGCGGCGCGACATCCGCCACCGTGGCCAGCGCCACGAGGTCGAGCATCGCCATCAGGTCCGGCCCCTGCACACCTTCGGCGCGCAACTGGCGGTTCGCCTCCACCAGCATCAGGAACACGACCGACGCGGCGCAGAGATGGCCGAGCGATCCATCCTCGTCCTGGCGGTTGGGGTTGACCACGGCCAGCGCGGGGGGCAGCACCTCGCCGCCCAGATGGTGGTCGAGGACGACGACATCGCAGGTCCGCGCGGCGGCGGCGATCGGTTCATGGCTCAGCGTGCCGCAATCGACGCAGATGATCAGGTCATGCGCGGCGGCCAGCATCGTCATCGCGGGGACGTTCGGGCCATAGCCTTCGTCGATCCGGTCGGGGATGTAGACGGTCGCCTCGCGCCCCATCGCGCGCAGCCAGACGACCAGCAGCGCCGCCGAAGACCCGCCATCCACATCGTAATCGGCAAAGACCGCGATGCGCTGGCCCGCCCTGACGGCGGCAAGGAAGCGCGCGGCGGCGGGGCCCATGTCCTTCAGCGACAGGGGATCGGGCAGCAGGTCGCGCAGCGACGGGGTCAGGTAGTCAAGCGCGCCGTCCGGCGTCACGCCGCGCCGCGCCAGCGTCAGGCACAGCGCCAGCGGCAGGCGCGTGGCCTGCGCCATCGCTTCGGCCAGACGATCCTCGTCCGCCGTCGGGCCGACCCAGCGGCGGCCCGTCAGCGAGGTTTCGACATTCAGGAAAGCGCGCGTCATGGCGACCGGATTGCCCCAATCGCGGCGCGCCCGCAAGCCCGCGCCTCAGCGCAGGGGGCTGCGATAGGTCATGCGGCGCACCGATCCGGTTTTGGAGCGCATCAGGATCGTCTCGGTCGTGACCCAGCCCGGTTCGCGCTTGATCCCGGCCAGAAGCGAGCCGCTGGTGACGCCGGTGGCGGCAAAGATCACGTCGCCGCGCACCAGATCGTCGCGGGTGTAGACGCGGTCGAAATTGGTGATGCCCGCCTTGCGGGCGCGGGCGCGTTCGTCATCGTTGCGGAACAGGAGCTTGCCGAAGAACTGCCCGCCCATGCATTTCAGCGCGGCCGCCGCCAGCACCCCTTCGGGCGCGCCGCCCGAACCCATGTACATGTCGATCCCCGTTACCTCGGGTTCGGCGCAATGCATGACGCCCGCCACGTCGCCATCGGTGATCAGCCGGATCGCCGCGCCGGTGGAGCGGATCTCGGCGATCATCTCCTCGTGCCGCGGGCGTTCGAGGACGCAGACGGTGATGTCCTCGGTCGAGACGCCCTTGGCCGCGGCAAGGGCCGAGACGCGTTCGGAAGGCGTCATGGTCATGGTCACCGTGCCGGGCTTGTAGCCCGGGCCGATGGCGAGCTTGTCCATATAGACGTCGGGGGCGTGCAGCAGCGTGCCGCGCGGGGCCATGGCGATCACGGTCAGCGCGTTGGGCATGTCCTTGGCCGTCAGCGTCGTGCCTTCCAGCGGGTCGAGCGCGATGTCCACGGCGGGGCCGTTGCCGGTGCCCACCTCTTCGCCGATGTAGAGCATCGGGGCCTCGTCCCGCTCGCCCTCGCCGATCACGACGACGCCCGCGATGTCGAGCAGGTTCAGTTGGTCGCGCATGGCGTTCACGGCGGCCTGATCGGCGGCCTTTTCGTCCCCGCGACCGATCAGGTCGGCCGAGGCGAGCGCGGCCGCCGCCAGCACCCCTTCGGGCGCGCCGCCCGAACCCATGTACATGTCGATCCCCGTTACCTCGGGTTCGGCGCAATGCATGA
>JBEEOG010000385.1:0-5317 GCA_041191745.1 Pseudomonadota bacterium | reverse complement strand
GTCATCACGGTCGTGGGCATCGGAAAGACCCTTGCACAAACGAATGCCGGCAAGGGTGGCCCCCGAAAACGGCAGGACCGTGTTCATCTCTGGTAAGGCTTTGGTTAACTTTGCGGCAATCACAGGCCCAGAAAGGCCGCCCGCAAAAGCCGCGCCTGCCGCCCGAAGGGCGACAGCCCCATCTGCCCCAGGCCCACGCGCGCTGGATCGCGCGCGACCTGACGCAAGAGCGCGCCTGTCTGCCACGCGGGCAGCAGCGCCGCGCGGGCAAGGCCCCGTGGCCGCCCTGCCCCGTCGCGTGCCAGCCGCGCCAGCGCCGTGCGGGCAAGCGCGGCCACGGCCACCTCGCGCCCGTCGACAAGCGGCACGTGGCCCCGCGCCTCCAGTTCCGGCACGGCGCGCAGCCATGCGACCAGCGCCGTGGCATGGCCATGGGCGCGCACCGCCGCCTCTGCCTCTGCCTCTGCCCCTGCGCCAAGGGCCAGCGCCGTGGCCCACATCAGCCCCGCGCCCGTATCCTCCAGATAGGCATCCATCGCGGCCTGATCGGCAAAGCCGTCGGGATAGATGTCGGCCCGCCGCGCCTCGACCATGCGGTCGAGCAGACCGGCAGGCAGCCCCCTGTCGCGGATCAGGTTGGCCAGCGGCCCCGCCACCTCATGCGCGCGGGTCCTGCCCGCCGCCGCCTCGGCCACCACATCGCGCCAGAACTGCAGCCGCATCTCGGCGATCAGCGGCTCTTTCGTGACCCAGGGCGCGCGCGCCACCTCCAAATTGAAGGCGAAAAGCACCGCCATCGGCCCCCGCGCCGCCACGGGTGCCGCCATCATCGCGGCGAAACGGTCGGGATCGCCCCGTTCCACCAGCGCCGCGCAGGCATCGAGGCTCATGCGACCGGCGCCCCGATGTCGCGGATCAGCTTCCAGTTGATCGCATCCAGAAGCGCCTCGAAACTCGCATCCACGATATTGGCGCTGACGCCCACGGTGGACCAACGCCGCCCCGCCGCATCCTCGCTGTCGATGATGACGCGGGTGACGGCCTCGGTCCCTCCTTGCGTGATGCGGACCTTGAAATCGACCAGCCGCATCTCGTCGATGCAGGCCTGATAGGGGCCGAGGTCCTTGCCAAGCGCCTTGGCCAGCGCGTTGACGGGGCCGCGATCGGTGCCCGTCTCGTCCATCGACTCGCTGACCGAGAGCATCTTCTCCTCGCCGATCTTCACCACGACCACGGCTTCCGACAGGCTGACCATGCGGTTGTACTTGTTCTTGCGCCGCTCCACCGTCACGCGGTAGCGCTTCACCTCGAAGAATTCGGGCAGAAGGCCAAGCTCGGCCCGCGCGACCAGCTCGAAGCTCGCCTGCGCGCCGTCATAGGCGTAGCCCTGATCCTCGCGCTCCTTGACGACATCGAGGATGCGGCCAAGGCGCGGGTCCTTCGCTTCCACCTCGATGCCCGCCGCCGCCAGCCGCGCGCGCAGGTTCGACTGGCCCGCCTGGTTGGACATCGGGATGACGCGTTCGTTCCCCACCAGCGCGGGGTCGATATGCTCGTAGGTCGCGGGGTCCTTCAGAATCGCGCTGGCATGCAGCCCCGCCTTGTGGGCAAAGGCCGAGGCGCCGACGTAAGGGGCGCTCCGCAGGGGCACGCGGTTCAGGATGTCGTCAAGCTGGCGGCTGGTCTTCAAGAGGCCCGCCAGCGCCCCCTGCGTGACACCCGTCACAAAGCGGCTGGCGAAGGGTTCCTTCAACAGCAGCGTCGGGATGATCGTCGTCAGGTTCGCATTGCCGCAGCGTTCGCCCAGCCCGTTCAGCGTGCCCTGGATCTGGCGGCAGCCCGCCCGCACGGCGGTAAGGCTGTTGGCGACCGCGTTGCCCGTGTCGTCATGGCAATGGATGCCCAGCCGGTCGCCCGGAATGCCCGCCGCGATCACCTCGGCCACGACGCGGCCCACCTCCTCGGGCAGCGTGCCGCCATTGGTGTCGCACAGCACCACCCAGCGCGCCCCCGCCTCCAGCGCGGCGCGCAGGCAGGCCAGCGCATAGGCCGGATCGGCGCGGTAGCCGTCGAAGAAATGTTCCGCATCCAGAAGGGCTTCGCGCCCCTTCCTCACGCAATGCGCGACGGATGCAGAAATCGCCTCGACATTCTCCTCCAGCGTGCATCCCAAAGCGGTCCGCACATGGAACTCGTGCGCCTTGCCCACCAGACAGACCGCAGGCGTGCCCGCATCCAGCACGGCGGCCAGCACGTCGTCATTCTCGGCCGACCGCCCGATGCGCTTGGTCATGCCGAAGGCCGTCATCGTCGCCCGCGTCTGCGGCGCATGGGCGAAGAAATCGCTGTCCGTCGGGTTCGCCCCCGGCCAGCCGCCTTCGATGTAATCCACCCCCAGCACATCCAGCGCCCGCGCGATGGCCTGCTTCTCGGCGGTCGAGAACTGCACGCCCTGCGTCTGCTGCCCGTCGCGCAGCGTGGTGTCAAAGAGGTAAAGCCGCTCGCGCGTCATGCCCTGCCCCCTTCATCTGTTCCCAAATATCCTCGGGGGGTGAGGCCCGCCAGGGCCGAGGGGGGCAGACGGCCCCCCTGATTTTTCGCAGAAAAATCGCTCACAGCAGCCCCTCCAGACGGGCGGGGTCAAAGCCTGCACCCGCCAGCAATTCGACGCCGGCCTTGGACATCCTGACCTCGACCCCCGCAGCGACGAGCGCCGCCTTCATCGCATCGACGGGGGCGAAATCCTTGGTCGCCTTTGCTTCTTGACGTAGGACATCAAGTTTCTGGGCCAATTCAGCCAATTCCGGCGTCTGGGCAGAACCTGAACTCAGGCTAATCGATGAAAGGAGACTCCGCCTATCTTCGGCCATGAGCCCAAGGAATTGTGCGTGATCCAGCAGTTTCTGTGGCTCGTCTTCCATCTCACGTAGGTACGTCAACGCGAGATGCGTGTTCAGATCATCAGCAAGCGCTCCGAGGAATCTCTGATCAAGCCGCAGTGCGTATTCCTCCGTCCGAGTGTACCCCTTCGTCAAATGGTGCCAACGGTTTAGGGTTCGCTGCGCGTCATCTGCTTTCCGCTGGGTCCAGTCCATCGGCTTGCCGTAATGCGTGCCAAGAAAGACCATCCGGATCACCTCGCCCGCGATCCCCTGCTCCAGCAGGTCGCGCACGGTGAAGAAGTTGCCAAGCGACTTGGACATCTTCTTGCCTTCGACCTGCAGCATCTCGTTGTGCATCCAGACCCGCGCGAAACCCGCTTCGGGATGGGCGCAGCAGCTTTGCGCCACCTCGTTCTCGTGATGGGGGAATTGCAGGTCGATGCCGCCGCCGTGGATGTCGAAGCTCGGCCCCAGCAGTTCCAGCGACATGGCCGAGCATTCGATATGCCAGCCGGGCCGCCCGCGACCCCAAGGCGACTCCCAGCCAGGAAGCGAGGCGTCCGAGGGCTTCCACAGCACGAAGTCCATCGGGTCTTCCTTGAAGGGCGCAACCTCCACCCGCGCGCCCGCGATCATGTCATCGACCGACCGGCCCGACAGCGCGCCATAATCGGCATAGGACCGCACGCGGAACAGCACATGGCCATCCTTGGCATAGGCATGGCCGCGGTCGATCAGCGTCTGGATCATGGCGATCATGCCGCCGATATGGGCCGTGGCGCGGGGTTCCTGCGTGGGGCGCAGCGCGCCGAGCGCGTCCATGTCGGCGTGATACCAGCCGATCGTCTCTTCGGTCCGCTCGGCGATCAGCGCCTCCAGCGTGCCCTCCGCCCCCGCCTCCTTGCGCGCCAGCGCCGTGGCGTTGATCTTGTCGTCCACATCGGTGAAGTTGCGGACGTAGGTGACATGCGCCGCCCCGTAGACATGGCGCAGCAGGCGGAAGAGCGTGTCGAAGACCACCACGGGCCGCGCATTGCCCAGATGGGCGCGGTCATAGACGGTGGGGCCGCAGACATACATCCGCACGTCGCGGGCGTCGATCGGCTCGAACACCTCTTTCCGGCGGGTCTTGGTGTTGTGCAGTCGGATCGTCACCATGTCTTCGTCCCGAAACGGCCCGTTGCCGCGACTTCCCGCGCGGGTCTAGCAACTTCGTTCTTCCTTGGGAATGACGAGGCGCGCCCGCGTGACCGATGGTCAGCAGGGAATGCGGCAAATGGCCTTGATGCGCTTGGTCGTCATGGGCAAAGCGTTAGACGACCCGCGCCGCCGCGCCAAGGAAAATTCCGCGCGCGCCCCGGAAAAAACGGGGCCCATGGAAACGGGCGGCACCCGTCGCCGGATGCCGCCCTTTCCCTCCGCGCGGGGGCGGGTGTCAGAACTTGAACGACACCTTCGCCTGCAGCAGCGTGGTGTCCAGCTCGTTGGCCACGACCGGCCCGCCCGTCACATCGTCGAATTCGTGGCGCAGAAGCTGGCCGCCGACCGTCATCGTGGGCGACAGGGCATAATCGACGCCGATGCCGTAGTAATGGCCATCCGCGCTCGAGTCCACGCCGCCCACCTCGGCATCGACCGTGGCCATCCCGACCGCGCCATAGACCAGCGTCTGGCCCAGATCGGCGCCGCCCGTCAGGCCCAGACGCCCGATGGAGTTGACGGTGTTCACCTCCAGATCGCCAAGGTCGATATTGGCGAAGTCATAGGCGATCTCGGCCCCCGCGACGAAGGTGCCGAAATCCATCCGGTAGCCCGCGTGCAGACCGCCCAGAAGGCCGTCCCCGTCGCCCGCCAGCGGGTCCGTCGATCCGACATTGCCGAAGCCCAGCTGCGCGCCGCCATAGAACCCCGCCCAGTCGCCGCCCGTCTGCGGGGCGGACATGACGGGGACGGGCGCGCTGACGGTGGCTTCCTCGGCCACGACCACGGGGCCGCCGGCCAGCAGGGGGGTGGCGGCCACGCCGACAAGGCCGGTGGTGATCAGGGCGGTTGCGATCCGCTTCATCATCTCTCGTTCTCCTTTTTTCTGCGGCGGCCCTTCGTCTTCGGGGCCGCGACGGACACCGACCTGTTCCTTCGGCCGGCAGGGCACAACCCTTCGGAGAGGCGGAAGTGTCACCGCGCGCAAGCGTCGGCCAAGGCTTGCCGGAACGGGAATCCAGGGCCGGCATGCCCCCGCCGATCGCGCGGGCTTCCGCCGGATGTGATCGGCGGCAGGGGAACCTAGGCGCGGTCGGCCAGGTTCAGCCACTCTTCCTCGGCGGCGGCGAGCAGCGCCTGCCGTTCGGCCATGCCTTCAGAGGCCTTGCGGAACTTCACCGGTTCGCGCGTGAAGAGGTCGGGGTCGGACAGGAATTCGCCCAGCTTGGCAATCT